>JACPXU010000065.1 GCA_016196375.1 Candidatus Omnitrophota bacterium | reverse complement strand
GTGCGCGGGGTCTGCCTGCAGGTCAGGACCATGACCCCAAAGAAGCCCAACTCCGCCCTGCGCAAGATCGCCCGCGTCCGGTTGACCACCGCTATTGAGGTGACGGCCTATATCCCGGGGGAAGGGCACAACCTGCAGGAGCACTCGATCGTTCTGGTCAGGGGCGGGCGGGTCAAGGACCTGCCGGGCGTCCGCTATCACATCGTTCGTGGAACCCTGGACGCGGCCGGGGTGAACCAGCGCCGGAAATCCAGGTCCAAGTACGGGGCCAAGAGGCCGAAGGAATAGGGGATGAGACGGGGACGCAGGGAGAAGAAGACGGTCCATCCGGATTCCCGTTTCGAGTCCCGCCTGATCCAGAGGTTCATCCATATGGTCATGCGGGACGGCAAGAAGTCATTGGCCGAGGAGATCGTCTACGGGGCCTTGGGGATCGCCGGTCAGAAGCTGAACAGCCAGAACTCGCTCGAGATCTTTCAGAAGGCGGTGGAGAACGCGCGGCCCCTCGTTGAGGTGAAATCCCGCCGGGTGGGCGGCGCCACCTATCAGGTCCCGGTGGAGGTGCGCCAGGACCGGGGCACGTTCCTCGCCCTGCGGTGGCTGCGGGACTTCGCCCGGAGCCGCGCCGGAAGGCCGATGGAGGAGCGGCTCGCGGAGGAGCTGATCGCCGCGTACCAGGGCCAGGGATCCGCCGTCAAGAGGAAGGAAGACATGCATCGGATGGCGGAGGCGAACAAGGCCTTCAGCCACTATCGCTGAGGGGACGGCCACGATGGACTGGATGGTCCAGGAGCAGGAGCGGGGGATCACCATCACCTCCGCGGCCACCACCTGTTTCTGGCGGGACCACCGGTTCAACCTGATCGACACCCCCGGCCATGTGGATTTCACCGTGGAGGTGGAGCGGAGCCTCAAGGTTCTGGACGGATGCATCGTGATCTTCGACGCGGTGGCCGGGGTGGAGCCGCAGTCCGAGACGGTCTGGCGCCAGGCGGACCGGTACCATGTTCCCCGGATGGCCTACATCAACAAGATGGACCGGGTGGGGGCCGATTTCTTCATGACGGTGGGGCAGATCCAGGAGCGGCTGGGGGCGGCCCCGGTGCTGCTGCAGCTTCCCATCGGGTCGGAGTCGAAGTTTCAAGGGCCGGTGGATCTCTTGAACGAGCAGATGCTGATCTACACCGATGAGAAGGGGCTGGAGATAGAGGCCAGGCCGGTTTCCGAGGAGATGAAGCCTTTGGTGCACGAGTGGCGGGTCAAGATGCTGGAGCGGCTGGCCGAGGCCGACGAGGTGGTGATGGAGCATTATGCCCATGACAAGCTCCTCGCGCCGGAGGAGCTTAAGGCGGCGATCCGGCGGGCGACGATCGCCGGCAGGATCGTGCCGGTCCTCTGCGGGGCCTCCTTCAGGAACAAGGGGGTTCAGCCCCTGCTGGACGCCGTGTGCGACTATCTGCCGTCCCCTCTGGACATCCCTCCGATGAAGGGGATCAATCCGGAGACCCGCGAGGAGGAGACCCGCGAGACTTCCCCCAAGGTGCCCTTCTGCGCGTTGGCCTTCAAGATCATGAGCGATCCCTTCGTGGGGAAGCTCACCTTCTTCCGGGTCTACTCGGGGGTCTTCCGGTCCGGCTCCTATGTTTACAACGTCAACCGGGAGCAGCAGGAGCGGATCGGCAAGCTTGTGCAGATGCACGCCAACAAGCAGGAGATCGTCCAGGAGGTTTCCGCCGGGGACATCGCCGCGGCGGTCGGGTTGAAGGAGACGAAGACCGGCGAGACGATCTGCGACAAGGAGCATCCGATCCTCCTGGAATCGATGATCTTCCCGGAGCCGGTCGTCTCCCTGGCGATCGAGGTGGAGACCAAGATGGATCAGGAGAAGCTGAGCCTGGCCCTGAAGCGGCTCGAGGAGGAGGATCCCTCCTTCCGGGTCACCTACAACACAGAGACCGCCCAGACGATCATCGCCGGGATGGGGGAGCTTCACCTGGAGATCATCGTGGATCGGATGAAGCGGGAGTTCAAGGTGGGGACCAAGGTGGGTCCGCCGCAGGTGGCCTACAAGGAGACCCTCACGAAGAAGATTGAGGCGGTCGGGAAGTTCATCCAGCAGTCCGGCGGCCGCGGGCAGTACGGCCATGTGGTCCTGGAGATGGAGCCGGGGGAGCGGGGCAGCGGCGTCCAGTTCGTCAACCGGATCGTCGGCGGCTCCATCCCCAGGGAGTACATCCCCGCGGTGAAGGATGGTGTGCTGGAGGCGGCCCGAGGGGGGGTTCTGGCCGGCTATCCGGTGATTGACGCCGTGGTGACCCTGGTGGACGGCTCCTACCACGAGGTGGACTCCTCTGAGATGGCCTTTAAGCTGTCCGGCTCGATCGGATTTAAGGAGGGAATCCGCCACGGGGGCCCGGTCCTCTTGGAGCCGATCATGAAGCTGGAGGTGGTGGTCCCCGAGGAGTACATGGGAGAGGTGATCGGGGACCTGAACTCCAGGCGGTGCCGGATTTCAGAGATGGGGCAGAGGGCGAACGTCAAGGTGATCCGCGGCGAGGTCCCCTTGGGAGAGATGTTCGGATACGCGACGGTCGTCCGCAGCCTCACCCAGGGGCGAGGTTCTTTCACGATGGAGCCGTTGATGTACGCTCAGGTGCCGACGCAGATCGCGGAGAAGCTGTTGAAGGGAAGAGAAGCCCTGCAGGCCAGGGCGGGACGGTAGGAGACCATGGCAGCGGAGCAGCGGAAGATCCGGATCAAGTTGAAGGCCTACGACCACCGGGTCCTGGACCAGTCGGCCGCGGAGATCGTGGAGTCGGCCCGAAGGACCGGGGCGGAGGTGGCGGGGCCGGTTCCCTTGCCGACCAGGCGGGAGATCTACACGGTGCTGCGCAGCCCGCACGTCGACAAGAAATCGAGGGAGCAGTTCCAGATGAAGACGCACATGCGCCTGCTCGACATCTTGAACCCGACCTCCAAGACGATCGACGCCCTGCGGAAGCTGGACCTGCCGGCCGGCGTAGATGTGGCGATCAAATGAGGCCCGGCGTGGGGTTGATTGCAAAGAAATTGGGGATGACCGTCGTCTTCCGGGAGGACGGCCGACCGGTTCCGGTGACCGTCCTGGCCGCCGGGCCCTGCACCGTCGTTCAGGCGAAGAGCGTCCAGAAGGATGGGTACCGGGCCCTCCAGTTGGGTTTTGAGCTTTCCAAGAAGCGGATCCTGCGGGAGTTCCGCATGCCCGCCGTCCCAGGCGGGGCGGAGGCCCCGAAAGAGGAGCATGCCGTCGGGTCTGTCGTCACGGTGGATATCTTCAAGGCGGGTGATCGGGTGGATGTGACCGGGACCTCGATCGGTCATGGGTTCCAGGGAGGGGTCAAGCGATGGCACTGGAAGAGCGGACCCCAGACCCATGGATCGATGTCCCACCGGGCACCCGGTTCGATCGGCTCGAGCACGAACCCTTCGCGGGTCTTCAAGGGGCATCACCTCCCCGGCCACATGGGAAACCAGCGGGTCACCACGCAGGCGCTGGAGGTGATCCGGACCGATCCGGCCCAAAGCTTGCTGCTGGTCAAGGGGGCTGTCCCCGGTTCCGACAACTCGGTGGTCTTGATCCGAAGGTCCCGCAAGCCTCCAAGGGTTGCGGTGATCCACCCATCCGCGCACAAGAAGAAGCAACCGCAAGCCCAGCAGGCGGCCAGACCGCAGCCGGCCAAAGGGCAGGCGGCTCCCAAGGAAAAGCAGAAACCGCAAGGAGCGAAAGGTTAATGCCGGAGGTCGCGCTTCATAACCTGGCGGGCGAGAAGGTCGGAACGGTGACCCTTCCGAAGGCGTTGGAGGGGCCGGCCGATACCGCCCTTCTCTGGCAGGCGGTTCGGATGGCCCTGGCCAATCAGCGGCAGGGGACCGCCGACACCAAGACCCGTGGGGAGGTGAGCGGCGGCGGGCGGAAACCTTGGCGGCAAAAGCATACCGGCCGGGCCCGCCACGGCTCGATTCGCTCTCCCATCTGGCGAAAGGGAGGGATCGTCTTCGGGCCGCATCCGCGGGATTACCGGTACCCGCTCCCTCAGCAGCTTCGGCGCAAGGCGCTGGTGGAGGGCCTGAAGGCCAAGCTGGGGGATGAGGGGCTGGTGGCCGTGGAGAGCCTCGAGGGGCTGGAGTCGAAGACGAAGGCGGTGGCGAAATTCTTGAAAGGGATGAATGCCCTCGAGGGTGCCCTTCTGGTGGTGGACCGGCCGAATCCTTCGCTGGCCCGTCTCTGCAGGAATCTGAGGCGGGTGGCGGTCAAGGCGGCCCCTGACCTGAACTGCTACGATCTGCTGCTCTTCCCCCGGGTGGTGGCGACCCCCGAGGCCTTGAAGCAGTTGGAGGCGATGACCTAGATGATGCGGGATCCCTCCGACGTGATCCAGTTTCTCATGAGAACCGAGAAGGGGACCAAGCTCCTGGCTCACCGGAAGTACATCTTCCGGGTGGACAAGCGGGCCACCAAGCCTCAGATCAGGCGGGCGGTGGAGGAGCTGTTCAAGGTGAAGGTCGCGGACGTCAATACGTCGGTGATCGCTGGAAAGCCTCGGCGGGTGAGGTTTCGCTGGGGCTGGAGGCCCAATACCAAGAGGGCGGTGGTGACCTTGGCGGCCGGCTCCAAGATCGAGGTGGCGACATGAGGTTTCCATGGGCGTAAAGAAATACAAGCCGTACACCCCTTCGCGGCGCCACATGACCGGGGCCACCTTCGAGGAGATCACGAAGGCCAAGCCGGAGAAGGCCCTCCTTGTTCCACTGAGGAGCTCCGGGGGCCGGAACTCCGACGGGCATGTGACCATTCGGTACCGGGGCGGCGGGCACAAGAGGATGATCCGCCTCATCGACTTCAAGAGGGACCGGCGGGACCTCGCCGCTCGGGTGGTGGCGATCGAGTACGATCCGAACCGGTCGGCCAGGCTGGCGCTGATCGAGTATCCGGACAACGAGCGGCGGTACATCCTGGCGCCCCGGGAGCTGACGGTGGGAGCCCAGGTGATGGCCGGCTCCGCCGCCGAGATCGTGCCCGGCAACGCCCTGCCTCTTGCCGCGATCCCGCTGGGGACCTTCGTCCATAACATCGAGCTTCAGCCCGGGCGGGGAGGGCAGATCGTTCGGTCCGCGGGGACGGCGGCGCAGCTGTTGGCCAAGGAAGGTGTCCTGGCCACCCTGCGGCTGCCCTCCGGGGAGATCCGGATGGTTTCCCAGGACTTCTACGCTACGATCGGCCAGTTGGGGAACTAGGACCATGAGAACCTTTCGCAGGGCAAGGCGGGCCGCTCCCGATGGATGGGCCGGCGGCCCCACACCCGGGGGCTGGCGATGAACCCGCACGACCATCCCCATGGAGGAGGAGAGGGCAAGTCGGGCCAGGGGAACCCCCACCCGGTTTCGCCCTGGGGATGGCAGACGAAAGGGTTCAAGACCCGGCCGAGGCGCAAGCCGAGCAGCCGCTACATCGTGAAGAGGAGAAGGTAGGTGGGACGATCCACAAGAAAGGGTCCGTTCGTGGACGGGAGCCTGATGGAGAAGGTGGAGCGCCTGATGAAGAGCGGCGAGAAGAAGCCGATCAAGACCTGGTCCCGGCGATCCACCGTGACCCCTGATTTTGTGGGGCACACCTTCCTGGTCCACAACGGCAACAAGTTTCTGCCGGTTTTCATCACGGAGAACATGGTGGGCCATAAGCTGGGGGAATTTTCCCCCACTCGGACTTTCAAGAAACATGGAGTCAAGGGCGTCACGAAGCCGCCCTCGCCGACGTGATGATTGCTCGAGCGAAGGGAAGATTCTTGCCGGTTTCCGTCCGGAAGGTCCGCTCGGTGACCCGTCTCTTGAAGGGGATGCGGGTGGAGCAGGCGCAGGCGGTCTTGGCGCATCTGGCCAAAGGGGCATGCAAGCCGGTCTCCAAGGTGCTGGACAGCGCTGTGGCCAACGCCACCCGGGAAGGGACCTGGAGCAGGGAGCAGCTGGTGATCTCCAAGATCCTGGCGGATCAGGGGCCGGGGATAAAGCGCTTCCGGGCCGCCGCCATGGGGCGGGGCACCCAGTATCGAAAAGGGCTGTGCCATCTCACCATTGAACTGGATGTGAAGAAGAATGGGACATAAGGTTCCTCCGCTCGCCAATCGGCTCGGCTTTACCAGGAACTGGAATTCCCGGTGGTTCGCCACCCGGCAGAATTTCGGGACGCTGGTCAACGAGGATGACCGGATCCGCCGGTATCTGAAGAAGGGCCTCTCCAATGCGGCGGTGGCGCAGATTGAGATCGAGAGGAAGGCCAGCAAGGTTCGGGTGATCATCCACTCCGCCAGGCCCGGGATCGTCATCGGGCGCAGGGGAGCCGATATCGATCGCCTTCGGGACGAGCTGAACTCCATCACGAGCCGGGAGGTGGCCATCGACATCAAGGAGGTCAACAACCCGGCCATCCATCCGGTGCTGGTGGCGGAGAACGTCGCCTTTCAGTTGGAGAGGCAGGTCAGTTTCCGGCGCGCCATGAAGCGGGCCGTGCAGTTGGCGATGACCTCCGGCGGGAAGGGGATCAGGATCCGCTGCGCCGGGCGGCTGGGGGGTGCTGAGATGTCGCGTGTCGAAAGCTATAGGGAAGGCAAGATTCCCCTTGGAACGTTCCGTGCCGACATTGATTTCGGGTTCGCGGAGGCCAGGACCACCTACGGCGCGATCGGGGTGAAGTGCTGGATCTATAAGGGGGATTCGCTGCTGCCGAAGCGGTCGAAGGGGCCGGCGCTGGCGGAGGCGCCGCCACGCGCCCCGGCGAGGCAGGAGGGCCAAGTGGTGCCGCTTCCGCTAGCGGCAGCCGCGCAGCGCCAAGCTCAGCAGCAGGCGGAGCCGCCCAAGCCGCCGCCCGCGGCGACTCAGTAAGATGCTGATCCCTAAGCGAGTCAAATATCGGAAGGCCCAGCGGGGCCGTAGGAAAGGCATCGCGACCCGCGGCTATCAGGTGAGCTTCGGGGAGTATGGGCTGCAGGTTCTGGAGAACGGCTGGATCTCTCACACCCAGCTGGAGGCGGCCCGTGTGGCCCTGACCCGTCATATCCGAAGGGGAGGCCGGATCTACCTGCGGATCTTCCCCGACAAGCCGGTGACCAAGAAGCCGGCCGAGACCCGGATGGGGAAGGGCAAGGGAATGCCGGAGTACTGGGTGGCGGTGGTGAAGCGGGGCAAGGTCCTGGTCGAGATGGAAGGGATCCCGCAGGAGTTGGCGAAGAACGCCTTGCGCCTGGCGGCGGCCAAGCTGCCGCTTAAGACCCGGTTCGTCACACGGGCGGCGTGAAGAAAGAGCGAGGGTGTCGGTGAAGATTGCTGAGCTTAGACAATTGGGAGAAGAGGAGCTCCGGCAGAAGTTGGGCGCCTTGAAGAAGAATCTGCTCGATATGAGGATGCTGGCTGCAGGCGGCAAGTTGGACAAGCCCCACCAGATCAAGCTGATCCGGCGGGAGGTGGCTCGGATCCTGACCCTGCTGGCGCCAGGGACGGATTCGCCTCTGGCGAAGGTGCAGAAGCCATGAAGCGAAAAGAGCTTGTGGGGACCGTGGTCTCGGACCGGATGACGAAGACGGTGGTGGTCCAGGTGACCCGCCTGGTGCGGCATCCCCTCTACAAACGGGTCATCCGGAAGGCCAAGAGATTCAAGGCCCACGACCCTGGGCTGAAGCCTCAGGTCGGAGATGAGGTCCGGATGGAGGAGACGAGGCCCCTTTCCCGCGAGAAGCGCTGGCGCGTCGTGGAGATCCTGCGGCACGGCCTGCGGGACGAGGATCGGGAAGCCCGGCGGGTGGCGGAGCTGGAGGCGGTTGGAGTGATCCACAAGAAGCAGCCCGGCGGGCCGGCGGTTCAGCCGGCTGCGCAGCCCACGGATTGACGTCTCGCCATGATCCGGATGCGTTCGCTGTTGGAGATTGCCGACAACACGGGGGTCAGGCGGGCCTCGATGATCGGCGTATTGGGCCAGCATGGAAAGCTCTGGGCCGAGGTGGGGGACATCATCACCGCTAATGTCAAGGAGAGCACCCCTGAGGCGGCCATCAAGAAGGGGGAGGTGGTCCACGCCGTTGTCGTCCGGACCCGGAACCTGATCCGCCGGATGGACGGCTCCACGCTCCGGTTCGATAGGAACGCGGCCGTGATCATCGACGTCCAGAAGAATCCCCGGGGGACGAGGATCTTCGGCCCGGTGGCGAGGGAGCTCAGGGAGCGGGAATTCACCAAGATCGTTTCTCTGGCGCCGGAGGTGATCTGACCGATGTTCCGGGTCAAGAGAGACGATCAGGTGGTGGTCCTCTCCGGGAAGAACCGGGGAAAGAAGGGGAAGGTACTGCGGGTCTTCCCGGCGGAGGGGAGATTGACGGTGGAGGGATTGAACCTTGTCAAGCGGCACCTGCGGCGTTCGCAGACCAATCCCCAGGGAGCGGTGATCAGCCGGGAGAGCCCCCTTCCTTTGGATCGGGTCATGCCGGTCTGCCCCCGTTGCAGCCGGCCCGTGCGGGTCGGCTTCAAGGCGCTCGCCGACGGAACCAAGGCCCGGATCTGCCGCCGGTGTGAGGAGAACTTCTGATGGCCCCTGAGGTTTCAGCGGTCCCCGAGGTTCCCCGGCTCCTGGAAAGGTACCGGAAGAGCGTCGTCCCGGCCCTGAAGGAGCGGTTTCGCTACGGGAACCGTTTCCAGACTCCCCACCTGGTCAAGGTGGTGATCAACATGGGGGTGGGCCAGGGGGCCCAGGATGTGAAGGTGGTTGAGCAGGCTGCCCATGAGATGGGCCTGATCACCGGCCAGCGGCCGGTGATCACCCGGGCCAAGAAGGCGATCTCCAATTTCAAGATCAAGGAAGGCCAGCCGGTCGGCGTGAAGGTGACCCTCCGGCGGGCCAGGATGTACGAGTTCCTGGACCGGCTGTTCAACGTGGCGATGCCCCGGATCCGCGACTTCCGCGGCGTCGATCCCGACGGGTTTGACCAGGGCGGCAACTACGCCTTCGGGCTGACGGAGCAGGCGATCTTCCCGGAGATTGAATATGACAAGATCACCCGTGTTCAGGGGATGGATGTGGTGATCTGCACGACGGCGAAGTCTCGGGAAGAGGGGATGGAGCTGTTGAGGTTGATGGGAATGCCTTTCAAGGAGCGTCGATAGGTGGCGAAGAAGTCTCAGATCGAACGGTGGAAGAGAGCCCCGAGGTTCCGGACACGCCGCTACACCCGGTGCGCCCGGTGCGGCCGGTCCGGTGGCTGCTATCGCAAGTTCAAGCTCTGCCGCATCTGTTTCAGGGAGCTGGCCCATCGGGGATACATTCCGGGCATGACGAAGGCGAGCTGGTAGGAGGGGGCTTCGGTGAGCTTAACGGACTCCATTTCTGATTTGCTGGTCTCCATTCAAAATGCCAGCCGCGTCGGGAAGCCGCACGTGGACGTGAAGGCCTCCCGCCTGGGCTCGGCGATCGTCGAGTGCATGAAGCAGGAAGGCTTTGTGGAGAACTGGCGGCTCGTCCAGGAGGGGAACCCGCAGGGATTCATCCGGGTGTACCTGAAGTACACCAAGAACCGGCGGCCGATCCTCCGGTCGATCCGGAGGGTTTCCAAGCCGGGCCTGAGGATTTATCTCCGCAAGACGAAGATCCCGAAGGTTCTCTCGGGGATCGGGATGGCGATCCTCTCCACCCCGAAGGGGGTCCTTTCCGATGCCCAGGCCAAGGCCCAGGGGGTCGGCGGCGAGGTGATCTGCCATGTTTGGTAAAGAAAGGCGGTCTCTTTAGATGTCGCGCGTGGGGCAGCGTCCCATAACGGTTCCGGACCAGGTGAAGGTGGAGGTCCGGGAGGAGACCGTTCAGGTGGAGGGCCCGAAGGGGAAGCTTTCCCATCGGATCCCGTCCGGGATCAGCGTTGACCGGTCGGATGGGCGGCTTCTGGTCAAGCGGTCCAGCGAGGAGAAGCGGGTGAAGAGCCTCCACGGCCTGACCCGGACCCTGGTGGACAACATGGTCAAGGGTGTGACCGAGGGATTCATCAAGGAGCTGGAGATCCAGGGGGTCGGCTTCAGGGCTCAGGTGAACGCCGGGAAGCTGGAGATGTACGTCGGCTTCACCCATCCGATCGTCTACCCGATCCCGTCGGGGATCACCATCGAGACCCCGAAGCCGACGCAGATGGTCATCAAGGGAATCGACAAGGCGCTGGTCGGGCAGGTGGCGGCCCGGCTCCGGTCCTTCGCGCCCCCTGAGCCTTACAAGGGCAAGGGGATCCGGTATGCGGGAGAGGTGGTCCGCCGCAAGGCCGGCAAGGCGGTGGCGTGACATGAATGATAGGGAAGCGGGCCGGTTGCGCAGGCACCACCGGATTCGAAAGAAGGTGGCGGGAACTCCGGAGAAGCCGCGGCTGGCGGTTCACCGGAGCCATCTTCATCTCTATGCCCAGTTCATCGATGATCTCTCCGGCAAGACCTTGGCGGCCTGCTCGACGCGGGGCCCCGGGCTGCGAAGCGAGGAGGGCAAGATGAAGGGGCTGGAGGTGGCGAAACGGTTGGGGGAATCGATCGCTCAGGCCGCGATAGGGGCCGGGATCAAAAGGGCCGTGTTTGATCGGGGCGGCTATCCGTACCATGGGCGGGTGAAGGCGCTGGCCGAGGCCGCCCGCTCCAAAGGATTGGAGATCTGACGATGGCGGGACGACCCAGCAGGCCGATGTCTTCGCAGCAGCAGCATGGGACCCCCGGTTTCGTGGAGAAGGTGATCGCGATCAACCGGGTGGCCAAGGTGACGAAGGGAGGGAAACGCCTTTCCTTCAGCGCCCTGGTGATCGTCGGCGACGGGAAGGGACAGGTCGGCTGGGCCTTGGGGAAGGCCAATGAGGTGGCCGACGCGATCCGGAAGGGGCTGGTTCAAGGGCGCAAGGGGATGTTTCCGGTCCCCCTCAAAGGGGTGACGATCCCGCATGAGATCATCGGGGAATATTCCGCTTCCCGGATCCTCCTCAAGCCGGCGGCCCCCGGCACCGGGGTCATCGCCGGCGGGACGGTGCGGGCGATCTGCGATGCCTCCGGGATCAAGGATATCCTGTCCAAGTCGCTGGGATCGGACAACGTGATCAACGTGGTTCGGGCCACGATCGAGGGGCTTCAATCCCTCCGCCGTCCGGAAGAGGTGCGGGCCCTGCGGAGGGCGCAACCGGAGGAGGCGACGACGTCGTCATGAAACTGGGCGAGCTTCGGGCTCCACGGGGGGCGACGCACCGTCCGAAGAGGCGGGGCTTCGGGGAATCCTCCGGTCATGGGAAGACCTCCGGCCGGGGAACAAAGGGGCAGCGGTCCCGGTCCGGCCCCGGCCTCCGGCCCGAGTTTGAGGGTGGGCAGATGCCGTTGGTCCGGCGGATCCCGAAGCGGGGCTTCCATCATCTGCGGTCGATCCAGATCGACATCGTGAACGTCGAGACCCTGAACCGGTTCCCCGCAGGATCGACGGTGGACCCCTCCGTTCTGGCGGAGGCCGGGTTGGTTCGTTCACGGGGGGTTCTGGTCAAGATCCTGGGAGAGGGGGAGCTCAAGCATCCCCTCCAGGTGTCCGCTCACCGATTCTCGAAATCGGCGGCGGAGAAGATCACTCAGGCGGGCGGGACGGCGAGTCCCTTGAAGGGATGAGGTCTTAAGAGATGCTGGGGGCGTTGGCGAACAGCTTCAAGATCCCGGAACTGCGCAGGCGGATCGTCCTGACGCTTGGGCTGATCGCCGTCTACCGGATGGGAGACTTCATCCCGCTGCCGGGGATCGACGGGCTCGCCCTGCGGGCCTTCTTTGACCGGATCAGCCAGCAGCTCGGAGGGACCCTCTTTACCGTCATGGACCTGTTCAGCGGCGGGGGCCTCTCCAAGATGACGGTCTTCGCCTTGGGGATCATGCCGGCCATCTCCGCCTCGATCATCATGCAGCTTCTCATCGTGGTCTTCCCGGGGCTGGAGCAGATGGCGAAGGAGGGGGGGGAGTCGGGGCGGAGAAAGCTCAACCAGTATTCCCGCTACCTCACGGTGTGGTTAGGCGTCCTCCAGGCCCTCTTCATCAGCCTCTGGCTGGAGAACGCGAGGAATTTCGAGGGGGTCCAGATGGTCCAGTTCCCCGGATGGGGCTTCCGGATCCTCACGATCCTCACCCTGGCCAGCGGGACCGCCTTCATCATGTGGCTGGGGGAGCAGGTGACCGCCTTCGGGATCGGGAACGGGATGTCGATGCTGATCACCGCCGGGATCCTCTCACGGCTTCCGACGGCGGTCCATCAGATGGTCCTCCTGTTCAGCCCCTCGGGGCCCGCCCAGCGGCAGATTCAGCCGGTGACGCTTCTCGTCATGGCGGTGATGCTGGTGGGGGTGGTGATCGCGGTGATCGCCATCACCCAGGGCCAGAGGAGGGTGCCGGTGCAGTACGCCCGCCGGATCGTCGTGCGAAAGGTGTACGGGGGGCAGTCCAGCTACATCCCGATCCGGGTCAACCATGCCGGGGTGATGCCGATCATCTTCGCCCAGTCGATCATCCTGTTTCCGGCGACGATGGCCGGCTTCACCGGGATCGGGGCCCTGCAGTCGCTGGCCCACTGGCTGACGAGGGGCCAGATCCTGTACACGTTTCTCTACACCGGCCTCATCATCTTCTTCGCCTATTTCTACACCGCCATCGCCTTCAACCCGATGGATGTGGCGGACAACATGAAGAAGTTCGGCGGCTTCGTGCCGGGGATCCGCCCTGGGCGGCCCACGGCGGAGTTCTTCGACCGGCTGCTGACCCGGATCACCCTGCCCGGCGCGATCTTCCTGGCGATCATCGCCGTCCTCCCGGACCTGGTCGGGCGGTGGCTGAAGATCCCGTATCTGGTCGCCAGCTTCTTCGGGGGGACGAGCCTTCTCATCATCGTCGGGGTGATGCTGGACACGATGCGGCAGGTGGAGTCGTTCCTCCTGATGCGCAACTACGAGGGGTTCTTGACTCATGGTCGGCTTCGCGCTCGGCGGTAGGACGGCTGGATGCGGCTTATCTTTCTGGGTCCTCCGGGAGCTGGCAAAGGGACGTTGGCCTTGGTTCTGATGGAACGGGAGAAGGTGACGCACCTGTCCAGCGGGAACCTGCTGCGGGAGGCGGTCCGCCGCGGAGATCCGATCGGGCGGGAGGCGGCCCGGTGCATGCAGTCGGGGGCGCTGGTTCCGGATCGTCTGGTGACCGACCTGGTCCTCAGGCGGATCGGGGAATTCGGCAAGGCGGACCCCTTCGCGCTGGACGGTTTCCCCCGGACGGTGGAGCAGGCGAGGGTCCTGGACGAGGAGCTGGCCCGTGCCGGGCATGCCCCCGTTGACCTGACCGTCGGGTTTCAGGTCTCTCCATCGACGATGGTAAAGCGGCTGCAGGGGCGCCGGGTCTGCGAGGCCTGCGCCGCCAACTATCACCTGGAGCGGCTGCCTCCTCAGCGCCCGGGGATCTGCGACCGCTGCGGCGGGAACCTGAAGGCGAGGCCGGATGATCGGCCGGAGACGGTGATGAATCGCCTGGCCGTGTACGAGAAGGAGACGGCCCCGCTGATGGATTTCTACCGGGCTCAGGGGAAGCTGCGGGTTCTCTCCGGCGAGGCGGTGATTGAGGAGCAGTATCAGGCGCTTCTCGCCCTGCTGAAGAAGGAAGGCCTGGCCGGATGATTGAGTTGAAGAGCCCGAGCCAGATGGAGCTGATGAAGGAGGCCGGCCGGATCGTTGGACAGGTGCTTCGGCGTCTCAAGGAGGCGGTGCGGCCCGGGATCTCCACCCTGGAGCTGGATCATCTGGCGGAGGAGGCCATCCTGAAGCTGGGCGGCCGCCCGGCCTTCAAGGGGTACCGGGGCTTTCCGGCCAGCCTCTGCACCTCGGTGAACGAGGAGGTGGTGCACGGGATCCCCTCCCGCCGGAGGCTTCAGCCCGGCGATATCGTGGGCTTGGACGTGGGGGTCGCCCTGGAGGGCTATTTCTCCGACGCGGCGATCACCGTTCCGGTGGATGGGATCGAGCCCAAGGTGGCGAACCTGCTCTGGATCGCCGAGTCGGCGCTGAGGAAGGGGATTCATATGGCCAAGCCCTCCGGCCGGCTCTCCGACATCTCGCACGCTATCCAGCAGGAGGTGGAGACGCACGGCTATTCGGTGGTGCGGGATTTCGTGGGGCACGGGATCGGCACCCAGCTTCACGAGGCCCCGCAGATCCCCAACTACGGGAAGCCGGGCTACGGGCCGGTCCTGAAATCGGGGATGGTCCTGGCGATTGAGCCGATGGTGAATCAGGGGAAACCGGAGGTGGAGGTGCTTGCCGACGGATGGACCGCCGTGACGAAGGACAGGAGCCTCTCCGCGCACTTCGAGCATACGGTGGCGGTCACCGACGACGGGCCGGAAATCCTGACCAGGTGGAATGCCTAAAGAAGAGTCGATTCAGGTCGAGGGGATGGTGGTCGAGGCGCTGCCGAACGCGCGGTTTCGCGTCGAACTGGAGAACGGGCATCGGGTGTTGGCTCACGTGGCGGGCAAGATGCGGATGCATTTCATCCGGATCCTGCCGGGAGACAAGGTAACGGTGGAGCTGTCGCCGTACGATCTCAACCGGGGGCGGATCACGTTCCGCATGCGGACATGAAGGTGAGGCCGTCGGTGCGGCGGATCTGCGAGCGGTGCCGGGTCGTGAAGCGCAAGCGGGTGATCCGGGTCATCTGCACCAATCCCCGTCACAAGCAAAGGCAAGGTTAAAAGAGAATGCCACGGATCGTCGGTGTTGATCTTCCCAAGGAGAAGCGGATCGATATCGCCCTGACCTATCTGCATGGGATCGGCCGGAGCACGGCCGCCCAGGTTTTGACCAAGGCCCAGGTGGATCCGGCCATCCGGGCCAAGGATCTGACGGAGGATCAGATCACGCGGATCACCTCCGCCGTCTCGCAGGGATACAAGGTGGAGGGGGACCTGAAGCGTGAGATCTCGCAGAACATCAAGCGCCTGATCGACATCGGCTCGTACCGGGGCCTTCGGCACCGCCGGGGCCTGCCGGTGCGGGGACAGAGAACGCACACCAACGCCCGGACGCGGAAGGGTCCCCGACGGATCATCGGGGTGCGGAAGAAACCGGCCGCTCCAGTGGCGGCGAAGGGATAAAAGGAGCGAAAGCGAGCCTTCATGGCGGAAACGACAGGGGCACCAGCAACGGGGCCGGGGGCGGCAACGCCAGCGGCGGGAGCGGCGGCAACCACACCAGCGGCGGCGGCGAAACCTCGGAAGAAGGCGAAGCTCCACGTCACGAGCGGGATCGCCCACATCCATGCGACCTTCAACAACACCATCGTGACCATCACCGACAAGCAGGGGAACGTCCTCTGCTGGTCCTCCACCGGCGTGGTGAAGTTCAGCGGATCGAAGAAGGCCACCCCGTTCGCCGCCCAGGTGGCGGCTGAGGATGCCGCCAAGAAGGCGCTCAACCTCGGTGTCAAGGAGGTGGAGGTGTTCGTCAAGGGCCCCGGCTCAGGCCGGGAGTCGGCGATCCGGGCCCTCCAGGCGGCGGGCCTGACGATCACGATGATCCGGGACGTGACCCCGGTCCCCCACAACGGCTGCCGGCCGCCCAAGAGGAGGCGAGTGTAGAGATGGCCCGCTATCTGGGACCGGCCTGCCGCATCTGCCGCCGGCAAGGGATGAAGCTGTTCCTCAAGGGGACCAAGTGCATGACGGAGAAGTGCCCGTTCAACAAACGGGGCTACGCCCCCGGTGTGCATGGCCAGAGCCGCTCGAAGCTTTCCGACTACGGGCTGCAGCTCAGAGAGAAGCAGAAGGTCAAGAGGATGTACGGGCTGCTGGAGCGGCAGTTCCGGCAGACCTTCGAGCGGGCCACGCGGGCCAAGGGGATTACCGGCGAGAAGCTGCTGGAGCTGTTGGAGAGGCGGCTGGATAACGTGGTCTTCCGGTTGGGCTTCGCCCTCTCCAGGGCGCAGGCGAGGCAGATGGTCCGGCATGGGCATGTGCACGTCGGGGACGCCAAGGTCACGATCCCTTCCTTCCCGGTGAAGTCGGGGCAGGCGGTCCGGATGGTGGGGTCGGAGGGATTCCTGAAGTCGGTCAAGGAGTATCGGGAGCTGACCCGAGAGCGGCCCTTGCCCGCTTGGCTGGATCGCCATCCGGAGGAGCCCCTGGGCACCGTCGTCGGCGTCCCGAAGCGGGGCGAGGTCCAGTTCCCGATCCAGGAGCAGCTGATCGTCGAGCTCTATTCAAAGTGATCTTTACCCTGATGGGGTCTACCAGTGGTGCCAGGATGAATCCTGGCACCACTCCGTTGGCGTAAAACTATCCAGGAGGTTCTGAATGGGGATTGCGTGGAAAGATTTTGAGATGCCGTCAAAGATCGAATGCGAGGAGTCCTCCTACACCCCCACCTACGGGAAGTTCATCGCGGAGCCTTTTGAGCGGGGATACGGCACGACGATCGGGAACTCTCTCCGGCGTGTGCTGCTCTCCTCGCTGGAAGGGGCGGCGGTGGTCTCCGTGAAGTTTGACGGGGTCCTGCACGAGTTCTCCTCCATTCCGGGGGTCCAGGAGGATGTCTCGGAGATCATCATGAACATCAAGCATCTGGTGCTGCGGTCCCACACCCGCTCGCCCAAGACCCTGTCGATCAAGGCGGAGAAGAAGGGCCCTGTCGCCGCGGAGCAGATCCTGGCCGACGAGACCGTTGAGGTGTTGAACCCCGATCTCCACATCGCCACCCTCAACAAGGCCACCAAGTTCCAGGTGGAGATGGAGATGGGGATCGGCCGGGGGTATGTCCCGGCGGAGCGGAACCGGAAGGAGTCCCAGCCGATCGGGGTGATCTCCGTGGATTCCGTCTTCTCCCCCATCCGGAAGGTCAACTTCCAGGTGGAGAACACCCGGGTGGGCCAGATGACCGATTACGACCGGCTGATCCTGGAGGTCTGGACGAACGGGTCGATCAATCCCAAGGAGGCCCTCTTCTCGGCGGCCCACATCCTGAAGAAGCATCTCGATATCTTCTCCGCCTTTGGAGAGCTGCCTGCGGAGGAGGGTGCGCAGGAGGAAGAGGCCCTTTCCCCGGAGCTGGTTGAGAAGCTCCGGATGCCGGTGGGGGAGTTGGAGCTGTCGGTCCGCTCGGCGAACTGCCTGAGAGAGGCGAAGATCAAGACCCTCGCGGATCTGGTCCAGAAGACGGAGCCGGAGATGCTGAAGTTCCGGAACTTCGGGAAGAAGTCGCTGGCGGAGATCCAGGAGATCCTGCAGGGGATGAAGCTCTCCCTCAACATGAGATTGGACCGGCGCACCCTGGAGCAGATCACCACTGCCTGAAGATGCCCCACGCCGCGATCACTCGGAATCTGGGTCGCTCTCGAAGCTGGCGCAAGGCCACCGTCCGCAGCCTCACCCAGGCCCTGCTGAAATACGAGAGGATTGAAACCACCCTGGCGAGGGCGAAGGAGGCCCAGCGGTTGGCGGAGAGGCTGGTGACGCTGGGCAAGGCCGGATCCCTGGCGGCCCGCCGGCAGGCCCTGGCCCTTCTCAACGATCGCGGGCTGGTGACGCGTCTTTTCTCCGACGTGGCGCCCCGCTTCTCCGGGAGAAACGGGGGATACACCCGGATCCTCCACGGGGGGATCCGGGGAGGGGATGGGGCCTCCCTGGCGACGATCGAATGGACGACCCTCTCCGAGAAGCTCAAGCCGGCGGAAAAGCCGAAGACCAAGAAAGAGAAGGAGCCGCCCCGGCCCGCCGCTGCCCGCGTTGAGCCGCCCGAAGCCCCTGAGAGGCCGAAGGCTCCTCCGGAGAAGCCGAAGGCTGAAGCCCATCCTCCAGGGAAAAAAGAGAGGGAGAAACCGAAGGGCTTCCTCGAGGGACTGCGCAAGTTCTTTAAAGGCCGGCCCAAGAAATAGGGGGCCGGCTCTTAAGATGCTGACTCAGAGGATTCAAGCCGTGCAGCCTTCCTCCACGCTGCGGATCACGGCCCTCGCCAAGCAGCTCAAGGCGCAGGGGAAGCAGGTGGTGAACCTTGCCGCCGGAGAGCCGGACTTCGACACCCCGGAGCCGATCAAGCAGGCGGCGATCCGGGCCATCCAAGAGGGCTTCACCAAGTACACGCCCACCACCGGACTGCCGGAGCTGAAGTCCGCCATCGCCGCCCGCCTGGCGAAGGATCGAGGCGTCACCTTCAAGCCGGAGCAGGTGGCGGTCACCTGCGGGGCCAAGCAGGCCCTCTTCAACATCCTCCAGGTCCTGGTCCAGTCCGGCGACGAGGTTCTGGTCCCTTCCCCTTATTGGGTCAGCTACCCGGAGATGATCCGCCTCGCCGGAGCGGTCCCGGTGGAGGTGAGGACCGAGCCGGGTCAGGGCTTCCAGTTGGATCTGGAACGGCTGAAACGGGCGGTCACCCCCCGCACCCGCTGCATGATCCTCAACAGCCCTTCCAATCCGACCGGCGCGATTCTCCGCGAGGGCTGCTTGAGGGAGGCGGCGCGGTTTCTTCTGGAGCGGGGGCTGTGGGTGATCAGCGATGAGATCTACAGCCGGCTCGTCTACGACGCGGGGGGCTCCCCCTCCGTCGCGAAGGTGGAGCCGGCGCTCTCGGAGCGGACGGTGATCGTGGACGGGGTCTCCAAGGCTTACGCGATGACCGGCTGGCGGATCGGCTACATGGCCGGCCCTCCGGAGGTGGTCGAGGCGGCGGGGCGGCTTCAGGATCATTCCACCTCGAATCCGGCCTCGATCAGCCAGCGGGCCGCGGTGGCGGCCCTCACGATGGACCAGGCGCCGGTCGATCGGATGGTGGAGGAGTTCCGCCGCCGCCGGGATTTTCTCGTCGAGCGGCTGGCGAAGATTCCGCGGATCTCCTTCTTCAAGCCGGAGGGGGCCTTCTACTGCTTCATCGACATCTCGGCGACCGGCCTGGGCTCCACCGCCTTCGTGGAGCGGCTCCTTGAGGAGGCCTGGGTCGCCTTGATCCCGGGGGCCGGGTTCGGGTGGGACACCCATGTCCGGGCCAGCTTCGCCGCGGGGATCGAGGAGCTGCGGGAAGGGCTGGACCGCCTCGAGAAATTCGTGCGGGCCCTTTAACATGAGCTACAAAGTCACGCTGATTCCAGGGGATGGGGTCGGGCCGGAGGTGGCCTCCGCCGCCCGGGCCTGCCTGGAGGCGACCGGCGTCCCCTTTCAATGGGAGATCCACTCGGCCGGCGAGGGGGCGATCGCCGAGCACGGCTCCCCGCTTCCCGAGGTCCTCCTGGAGTCGATTCGGCACAACCGGGTGGCGATCAAGGGGCCGATCACGACCCCGATCGGGAAAGGGATCCGCTCGGTGAACGTCGGCCTGCGGCACGCCCTCGACCTGTACGCCTGCGTCCGGCCCTGCCGGCTCTATCCCGGCGTTTCCTCATTTCATTCCAAGGTGGATCTGCTGATCGTCCGGGAGAACTCGGAGGATCTGTACGCCGGCATCGAGTACGACGACCAGACCCCGGAGGTCCGGGAGCTGATCGGGTGGGTCAAGCAGCATGGGGGCAAGACGATCCGGCCCGACGCGGCGATCTCCCTCAAGCCGATCTCCGCCGGCGCCTCCGAGCGGATCATCCGGTTCGCCTTCGAGCAAGCCGTCAAGAACGGCCGGAAGAAGGTGACCGCCGTTCACAAGGCCAACATCATGAAGTTCACCGACGGGCTTTTCCTCGAGGTGTTCAGGCGGGTCTCCTCGGAGTACCAGGGGCGGGTCGAGGCGGAGGACCGGCTCGTGGACAACCTCTGCATGCAGCTCGTCCAGCGCCCTGAGACCTTTGACGTCCTGGTCCTGCCCAACCTGTACGGGGACATCGTCTCGGACCTGTGCGCCGGCTTGATCGGCGGGCTGGGAATGGCTCCCGGCGCCAACATCGGGGATGGAATCGCGGTGTTTGAGCCGGTGCACGGCTCCGCCCCGAAATATCAGGGGCAGAACAAGGTCAATCCGGCGGCGACGATCCTTTCCGGGGTCCTGATGCTCAGGCATCTGGGGGAGCCTGAGGCGGCGGACCGTCTGGACCGGGCCGTGTCGGAGGTGATCCGGGAGGGGCGTCGCGTCACCTACGACCTCAAGCCGAAGCGGGACGATCCGACCAGCGTGGGGACCCGCGAGATGGCGGAGGCGATCATCGAGAAGCTGAAATCCGGCGTGGTTCGTGCAAACCTTTGACCTCTGCGTATTGGGGGGAGGTCCTGGCGGCTTGTCGGCGGCGATCCGAGGAGCCCAGCAGGGGGCCTCTGTATGTCTCGTCGATCCCGGGCCGATCGGAGGGACCTGTTTGAACCGGGGCTGCATCCCGGCTCGTTCCTTCGGGACGACGGCCAAGCTGATGGCCCAGCTGAGAAACGGCCAGGCCTTCGGGATCCGGTCCTCCGGCGGTTTTAAGGTGGACCTTGAACGGGTGGTGGGGCGGAAGGAGCGGATCCTCCGGCGGCTCCGGGCCGGCTTGGTCGGTCTCCTCAAGCAGTCGAAGGTGACCTGGATTCAGGGAGAAGGGATCCTTCAGGGGCCGGGCGAGGTGGAGGTCCGCTCCTCAGAGAAGCCGGCCGCCGGCCTGCGGGCGAAGGGGATCATCCTGGCCACCGGCTCCAGGCCCGGCTCCCTCCCCGGCTGCCCGGTGGACGGGAAAACGGTCGTCACCAGCGACGAGCTTCTGGATCTTCGGGCGATGCCGGCCTCCTTCATCGTGGTGGGGGCCGGGGTGGTCGGCTCGGAGTTTTCCAGCTACTTCGTCGACCTCGGGGTCCCGGTGACGGTGATCGAAGCGGCCGAGCGGCTCCTTCCCTTCGAGGAGGAGAAGATCGCGCGGGCCTTCGCCGAGAGCTTGGCCCGCCGCGGCGCGACCCTCTTGACCGGGACGAAGGTCCGCCGGATCGACCTGGAAGCGGGCTCGGGCCCGGCCAGGGTCTCTCTCGAGAACGGCCGGACGCTCAGCGCCGACCTGGTTCTGATGGCGACCGGCCGGGTCCCGACGCTTCCCAAGGGGAGCGACGGTATCGGGCTGAAGCTGCATGGGGGGGGAGTTCCGGTGGACGAGCGGCTGCGGACTCAGGTCCCTTCCGTCTTCGCCGTCGGCGATCTGCTGGGGGAATATCAGCTGGCCTGCACCGCCAGCTATGAGGGGATGGTGGCGGCGGAGAACGCCCTGGGAGGGTCCAGGGAGGTCAATTACGAGGCGGTTCCGGACGCGATCTACACGGAGCCGGAGATCGCCTCGGTCGGATTGACCGAGGCGGAGGCGGTCTCCAAGGGCCGCGAGGTGACGGTGAGCGCCTTGAGCTTGTCCGGGTTCGCCCGGGCGCAGACCTTTGAAGAGACGGAGGGATTCGTGCAGGTGGTGGCGGACCGGTCGACGGGGCGTCTCATCGGCGTGCAGATGCTGGGAGCCAGGGCCACCGATCTGATCGGAGAGGCGACCCTGGCGGTGAAGCAGAGGCTGACCCTGAAGGATTTAACCGAGACCCTTCACGGCCATCCGACGATGAGCGAGTCTCTCTGGGAAGCGGCGGCGATGGCGCTGGGGCAGTCGATCTACTATGCCACCAGCCGTTAGCGCCTCAGCGCACTGGCTTCGGCCAGGGGAAGCCTCACCAGGCGCCTCAGCGCACCCCCTGCCGGTCTGGCTGAGGCGTCCCCTCTCTGCCCACGGCCGGTGGAGCCAGGCCAAGGCGCTGGTGAGTGAGCTCAACCTTCACACGGTCTGCCAGGAAGCCCGGTGCCCGAATCTGGGGGAATGCTGGTCGCACGGGAACGTGAGCTTCATGATCCTGGGGGATCGGTGCACCCGCCGCTGTTCCTTCTGCGCCGTCGCCACGGCCCGGCCGGCGGCGGTGGACCCGGAGGAGCCGAGGCGGCTGGCGGAGGCGGTGGTCCGGCTCCGGCTGAGATACGTGGTGGTCACCTCCGTCGCCAGGGATGATCTCCCCGACGAGGGGGCGGGGGCCTTCGCCGAATGCGTCCGGGCGATCCGGCAGCGGGACCCCTCCGTTCTCCTGGAGCTGCTCACGCCGGATTTCCACGCGAGGCCGGCGTTGATCGAGCGGATCCTCTCCGAGGGGCCCGACGTCTACAACCATAACCTGGAGACGGTGGAGCGCCTTTCCCGGGCGGTTCGGCCGCAGGCCGATTACCGCCGCTCCCTCGAGGTTCTTCGGCTGGCCCGGGAGATCGGCGGCGACCGGCTGAAGGTGAAGAGCGGCTTGATGGTGGGTCTCGGCGAGGGGAGGGAAGAGGTGCGGGCCGCCATGGAGGACTTGAGGGCGGCGGGATGCGACATCCTGACCATCGGGCAGTATCTCCGGCCGACGCTGGAGCACCGGCCGGTGAGCGAATTTGTGGCGCCGGAGATCTTCGACCTTTATCGCAGGTGGGCGAGCGACCTGGGCTTCTCGTTTGTGGCCAGCGGCCCCTATGTGCGGGCCAGCTACAACGCCTTTGAGGCGTTCCAAGGAGAGGAAAACCCTTAAGAGATGCAAGAAGCAAACCGTTTGAAGCGGCTTCCACTGTATCTGTTCACCATCATGGATGAGTTCAAGGCCAAGGCGAAGGCCAAGGGGATGGACGTGATTGACCTGGGGATGGGGAACCCGGATCTTCCCAGCCCCCCTCACGTCGTCGAGGAGCTCTGCCGCTCCGCGGGCAAGGTGGAGAACCAGCGCTACTCCAGGCCCCACGGGGACGTGGAGGAGCGGTTCAGGGAGGCGGTCGCCCAATGGTATCACGGCCGCTTCGGCGTTTCCCTGGACCCCAAGACCGAGGTCCTGCCGCTGATCGGCTCGAAGGAGGGGATCGCCCATCTCTCCCTCTCCTTCCTGAACAACGACGACATCGGCCTGGTCCCCAACCCGAGCTATCCCCCCCACGCCAACGGGGTGATCATGGCGGGCGGGATCCTGTACAACATCCCGATCGGCCCGGAGAATCATTTCAAGCCGAACGTCAAGGCCCTCAGCCGGGAGGTGATCCGGATGGCCAAGATCCTCTTCTTCAGCTATCCCCACAACCCGACGGCGGCCTGCGTGAACCTCGATTTCTACCGGGAGCTGGTGGATTGGGCCAAGGGGAAGGAGATCATCCTCTGCTCGGATCTGGCCTATTCCGACATCGTCTTCGACGGCTACAAGGCCCCGAGCCTCCTCCAGGTGAAAGGGGCCAAGGATGGGTACTGCGTCGAGTTCCACACCTGCTCCAAGAGCTACAACATGGCCGGCTGGAGGATCGGCTGGGTCGTCGGGAACGCGCAGATCCTCCGCTCCCTGGAGAAGACCAAGTCGTATATTGATTTCGGCATCTTCCGGGCGGTCCAGGAGGCGGCCATCCTCGCCCTGACCGGGCCGCAGGACTACGTGAAGAATCTGGTGGAGACCTACAGGAAGCGGCGGGACCTCTTCGTCAAGGGGATGCATGAGATCGGATGGGAGGTCCCCTCGCCGAAAGCGACCTTCTACATCTGGGCGCACATCCCGCCGAAGTTCAGCGGGCTCACCTCTCTGGAGTTCGCCCAGCTGCTGGTGGATGAGGCGGGGGTGGTGGTGGCGCCGGGGACCGGCTTCGGGGAGTACGGGGAAGGGTATGTCCGCTTCGCGCTGGTGGAGCCGGAGCACCGCTTGAAGATCGCCCTGGAGAGGATCCGGCAGGTGTTGGCGATCCAAGGATGACGCCCCAGAGAGACCGAATCCTCATCATGTACATCACGGTCCGGTCGGGCCATTTTCAGGCCGCCCGGGCCCTGGAGCAGGGGATTCGCTCCCTGAACCCCCGCGCCCAGGTCCTCACCATCGATGCCTTCCAGTACCTCAACCCGATCCTGGCCCGGATCGTGGACCGGATGTACCTTTCCGTCATCCAGAAGCTCCCGGAGCTGTGGGACTACCTGTACGACAATCCCGAGGTGGTCCAGCGGTCCGACCGGCTGCGGCGGCTCCTCCACCGTTACGATTCCCCCCGCCTGCAGGGGCTCCTGGAGGAGTTCCGGCCCGATGCGATCGCCTGCACCCAGGCCTTCCCCTGCGGCCTCGTGGCCGATTACAAGAAGGAGAAGGGCCTCACCATTCCCCTCTACGGGGTGATCACCGACTTCTCGCCCCACGCCTACTGGGTCCATGATCAGGTGGACGGCTATCTGGTCCCCAGCGAATCGAGCCGGGAGTGGCTCGTGGCGCATCAGGTGAAGCCGGAGCGGGTCTTTCCGATCGGGATCCCGATCGATCCGGTGTTCGAGGAGGTCCCGCCGGTGGAGAGGATCCGGCGCCGGCTCCAGCTCTCCAACGGGGTGCCGACGATCCTGTTGATGGGAGGGGGGCAGGGGTTGGGCCCGATGCTGGAGGCGGTCGAGGCCCTGGACTCCGTGGACCGGCCGCTGCAGCTCCTGGTCGTCACCGGAAGCAACGAGAAGCTTTACCACCGGCTGATCACCCTCGTGCCCCGGCTGCGGCACACGGCCCAGATCTTCGGCCACGTCGATTTCATCGCGGACCTGATGGGTGTCGCCGACCTGATCATCACGAAGCCGGGGGGGCTCACCACCTCCGAGGCGCTGGCCAAGGGGTTGCCGCTGGTCGTCCTGGACCCGATCCCCGGGCAGGAGGTGAAGAACGCCCGCTTCCTGGCCGGGGCGAAGGTGGCCCGGGAGGTCCGGACGGCGCCCGAGCTCCCCGGCGTGGTGAGGCATCTCATCGATCATCCCGCGGAGCTGCAGGCGATGGCCCAGAGCGCCCGGCGGCTTGGAAGGCCCAGCTCCGCCGCCAACGGCGCCCGCCTGATCCTCGGAATGGGGTCAGACCCCATTTAAACGCGGCATGCTGTTTTACTCCCTCTATCTCCTTGGGCTTTACGGATGCCTGATCATTCCCAAGGCCGTCTGTTACCAGATCGCCCGGTGGGTGGCGGACCTTTACTGCCGGCGGGCGGTGAAGGATCGGCAGGCGGTGAAGGGGAACCTCTCGGCGATCCTCGGAACCTCGGAGGTCTCGGACGCTCAGGTCCGTGAGCTGTTCCGCAACTTCGCCATGTACCTGGTCGATTTCTTCCGCTTCAGCCGGCTCGACGCGGCGAAGGTCCAGCGGCTGGTCCGGGTCGACGGCCTGGAGCGGATGAGGCAGGCCCTCGCCGGCGGGCGGGGGGTGGTCGGCCTGACCGCCCATTTGGGGAATTACGAGCTGGCCGGCGCCGTCCTCTCCCTGGCGGGGCTGCCGGTGAATGCCGTGGTCCTCTCCCATCGGAATCGGCGCGTGGACGACTTCTTCACGCGCCAGCGGTCCCATGTGGAGGTCAAGGGGATCCCGATTCAGCGGATGGGGTTAAAGGCCTTCTTCCAAACCTGCCTTTCGGCCCTTGAGCGAAACCAGATCCTGGCCCTCGTCGGGGACCGGGACTTCTTTGACCATGGGCTGGTTCTCCCTTTCTTCGGCAGGACCCTCAGGGTCCCGACCGGGCCGGCCAACTTCAGCTTCAGGACCGGAGCGCCGATCGTTCCCGCCTTCCTGGTGAGGGAGCCGGACGGCGGTTACCGGTTCATCATCGAGTCCCCGATCGTCCCCCCGCAGGGCCTTGGACGGGAGGCGGCGGTCCGGCAGATGACCGAGTCGTCCCTCAAGGTGATGGAGACCTACATCCGGCGCTATCCCACCCAGTGGTACATGTTCCAGGAATTCTGGAATCCGGGCCCGGCGGTTGTCCTCTGACCGGGCTCCACTCAACGCCGTCGTCGTCATCCCGGCCTATCAGGCCCAGGCCGGGATCCGCTCCCTCGTCCAGTCGGTCAAGGCGCTGAACCTGCCGGTCATCGTGGTGGACGACGCCTCCTCCGACCGGACCGGCGCCGAGGCGGAGGCCGCCGGGGCCGAGGTGTTGACCCGCTCGGTCAACGCCGGCAAAGGGGCCGCGTTGCGCGAGGGGATCGCGGCGGCGCTGGCCCGGCGATTCAACTGGGTTCTCACCATGGACGCGGACGGCCAGCATCTGCCGGAGGAGATCCCCCGTTTTCTCGAGGCGGCCGGCAAGGATCAGGCGGACCTGATCATCGGCAACCGGATGGGAAACCCCGAGGGGATGCCGCTCAAGCGCAGATGGACCAACCGGTTCATGTCCTGGCTCCTCTCCCGGATGCTCGGCGTTCCGGTTCCGGACACCCAGTGCGGGTTCCGGATCATCTCCAGCCGCCTCCTCGAGGGGGTGGATCTGGCCTCGAGCCGGTTCGAGATCGACTCGGAGCTGGTGGTCAAGTCGGTCAGGGCCGGGTTTCGAGTCGCCTCGATCCCGGTCAGCTCCGTTTACAGGAGCGACTTCAGCTTCATTCGTCCTGTCCGGGACACGATCCGGTTCATCCGGTTCCTCCGCTCGGTGCGGTGATGGAGTGGGACGATCAGCGCCGGCGGATGGTCGCGGATCAGCTCATCCAGCGGGGGATCCGGGACCCCAAGGTCCTGGCCGCCTTCGCCAAGGTTCCCCGCCACCTGTTCGTTCCGCCGGGGCATCGGGCCGACAGTTACAGCGACCACCCGGTCCCGATCGGCGCGGGCCAGACGATCTCCCAGCCGTACATCGTGGCCTTGATGACCCAGGAGCTCCGGCCCCGGCCGGGTGGAAGGCTGCTTGACGTCGGGACCGGCTCCGGCTATCAGACCGCCATCCTGGCGGAGATCGGCTCCTTCGTTTGCTCCGTCGAGCGGATCCCGGAGCTGGCGGAGGGGGCCTCCAAGCTCCTCAAGGAGATGGGATACGCCAACGTGGAGATTCGGGTGGGGGACGGCTCTTTGGGCTGGCCGACGGCCGCTGCGCCGAGGCGCGTGGTGGCGCTTCCGCCAGCGCCAGCCGCTGCGTTCGAGGGCATCCTGGTGACGGCCGCCGCCTCCGCCGTTCCTCAGCCGCTGCTGGACCAATTGGCTGAGGGAGGGCGGCTGATCATCCCGCTCGGCTCCGCTCTCAGCCAGACCCTGACCCTGATCGAGAGGGAGGGGAAGCAATTCCAGTCCCGTCCCCTGTGCGACTGCCTCTTCGTGCCGCTGATCGGCGGTGAGGAATGATCCCCCCTCTCCTGGAGTGGCTCAAGGCCCTGCCGCCGGAGTGGGTGACGATGCTGGTCGGCGCCCTCCCGATCGCGGAGGTGCGCGGCGCCATTCCGGTCGCCATCGCCCTCAAGCTCTCTTACCCGCAGGCCTTCTTCTGGTCCTGCCTGGGGAATCTTCTCCCCGTGGTCCCGCTTCTCATCTGGCTTGACCCGGTCTCCGCTGGCTTAAGGCGATTCCCTCTGTGGCGCGGTTTCTTCGATTGGCTCTTCACCCGGACCGCCGCCCGCGCCGAGATCGTCCAGCGCTACGAGGCGATCGGCCTGGCCCTCTTCGTGGCGGTCCCGCTCCCCTTGACCGGCGCCTGGACCGGCTGCGCGGCCGCCTCCCTCTTCAAGCTCCCCTTCCGGCTCGCCTTCCCGGCCATCGCCGCCGGCATCCTCGGCGCCGCCCTCATCGTCACCCTCGCCGTCCGCGCCGGCACCGCCCTGTTCTAAACCCCGGCCGCTCGATTTGACAGCCGCTCGATTTCAGCTTGACATCCTGCGTCGGATCGTATATATTGTAGATATACGACTATGATGGCTGATCTGCCGGAGTTATCTCAGGTTGAGGGTTTTGACTGGGACCGAGGGAACGCTCAGAAGAACTGGCAGAGGCACGGCGTTGTCTTCACCGAGTGCGAAGAAGTTTTCTTCTCCGGGCCGGTTCTTTTCCCAGATCCGGGACATTCATCGGTTGAGCCGCGGTATTTCGCGCTGGGGCAGACCGTGCAGGGACGTCTGCTGGCGGTTGTCTTTACAATGCGGGGCGGCAGGATACGCGTGATCTCGGCGCGGGACATGAGTCGAAAGGAGCGCAGAACGTATGCCAAAGAGATACAAAGAGGTTCCCAGATTCAAGACCGAGGATGAGGAGCGGGCGTTCTGGGCGACGCATGACCTCACCGACTTCGTGGATCCAAAGTCCGCCCGACGGGTTCACTTCCCTAACCTCAAGCCGACGTTGCGCACCATCTCGATTCGGCTTCCGGAGTTCCTCATCTGGGAGCTTAAAGAGTTAGCCAACGAAAGGGAC
Organism: Candidatus Omnitrophota bacterium; assembly: GCA_016196375.1. GTDB lineage: Bacteria > Omnitrophota > Gorgyraeia > 1-14-0-20-64-10 > 1-14-0-20-64-10 > JACPXU01. Next base: position 371 of record JACPXU010000065.1, on the reverse strand, counting down.
GTTCCCTATCAAGCGCTTCTCAAGAACCTGTTGGCGGAGCGGGTTGAAGAGGAGCTTCGAAAGCGCCGTCGCGCGGCGTAACCCTGGATCGTTAGGGGTACGCTAAGGTAAGTTAAATCTTCATCTACCCTTGACATCTGGCCGCCGGTCGGGTATCCTTAGCTTTAGAATGAGCTTTAAGAGATTTTCCCCGAAAAGGAACTCCATAGTGAACCGACGTTACGTTAAAAGGGTCTTCTGGGTTTAGTGTGGGTCATTTTTAACGGTTTGTCGACGGTAAAAACGCTTTGAAAACTTGACACGTTTTGCCTGGGGCCGTAAGGTCTTGGTTTATGAAGACCAAGACCAGCTTGAATGCTCTCTACAGCTTT
>JACPXU010000073.1 GCA_016196375.1 Candidatus Omnitrophota bacterium | reverse complement strand
AACAACAAGATCCGGGTGATTCAACGCAGGGCCTATGGGATCCGAGACCCCGAGTACTTGAAGCTCAAAGTGCTCACCTCTTTCATCCCAGATCCTTGAAAAACCGTGAAAATCACCCACAGGAAACGGTGAAGAGCCAGATATGGCAGGACGGGATGAATGTTTAACGGACGGAATGGGATCTTCAAGCTGAAGATATCCGAAGGCACCTGTGCCTTCGGCACAGCGATCCCGTCCCTCCAAGGACGGGATCGGAACTCCGGAGGGGCGGGGTGAAATCCAACGGATCGCTGAAAGAGGCAAAAATCTTCTCGCTCGTCCTGATCCCCCTGCTGGGGCAGTATGTGGTCACCCTGGAGGAGGTCGGCGGCCAGCGGCTGATCCCGATCTGGATCGGGGTCAACGAGGGAAACGCCATCGGCCTGAAGCTTCAAGGGGAGCAGCTTCCCCGGCCGATGACCCACGACCTGATGTCCAGCATCCTCACCACCCTCGGCACCAAGGTGGAGCGGGTGGTGGTGACCGACCTCAAGGATGGGACCTACTACGCGGTGATCACCCTGAACGCCGGCCCCCACCGATACGAGATCGATTCCCGCCCCTCCGATGCCATGGCCCTGGCGGTCCGCACCAGCGCCCCGATCTTCGTGGATGAGAAGGTGCTGAAGAAATGCCCGGTGATCATGAAGCCGATCTCGGAGGAGGAAGCGGAAAAATTCAAGAGGGATCTGCAGAGCCTGAAACCGGAGGATTTCTTCAGAGGCCTGGAGGGGGAGAGAGGGCCTGAGCCGCCGGGAGGCAAAGAGGAGGGAGAAGAAGGGGAAGAGGAGCAGCCGTCCGCCTAGAATTTCCCCCGCCGTTAGGTTAGTGCACCCGCCGCAAGATTCCCACCCCCAGCCGCTGGGCGATCTCCAGTTGAGGGAGCAGGTTCTTCCTGGCCCGGATCACCACACGCACCGTCGAGGGAGTCAGCTGCTCCAGGGTGATGACGACGTCCGCCTTCTTCACCTGGACATCCAGCCGGCCGTTGGAGCGATCCTCCTTCTTGATCCTCCCCCCGAGATATTTGACCTCCTCTGCGCAGGCCGACCAGACCGGGTCCCAAGGACGATCCAGATCCAGCGTGACCTTGTCCTTGCCGACGGCGTATCCGGCCACCGCCCCTGCCGTCGCCAACAGGATCGGCGCGCAGCCTGAAAGAGGCAGTGAACAGCTGCCGGCGAAGAGCAAAAGAAGAGCGCTCGCCAGCCTACTAGTCGCCGAGTCGGCCTTCATGTATACTCCTTAACGGGAGCGTATTTTATCACACACCACCCGGGGGGAGAGAGACGATGGCGATTATCCGGTTGATGAACGAAGCGGATGCCACCGGCAGGGTCAAGGAGATCTTCGACGAGATCAAGGCCACCCTGGAGGTCCCTTTTGTTCCCCAGCTGTTTCGGGCCCTCGCCAACAGACCGGAGCAGTTGGAGGCGGTCTGGACCCAGGTCAAGGGGCTGTTCGGCTCCGGCACCTTGGATGTCAAGTCCAAGGCCCTCGCGGCTCTCGCGGTGGCGGCGGCGCAGCGGTGTCCCTACTTCGTGACGATCCATTCCATCGCCCTGAAGCGGCTGGGGGCGACGGATGAGGAGATCGCCGAGCTTCTGGAGGTTGCCAGCCTCGCCACCGCCCTGGATACGCTGGTGACCGGTCTGGGGCTGGAGCCGGAGCTGTGAGGAATGGATGAGACGAGGAAAGTGAATCTGCTGGAACCCCCGCCCGTTTTGCAGATGCCGCGGCTGCCGCTGCCGGATTTAAAGCCGATCCGGTGCGGGGCCGAGGTCTGCCAGGATCTCCTTGCGGCCTCCTCAAGGGAGTGGGTGATCACCAACGGCCTGGGGGGGTACGCCTCCTCCACGATCCTGGGGATGAACACCCGGCGCTACCACGGCCTGCTGGTGGCCGCAACGCATCCGCCCGTGGGGCGGCTGGTGATCCTCTCCAAGGTGGAGGAGACCCTCGTGGTCCCGGGGGGGCGGTACGATCTGGCGACCAACCAATATCAGGGTCTCATCCACCCGGAAGGGTACCGGTACCTGGTGGAGTTCCGCCTCGACCCCTGGCCGACCTTCCTGTATCAAATCGGGGGAGAGATCCTTCTGAAGAAGTCGGTCTTTCTCCTCCCCGGGGAGAATGCGGTGGTCGTCGGCTACAGCCTCCACAGCGCCCCGAGGCCGGTGGAGCTGGTCCTGCGCCCCCTCATGGCGGTGCGGGATTTCCGGTGGACCTCCCGGGAGAATTCCGACTTGAACAACCGGATCGAACAGGCCCCGGGGGTCATCACCCTGCGCCCCTATGAAGGGCTGCCCCCTGTGGTGATCCACCACACCGCCGAGCTGGTGGAGCCGAGCCCATGCTGGTACAAGAACTTTGAATACGCCGCGGAGGGGAAGAGCCAGGAAGACCTCTGGTCGCCGGGACAGCTGCTGTATCTCTTGAAGAGCGGAGAGTCCTGCGCCTTTGTCGTCTCCACCGGCCGACGCGGGACCGTGGAGCTGGCCTTCCACGAGCGCCGCCTGGAGAACACCCAGACGGTGACGGCTCAGATGATGACCCCGCCCGGCAAAGGGCCTCTGACCCGGCGGCTCAGCTGGACCGGAGAGAGCTTTGTCGCCCGGCGTCTGGCCGGCGACACATTCCTCATGGCCGGGTTCCCGTGGCTGAGCAGCTGGGGGCGGGACGCCCTGATCGCCCTGCCGGGCCTGACCCTCACCCTGCAACGTTTTGATCTGGCCCGGGAGATCCTGCAGACCCTGGCCTCGCAGCTCAAGGGGGGGCTGATCCCGGTCCGCTTGGGGGAGGAGGATGGGTCGCCGGAGTACGACTCCGCGGACACCTCCCTCTGGTTCATCTGGGCGGTCTGGCATTATTGGAAGGCGACGCGGCAGACCCAGTTCGTCGCCAAGAAGCTGCTGGGTCCGATGCGGGAGATCATTGAGGCCTATCTGGAGGGGACCCACTTCGGGATCGGGATGGACGAGGATGGGCTGATCCTCCTTTCCGACCAGGAGCTCCCCTTGACCTGGATGGATGCCCGGGAGCCGACCGAGAAGGGGCAGATTCCGGGGCAGGCGGTCACCCCCCGGCCCGGCAAACCGGTGGAGATCAACGCCCTCTGGTACTGCGCCTTGGTCGTGATGGGCCAGCTCGGAGAGCGGCTGGGCCTGAAGCGGGCCCCCACCTATCTTCGCCTGAGCCGCCTCGTCAAGGGGCATTTCTCGAGCGCCTTCACCAATCTCCAGGGGACCCTGGCGGACCGGGTGATCCCGGCCCGCTCCTCTCCTGCCGGCGGCGGGACCGCCGAGGCCGGCTGGGATTCGGCGATCCGGCCCAACGTGTTGATCGCGGCGAGCCTTCCCTTCAGCCCGGTCTCGAAGCCTCAGGCGGAGCTCTTGCTGGATGTCGCGGAGAAACACCTCTTGACCCCGGTGGGGTTAAGAACCTTGAGCCCCACCCATCCCCAGTACCAGGGGCAATGCGCCGGGGATCTGAAATCGAGGGCCAAGGCCTACCATCAGGGAACGGTCTGGCCGTGGTTGATCGGCCCCTATGTGAGCGCCGTGATCCGGACGAGGGGCCTGACCCGGGCGACTCAAGGGGCGATCCGAAAACAGCTGGAGCCGTTCCTCGCCCATCTTGAGGAGGGGGCCTTGGGATCGGTTTCCGAGATATTCGACGGGGATCCCCCCTACACCCCTCGAGGGACTCCCTCCCAGGTCTGGTCGGTGGGGGAGATCCTCCGGGCGATCCGGGAGGCCCATCTGGAGGATCTTTAGGATGCGTTCAGCCCGGGGATGGGGATTCACGCTGCTCGAGGTGGTGATCGCCGCCGTCCTGATCGGCCTGGTGAGCTTGACCTTTCTCGCCATCTTCGGGACGGCTCAGAGGTACCTGATCCAGGGGGCGAATCAAGTTTCCTCTCAGGCGGAGGCCTCCTTCGCCGTCGAGCAGATGAGGCGGCGCCTCCTTCCGGCCAACCGGGTGGTTCGCTACACCGACACCCTGCTCGCCTTCCGGTTCGATCCGAGGCCGCTGGGGACCGCCACGCCGGCCGACTTCTCCGACGATCAATGGGCCGGGTACCGCTTGAACGATGATGGGACGCTCGATTTCCTGCCGAACGTGAGCCTCGGAGCGGCCGATCCCTCCCAGGCCGCCGTGAGCGGCGCCGCCGCGGAGAACCCTCCCCTCGCCCGGGGAGTGGTGACCCTTCAGATGCGGCTGCCGGACATCACCGTCGCCCCGCCGCAGACCTCCCCTCCCCAGCCGGGGAGGGTGAGCATCCTCCTGGAGGCCCAGCAGGCCACCGGCGGGGACAGCCGGCGCACCCGGCTGGAAACCGTGGTGAATCCACGGGGGATCCTGACATGAGGAGCCGGCGGCGTCCGGGGATGGAAGGGGTTGCCCTCATGGTGGCGATCGTGGCGGCGCTGGCGGTGTCGCTCACCGCGGTGGTGGTGCTCAACCTCACCTTCCGGCGACTGGAGCTCTCCTCCTTCCGGTCCGATCACCTGAGCGCCTCCTTCGCCGCCGAGGCCGGGATCCAGTACGCCTTTGCCCGGCTGGATCGGGATAAGCCCTTCCGAGATCGGGTAGAGAACGCCCCCAGCTACCCGTACACCGTCTCTCCGACGGCTTCAACCGGCCCGACCAGCGAGCCGGAGCCGAACCTTCGGATGGGGAACAAGGATGTGACGGTCCGGATCTATCGGCGCGGCCCCGCGGGGAGCGGCCAGTTTGAGATCAGGGGATCCGCCGACTATGGAAGATAGGTCAGCGGGGCTGACGCTCCTGGAGATTCTCCTGGCCATGCTGATCCTGGCGCTGGTGACCGGCGGGATCTTCACCGCCTTCGTCTTCGGCCGGCGGACCGGCTACCGCTCCGAGTCGGAGCTGATCGCCGCCGCCTCCATCCAGGGAGTCGCCGAGGAGCTGCGCCTGGCGGTCTCCGGAGACTCCCCCACCGGCCTGACCCTCTCCCCCGGACTCTACGTGGACGAGTACATGGTCGCTCCACCCGCGGGGGCGAATACCCTGGCCGCTCTCGACATGCCGCCCGACTGGCGGGCCAAGTATCAGACCAACGCCGGCAGGACCCCCGCCCCCACGATGGCGGACCACGGGGATGGCCGGATGGCGGTGGTGGAGGAGTTGAGCGACCTGGACGGCGACGGCCTGGCCGGGATCGATTTCAACGGGGACGGCGAGGCGGATCTGCGCCGCGTCCGGGTCCGCCTGCGCTGGACCACCCCCTCCGCGAACCAGTAGCATCCCAGAGGAACCGGCCTCGACAACTACCCCCTCATCTGTGTTATAATTTATAGAACGGTTGTTATACAAAGTAAAACAGTCCATGTATCTACCGGCAGGCAAAGAGAGGTTGTTCAGGGTCTTCTTCAAGGATCCCTGGACCGAACTGCACCAGCGGGAGCTGGCCCGCAGGGCCAAGGTGCCCGTGCATAATGCCCACAAGTACCTCGGGGAATTCGTGAAGGACGGCCTCCTCGTCCGGCGGGAGGTGTCCCCCATGACCTTCTTCCGCCCCAATTGGGAGTCGGCCCACCTGCTCAAGATCTTCGAGGGTTTTGAGGTCTCCAGGCGAGAGGAGTTCTTCAAACGGAACAAATCCATCGCCCGGCTTCTTGCCAAGGCTACGGATGTGCTTGTTAAGGAATCCCAAGCGGACACCCAATTGGTCATGCTTTTTGGGTCCGTCGCCCGGGGAACCTGGACCCCCAAGAGCGACATCGATCTGCTGGTGCTAGGCGCCGGCTCTGGTGCAGGCGACCTCATCACCAAAGGCTTCACCAAGGCAAAAGCGGCCGCCCAGTCTGTCCTGGAACTGGCCCCTGTATACAACTCGATTGAGGCAGCCGTTATCGGTTTTCGTGAACGCCGAGCCTTCTATCAGGAGACGTGGGGGGATCGTGTCGTTCTCTACAACGAATTCATGTTCTGGCAGATCGTAAAGAGAGGATTCCTGTCCCGTGGCTGAAAGATTGGATCGATTTCTGGAGGAATGTTTTCATCCCAAACGAGGGCGGCCGGAACTGCGGTCAGTCGAGTAGAATACCCAGCTCGCCCGGGAGCATCTGGACAAGGCGCACAAGAACTTGAGCGCCATGCAGCTCATGTATACCCATGATCATTTCGACTGGACCGTGGTCTGCGGCTACTACGCCATGTACCACGCGGTTCTGGCCGCTCTCTACCACATCGGCCTAGCAGCCAGCTCCCACGGCTGCGCTGTGGCCGCCTTCCGCCGGTTCTACATCGACCGGGGCCATGTTCCCGGGGAGTATGCCAAGTTCCTCAAGCGGGCCCAGCAGCTCAAGAAACGGTACGCCGAAAACCTGGAGGAGGCTCGTCGGAACCGGGTCACCGTCCAGTACGAGATCGAGGATCTCTCCAACGAGGACGCCGAATGGATTCTGGAGGAAGCGAAAGGATTCGTGCTCCAGATTGAAGTCGTTTTAGCGGGATAGAAATTTAAACGCCGATACGGGAGAGTTCCTTAAGATGATCGGCCAATTTTTACGGTCTCGCCCTTGCGCGGCGGGGGCCGTTTCGGTATAATCGGCTTCTCTTGTCTATGGCGATGAAACAGCAGCAAACAGAAAAGGGATCACACGTGCCGCAATCCGTTCCTGAGACGGCGAAGCTGGCCTTGGGCCAGAAGACGGTGGAGCTTCCGGTCTTGACCGGCAGCGAGCAGGAGAAGGGGATGGACATCTCCCGCCTGCGGGATCAGACCGGGGCCATCACCCTGGACCCGGGCTTCGCCAACACCGCCTCGTGCACCAGCGGGATCACCTTCCTCGACGGGGAACAGGGGATCCTCCGCTACCGGGGGTACGCCATCGAGGACCTGGCCGAGTACGCCACCCATTCCGAGGTGGCGTATCTCTTGATCTACGGGAATCTCCCCTCCCTCCGGGAGCTGGAGCAGTTCGCGGGGAAGATCGCCGAGCGGTACGACCTCCCGGACGGGATGGAGAGGATCTTCGACAATTTCCCCAAGACGGCCCATCCGATGGCGGTCCTCTCCTCGGCCACGGCGGCCCTCTCCGGCTATTACCCGAGGCTGATCCACCCGACCCCGACCCGGGAGGAGATCGATGAGATCCTCCTCACCCTGTTGTCGCAGGTCCCCACGATCGCCGCCTTCGGGTATCGCCGCCGGCACGGCCTGCCCGTCATCCCCCCTCGGCGGGACGCCTCGCCCGTGGCGAACTTCCTCTATATGATGTTCGGCCTCCCCGCGAACCAGAAGGAGCCGGACGAGGTGATCGTCCGGGCCCTGCGGCAGGTCTTCATCCTTCACGCCGACCATGAGCAGAACTGCTCCACCTCGACGGTCCGGATGGTCGGCTCTTCCCGGGCCAACGCATTCGCCGCCATCTCGGCGGGGATGGGGGCCCTCTGGGGGCCGCTCCACGGAGGGGCCAACCAGGCGGTCATCGAGATGCTGGAGGCGATCTACCGGGACGGGGGGGACTTCAAGAAATACGTGGTGATGGCCAAGGACAAGACCTCCGGCTTTCGCCTCATGGGGTTCGGCCACCGGGTCTACAAGAATTTTGATCCGCGGGCGAGGATCTTGAAGGCCGCCTGCGATCGGGTGCTGGGCCGGTTGGGGGTTCACGACCCGCTCCTGGATCTGGCCAAGCAGCTGGAGGAGGTGGCCTTGAAGGACGACTACTTTGTCTCCCGCAAGCTGTACCCGAACGTCGATTTCTACAGCGGCATCCTCCTTCGGGCCATCGGGATTCCCACCGACGAGTTCACCGTGATCTTCGCCCTGGGGCGCCTGGCCGGATGGCTCGCTCACTGGCGGGAGATGCTGGAGTCTCCCGGCTTCAAGATCAACCGCCCCCGTCAGATCTACACCGGCCCGACGCAGCGGCGGTATGCCCCCCTCTCGCAGCGCAGCTAATCCAAGTCCAAAGGTCGCGGTCATCGGCGCCGGGAACGTCGGGGCGACCTGCGCCCAGCGGATCCTGGAGCGGGGCCTGGCCGATGTGGCCCTCGTGGACCTGGTGGAGGGCCTCGCCGCCGGCAAGGCCCTCGACCTGGCCGAGGCGGCTCCCCTGGAGCGGCACGACGGCTCCATCGTCGGATCCACCGCCTACGATGTCGTCGAGGGGGCCCGGGTCGTCGTGGTGACGGCCGGCCTCGCCCGCAAGCCCGGGATGTCCCGGAGCGACCTTCTCGAGGCCAACGCCAAGATCGTCCAATCGATCATTCCGCAGGTCGTCTCCCGCGCCCCTTCGGCGGTGCTGATCATGGTCACCAATCCGCTGGACGCGATGACCTACCTGGCCTGGCGCTTGAGCGGTTTCCCCGCCGAGCGGGTCTTGGGGATGGCTGGGGTGTTGGATGCGGCGAGGCTGCGCAGCTTCGTGGCGCAGAGGCTCAAGGCCTCCGTCAAAGAGGTGGAGGCGCTGGTCTTGGGGGGCCACGGGGACAGCATGGTTCCGCTCCCCCGCCAGACCACCGTTTCCGGGGTCCCGCTGCCTGATCTGCTGCCTCCCCCCGAGGTGGAGAAGCTGATCCAGCGGACCCGGGAGGGGGGGGCCGAGGTGGTCAAGCTGTTGAAGACCGGATCCGCTTTCTACGCGCCGGCCAGCTCCGTCGCCGAGATGGTGCGGGCGATCCTGAAGGATGAGAAACGGCTGCTGCCTGCCTGCGTCTATCTCAAGGGCCAGTACGGGCTGAAGGAGGTTTTCTGCGGCGCGCCGGTCCGGCTCGGGGCCGGCGGGGTGGAGGAGATCGTGGAGATCCCCCTCGCCCCCGACGAGAAGGCCGCCTTGGCCGCCTCCGCCGACGGGGTCCGGCGGGAGATGCAGGAAGTGGACAGGTTGATCGGTGCGGCTGCTTGAGCATCAGGCCAAGAAGATCCTCTCCTCGTGGGGGATCGCCGTCCCCCGCGGCGCCCTCCTCTTAAGATCCTCTCAACTGACCGCTTCCCTCTGCAGGAAGGCCGGGCCCTTTCCCCTCCTCTTGAAGGCGCAGGTCTACGCCGGCGGCCGGGGCAAGGCGGGCGGGATCGTGAAGGTGAAGAATCTCGCCGCGGCCCGACGGGCGGCGAAGGGGCTGTTGGGGAGGCGCCTCGTCACCGCGCAGACCGGCCCGGAGGGAGTGCCGGTGAAGGCCCTTCTCCTCGAGGAGGGAATGACCCTCGTGAAGGAGCTGTACGTGAGCATCCTCCTGGATCGGGCGAAGGGGCTGCCGATCGTGGTGGCGGCCCGGGAAGGAGGGGTGGCGATTGAGGAGCTGGCGAAGGAGAAGCCGGAGGCGATCTTCACCCTTCCCTTCGATCCCCTGTTGGGGCTCCTGCCGTATCAGGCCCGCCGGGTGGCCGCCTGGCTCTCCATTCCCGCCGAGCATCGGGACGCGGCGGTCAAGCAGCTGTTGAGCTTGGCCAAAGGCTTCTTCTCGCTGGACGCCTCCCTGGTGGAGGTCAACCCCTGGGCCCTCACGAAAGAGGCGGGCATGGTGGCGTTGGACGCGAAGCTGACCCTGGATGACAACGGCCTGTTCCGCCATCCGGAGATGCAGGGGCTTAGGCTGGCCGACAGCGACACCCCCAGCGAGGCCCGCTCACGCGAGATCGGGATCAGCTACGTGGGGCTGACCGGCACGATCGGCTGCATGGTGAACGGGGCGGGGCTGGCGATGGCGACGATGGATCTGATCAAGCTCCATGGGGGGGAGCCGGCCAACTTCCTCGACGTGGGGGGCGGGGCCGACGTGAATCAGGTCCGGGAGGCCTTCAAGCTGATCGTGACGGAGGGGGAGGTCCGGGCGATCCTGGTCAACATCTTCGGGGGGATCATGAAGTGCGACGTGATCGCCCAGGGGATGATTGAGGCGGCCCGGTCGATCAAGATCAAGGTTCCCCTCGTGGTCCGCTTGGAGGGGACGAACGTCGAGCTGGGCAAGAGGCTTCTGGACGAGTCCGGCCTGGGGTTCCTGACCGCCACCGACCTGGATGAAGCGGCCCGGCGCGCGGTGGAGGCGGCCCGGCGGCGATGAGCATCCTCCTCGACAAGGATACGCGGGTCCTTGTGCAGGGGATCACCGGGAAGGCCGGCTCCTTCCACGCCGCCCAGATGCGCTCCTACGGCACCCAGGTGGTGGCCGGCGTGACCCCCGGCCGGGGGGGGACCCGGTGGGAGGGGGTCCCGATCTTCGACACCGTATGGGAGGCCGCTCGGGAAACGGGAGCCACCGCCACCGCCATCTTCGTCCCGGCCCCTTTCGGGGCCGACGCGATCCTGGAGGCGGCGGAGGCCGGATTGTCCCTTGGGATCATCACCCCCGGCGCGGCCAAGGTCGGGGTCATGCCGGGCTACATCCACAAGCCGGGGCCGGTCGGCGTCGTCTCCCGCTCCGGAACGCTCACCTACGAGGCGGTCTGGCAGTTGACCCGCCTGAACCTCGGCCAGTCCACCTGTCTCGGGATCGGCGGGGACTCGATCCCCGGCACCGGCTTCGTCGAGATCCTTGAGCGCTTTCAGGAGGATCCGCAGACGAAGGGGGTGGTGCTGATCGGCGAGATCGGGGGGGTGGCCGAGGAGGAGGCGGCGGCCTTCATCAGGAAGCGGTTCACGAAGCCGGCGGTCGCCTTCGTGGCCGGCGCCACCGCTCCCGCCGAGAAACGGATGGGCCATGCCGGGGCCGTGATCGCCCAGGGCCAGGGGACGCACGCCTCCAAGATCCGGGCCCTGAAAGAGGCCGGAGTTTCCGTCGCCGATAATCCGGCCATGATCGGGCAGACCCTCGCCCGCGCCCTCCAGGAGCTGCGCGTCTAGCTTTTCCGCCCGGTTTCGGATATCCTTTAAATAGGGGGAGAGGGGTCTGACCCCACGGAACGATCCCCGCGGTCATTCCCGCCCTCGATCAAGTCGAGGGTAAACTAGCGGGAATCGAGGGAGTCATCCCCGCGCAAGCGGGGATCCGATCCTCGCTTCCGCGAGGATGACGCTACTATGCTATGTTCCGTGGCACTTTTTGTATTTCTTGCCGCTGCCGCAGTAGCAGGGATCGTTGCGGCCGATCTTGTCTATCGGAGCGGGTCCGGCTCGCTTGCCCCCGAGCGGCGAGGACTTGACGAGAGGACCTTTCGGCGCGGGGCGGCCGCTCCCGTTGGGGCCCTCGGGACCCCGTTCGGTCATCGGCGGGGGAGGC
>JACPXU010000072.1 GCA_016196375.1 Candidatus Omnitrophota bacterium | reverse complement strand
GACCCGGTCCATCGCCTCGGCGATGATCTCCCCGATCTCGGCGTCGTTGTTGGCGGCGATGGTGCCGACCTGGGCGATCTCCTTCTTGTCCTTGATCGGCTTGGAGAGCTTCTTCAAGGACTCGATGACCTCCTCCACCGCCAGGTCGATCCCCCGCTTGATCCCCATCGGGTTGGCGCCGGCGGTGACGTTCTTCAACCCCTCCCGGAAGACCGACTCCGCCAAAACGGTGGCGGTGGTGGTCCCATCCCCGGCGGTATCCGAGGTCTTGGAGGCGACCTCCTTGACCATCTCCGCCCCCATGTTCTCGTACGGATCCGCCAGCTCGATCTCCTTGGCGACGGTCACCCCGTCCTTGGTGATCGTCGGGGAGCCGAATTTCTTGTCCAGAATGACGTTCCGGCCCTTGGGGCCAAGGGTCACCTTGACCGCCCTCGCCAGGGTCTCCACCCCGCGCAGGACCGCCCGTCTGGCATCCTCGTTGAACAGCAACTGCTTTGGCATCTTTGAAAACCTCCTGTGGTCTATTTCTTGCCTGATTTGATCGCTAAGACGTCGTCTTCCCGGAGGATCAGGAACTCCTTCTCCTCATGCGTGACCTCCGTGCCGGAATACTTAGCAAAAAGGACCGTATCCCCCACCTTGACCTCCAGGGGTCTCACGGTCCCATCCTCCAACAGCCGTCCCTTGCCGACGGCGACTATCTTGCCCTCTTGGGGCTTCTCCTTGGCCGTATCCGGCAGGATGATCCCTCCCGGCGATCTCTCCTCTTCCTCCAAGAGCTTCACCAATATCCTGTCACCCAACGGTTGAACAGCCATTGCTCCCCTCCTTAAGCTCCTTAGACTGTGATTTTGTCCGAAAATACTCGGTTGGACTGAAAATCTGGCAGTTAGGACCTCTGAGTGCTAACTTTTCACCATCATAGGCACAGGAGTGGGTTCTGTCAAGAGTTTTTTTGGGTGCGGTAGGTGAGCTCCAGCCCCTGAAGTGTGAGATCGGCGTTCACGATCTGAACCGTCTTGCAGAAAGGGGCGATCAAGGTGGAATGGCCGCCGGTGGCGATCACCTTAGCCCTGGGGGAGAATTGGGCCTTCATCCGGCGGACGATCCCGTCGCACAGGGCCCCGTACCCGAAGAAGATCCCGCTCTTCATGCTGCTCCTGGTATCCCGCCCCAGGAACTCCCTGGGACGGGTCAAGCCGATCCTGGGCAGCAGCGCGGCCCGGGAGGTTAAGGCCTCCAGGGCGATCCCGATCCCTGGGATGATCAGACCCCCCAGATACTCCCGCCGGCCGTTCACCAGGTCGATCGTCACCGCGGTCCCGAAGTCCACCACGATCGCCGGCCCCATATAGAGGAAGGCGGCGGCGGCCGCGTTGACCAGCCGGTCCTGCCCCACCTGGGAGGGGATCCGGTACCGGTTGACCACCGGGGCCTCAAGGTCCTCTCCGACAACGAGCAGCTGCGGCAGGCCCAGGCGCCTCAGGTCCCGCTTCAGCCGGGCCGTGGCCCGCGGGACCACGCTGGAGAGGATCACCCCCTCGATCCGCCTTAGCGGCGTCCGGACCTCCCGCTGGAGGGCCGCCGCCGTCCAGGCGGACCCTTCGGTGGGCCGCCGGCCCCTGCGGATCAGCCGCCTTCCCCGGAACAGCCCCAGGGTGACGCTGGTGTTCCCGACATCGATCGCGAGCAGCATCGGCAGGCTCAGGTCAGCTCCTGAACCGGCGGCTTGCGGCAGCGGTGGAAGGCAACGACGCAGAAGGCAGTGAGATAGCCCACGAGGCCCAGGCCGACGGCCAGGAGGAGGTTGCCGGCCAGGGTGCCCAGGAGGATCCGGCTGATCTTGCCGGCCGGCAGCAGATCGCCGAGCAGCCAGTGGCCGAGGAAGTAGCTCCCGGCGTAGACGAAGGGGCTGGTGACCGGGTTGGTGAGGAGCGAGCCGGCCACCGCCACCGGCAGGTTGAGGCGGAACAGGGTCGCCGCCACCGCCGCCGCGATCGTCCCGGTGCCGGGGATGATCCCCAGGAAAACCCCCATCCCAAAGGCGAGCCCCAGCCGGTGAGGGCTCTCCTTGAAGCTGACGATCTTCTTGAGCCGCTTCATTATCGAAGGAAGGAGGGGACCAGCCCGAGGCTGAACCATCCGAGCAGGAGGAGCAGGCCGTGGAGCCGGACCGAAACCTTATAGAGGCGGTCAAAGGCGAACTTCATCGTCTGCTGGTGGGCCGACCCCTCAAACTCCGGGAGGTTGATCTTCCGCTTGAGCTCATGGACCTCGGGATGGAGGACCCGGGCGACGTACAGGGTCAACAGGAACATCAGCCCCACCGGAAGCTCCAGCGCGAGGGAGGCCGGGGCCAGATGCCGGCTTCGGAAGAGGAGAAACAGAGCCCCCGCGGCGGCCGCCCCCCAGACCAGGCACCAGCGATCCACCGCCGGAAACAGGACCTCCAGGAAGCGGCCCGCCTCCTCTTTCTTGAAAGATCGGAACGACACCGGGATCACCGTCCCCACGAAGAGGCTTAAGCCCCCCACCCACAGGGCCAGCGCGACGCTGACGCAGATCTTCAAGGCTGGCATGCGGAGCTCTTCACCATCCCGGCAAAGGGGGCGAGGAGATTCGTCAGCTCCGCCGGGATCACGAACTTGGTGGAGGGGCCGGCCCCGATGGTCTTGAGCGCCTCCAGGTACTGGAGCGACATCGTCTTGGAGTCCACCCCCTTGGCCGCTTCATAGATCTTCGAAAGGGCCAGGGCGTACCCCTCGGCGTTCAGGATCGCCGCCTGGCGGCCTCCCTCCGCCTTCAGGATGGCCGACTGCCTTTCCCCTTCGGCCACGGTGATGGTGGCCTGTTTCTGGCCGTCGGCCTCCAGGACCATCGCCCGGCGGCTGCGCTCCGCCGTCATCTGTTTGTTCATGGACTCCTGAACGTCCTTCGGTGGGGAGATCTCCCGGATCTCGACGGAGGTCACCTTCACCCCCCAGCGCTCCGTCACCTCATCCAGCTTGGTCCGCAGCACCTGGTTGATCTGCTCCCGCTTGGCGAGGACGTCGTCCAGGGGGATGTCCCCGACCACGGCCCGCAGCGTGGTGGTGGCGATCCCCATGGCGGCGCCGGCGTAGTCCCGGACATGGACCACCGAGGCGATCGGGTCCACCACCTTCGAGTAGATGAGGAAGTCGATGGAGATCGGTGCGTTGTCCTTGGTGATGCAGGTCTGCCTCGGAATCTCCAGGAAGGTCTCCCGCAGGTCCACCGTCACCGGCTGGTCCACCACCGGCAGGATGATCACGACCCCTGGTCCCTTGGCCCCCATCACCCTCCCCAGCCGCAGCACCACCACCCGTTTGTACTCCGGCACGATCCGAATCACGGAGATCAGAAGCAGGATGCCGAAGACAACGGCCACCAAGAG
>JACPXU010000062.1 GCA_016196375.1 Candidatus Omnitrophota bacterium | reverse complement strand
TTCTCGTGCCATTCCTGGATGGAGCGGACCCGCAGCCCTTCGCTTAAGAGGGAACCGATCCCGGTGACGAGCGCCTGGGCCCCTTGGATGGTGGTGACGCAGGGGATTCCACGCGCCACCGCCATGGAGCGGATCTTGGTCTCATCCTCCTTGGTGGTCTTTCCGGCGGGCGTGTTAATGATCAGGTCCACCTTGGAATCCCGGACGAAATCGAGCACGTGTGGGCGCCCCTCGTGGATCTTCATCACCTCGGCGACCGGGATGCCGCTTCCCCGCAAGGTCTCGGCGGTCCCCTGGGTGGAAACCAGCTTGAAGCCCAGCTCCACGAGGCGCTTCGCCACCTCCGCGGCCAGCGGCTTGTCGGCGTCCTTGACGCTCAGGAAGACCGTCCCCCCGAGCGGCAGCCTCTGGTAGGCGGCGATCTGCGACTTGGCGTAGGCGAGCCCAAAGGAGGTGTCGATCCCCATCACCTCGCCGGTCGATTTCATCTCGGGCCCCAGGATGATGTCGACCCCGAAGAACCGGCTGAAGGGGAAGACCGATTCCTTGACGCAGGTGAAGGGCAGGTCCACCTCCCGGGTCAATCCCAGCTCTTTCAGGGAAGCGCCCGCCATCACCTTCGCCGCCAGCTTGGCCAGCGGGATCCCGACTGCCTTCGAGATGAAAGGGATCGTCCGGGAGGCGCGAGGGTTCACCTCCAGCACGTAGACCTGGCCTCCCTTGACCGCGAACTGGACGTTCATCAGGCCCACCACCCGAAGCTCCTTGGCCAGCCGGCGGGTGGCCTCCCGGATCTCCTCCAGGACATTGGGCGGCAGGGTGTGCGGCGGCATCACCATCGCCGCGTCGCCGGAGTGGACCCCGGCCTGCTCCACGTGCTCCAGGATCCCGCCGATCACCGCCGTCTCGCCGTCGGCGATCACGTCCACGTCCACCTCGATCGCGTCCTGGAGGAACTTGTCCACCAGGATCGGATGCTCCGGCGAGGCCTCGACGGCGGTGGCCATGTAGGCCCGGAGGCTCTCCTCGTCGTAGACGATCTCCATCGCCCGCCCCCCCAAGACGTAGGAGGGGCGCACCAGAACCGGGTAATGGAGCTCCTGCGCGATCCGGACCGCCTCATCGGCTCCTTGGGCGGTCCCGTTGGGGGGCTGCCGGAGAGAGAGCTGGTTGATCATCCGGCTGAATTTCTTCCGGTCCTCGGCCCGGTCGATCTCCCCGGGGCTGGTCCCGACGATCGGCACCCCGCAGTCAGCCAGTGCCAGGGCGAGATTCAGCGGGGTCTGCCCTCCGAGCTGGAGGATGACGCCCGTGGGGCGCTCCTCCTCCACGATGTTGAGGACATCCTCCAGGGTGAGCGGCTCGAAGTAGAGCAGGTCCGCCGTGTCGTAGTCGGTGGAGACCGTCTCCGGGTTGGAGTTCACCATGATCGTCCGGACCCCGGCCTCCCGGAGACCGAAAACGGCATGGACGCAGCAATAGTCGAACTCAATCCCCTGGCCGATCCGGTTGGGGCCGCCGCCCAGGATCATGAACTTCTTAACCCCTGATGGGGTCTGACCCCCGCCTGCAGAACCCGGTGCCAGGATTAATCCTGGCACCGTTCCGTAGGCGGAATCCAAGGGTGAACGCGAAGGAGGTTTCACCGGGAGCCTCTCATACGCGGAGTAATAGTACGGCGTGACCGCCTCGAACTCCGCAGCGCAGGTGTCTACCAGGTAGAAGAGAGGCCGGATCCCTTGGGCCAGCCGAAGGCGCCGGACCTTGAGCTCCGGCATCCCCCAGAGGAATCCCAACTGCCTATCGCTGAAGCCGAACTGTTTCGCCTTGAACAGAAGATCGGGATCAAGCCCCTTTTGCCTCAGCTCCACCTCCATCTCGACGATCTGGCGGATCTCCTTTAGGAACCACCGGTCGATCTTCGTCAACCGGTGAATCTCCTCGTCCGCCATCCCGGCCAGCACCGCCTGACGGATGGCGAAGAGCCGCTCCGCGTTGGGGACCCGAAGCCTCTTCAACAGCTCCTCCTTGGGGAGCGGCCGGTCCTTCCCGTCGGCCCCCAGCCCGAATCGGCCGATCTCCAGGGAGCGCAGCCCCTTTTGCAGCGCCTCCTTGAAGGTCCGGCCGATCGCCATCACCTCGCCGACCGACTTCATCTGGACGGTCAGGGTCGGGTCGGCCGCCGGGAACTTTTCGAAGGCCCACCGGGGGATCTTGACGACGCAGTAGTCCAGCGTCGGCTCGAAGCAGGCCGGGGTCTTCCGGGTGATGTCGTTGGGCAGCTCGTCCAGGGTGTAGCCGACCGCCAGCTTGGCGGCGATCTTGGCGATCGGGAAGCCGGTGGCCTTGGAGGCGAGGGCCGAGGAGCGGGAGACCCGGGGGTTCATCTCGATCACCACCCGCCGGCCGGTCTCAGGGTGGACGGCGAACTGGATGTTGGAGCCGCCGGTCTCGACGCCGATCGCCCGGATCACGGTGATGGCGTCGTTGCGCATCGCCTGGTACTCCTTGTCGGTCAAGGTCTGCACCGGGGCGACGGTGATCGAGTCGCCGGTGTGGATCCCCATCGGGTCCAGGTTCTCGATGGAGCAGACGATCACCACGTTGTCCCGCCGGTCCCGCATCACCTCCAGCTCGAACTCCTTCCATCCCTCCAGAGACTCCTCGATCAGGATCTCCGAGGCCATGCTGAGGGCCAGGCCCGCCTCCGCGATCCGGTCGAACTCCTCCCAGTTGTAGGCAATCCCCCCGCCGGTCCCCCCGAGGGTGAAGGCGGGACGGATCACCACCGGGAATCCGATCCGATCCGCCGCCGCCCGGGCCTCCATCAGGGTGTGGGCGACTCCGCTCAAGGGAAGCCCCAACCCGGCGGCCAGCATCGCCTCCTTGAACAGCGCCCGGTCCTCCGCCTTCTTGATCGACTCGGCGTTGGCCCCGATCATCTCGACGCCGTACCGTTCCAGGATCCCTCCCATGGCCAGCTGCACCGCGACGTTGAGGCCGGTCTGGCCGCCCAGGGTCGGCAGCAGGGCGTCCGGCCGCTCCCGGGCGATGATCTTCTCCAGCACCTCGACGGTGATCGGCTCGATGTAGGTCCGGTCGGCGAACTCCGGGTCGGTCATGATGGTGGCCGGGTTGGAGTTCACCAGGACGACGGAGTATCCCTCCTCCTTCAGGGCCTTGCAGGCCTGGGTGCCGGAGTAGTCAAACTCGCAGGCCTGGGAGATGATGATCGGTCCTGAGCCGATGATCAGAATCTTCTTTAGGTCGGTCCGCTTCGGCATATCGGGCTCTTAAGCTCTAAAAATGGGGGAGAGAGAGCCTTTGGGCAGCGCATGGAGCTCGGCCGCTCCCCTCTGGCGGCTGGCGAAGATCGCCCCGAAGGCTTGGATCGTGGTCCCCCCCTGGATGAGCCGGACCCGGGCAGTGATCACCCAGTTGGTCCCATCCTCCACGATCCGAAGG
Organism: Candidatus Omnitrophota bacterium; assembly: GCA_016196375.1. Lineage (GTDB taxonomy): Bacteria > Omnitrophota > Gorgyraeia > 1-14-0-20-64-10 > 1-14-0-20-64-10 > JACPXU01. Next base: position 22,054 of record JACPXU010000062.1, on the reverse strand, counting down.
GGGATCACCTCCCGGGCGAGAAGGTCCGGCGACTCCTTGACCCGGCCCGCCGGAACGGTCCGCTGAAACAGTCTCCACGGACCGGTGGCGTCCCTTTTCTCTTCCGGCCTGGGCTTGACCGGTGTCCAGCCCCCCCGGTTCGCCTGATCCAGGTCGACGCCGATCGGCAGGCGGAGCAGGATCTCCAGGCGGCCTTCCCCTTTCATGTCGGCCGGCCAATTCTTCGGGTCCCTGGCCACCTTGAGCAGCATCTGCCGGACGGCCGGTTCCAGCCCCGGTTCGGGATGGGCGACCGGGGAAAGCTCCACCCGGATCGGGGCGGGGGCCTCCTTCCGGGCGGGGACAGCCCCCAGCAGGACCAGCGCCGCGGCGACCCAGGCCAGAGACCTCATGGGCTCTTCCCCGTTTCCATCATCTTGACGAACCGCTGGAACAGGTGGTGCGAATCGTGCGGGCCGGGGGAGGCCTCCGGGTGATACTGGACCGAGAAGACAGGAAGCTCCCTGTGCCGGATCCCTTCGCAGGTCTTGTCGTTCAAGTTCAAGTGGGTCATCTCCGCCTGGTTCCCGGGGATCGATTGGGGATCCACGGAGAAGCCGTGGTTCTGTGCGGTGATCTGCACCCGCCCGGTCCGGACCTCCAGGACCGGATGATTCGCCCCGTGGTGGCCGAACTTCAGCTTGTAGGTTTTCCCTCCCAGGGCGAGCCCCAGGATCTGGTGGCCCAGGCAGATGCCGAAGATCGGCAGCTGCCCGATCAATGAGCGCACCGTCGAGACCAGATACGGCAGCCCCTCCGGATCGCCGGGGCCGTTGGAGAGGAAGAGCCCATCCGGCCTCATCCGCAGGATCTCCTGGGCCGTCACCGTGGCCGGCACCACCGTGACCTGGCAACCGGCCTGGGTGAGCATCCGGGGGATGTTCCCCTTCATCCCGCAGTCGATCGCCGCCACCCGAAAAAGGGCGGAGGGCTCTGCCCCCCCCACCTTCTCCACCCAGGCGTGCGGCTCGGCGCAGGTGACCTCCTTCACCAGGTCCCGCCCGATGAGGCCGGGGGAGGAGCGGGCCTTCTCGACCAGCCGCCCCTCATCCAGGTCGATCGTCGAGAGGATTCCTTTGAGGGCCCCCTTTTGGCGAAGCAGGGTGGTCAAGGCCCGGGTGTCCACCCCCTGGACCGCCACGGTCTGATGGGCCTTGAGCCATTCCTCGAGGGTCTCCTCCTGCCTCCAGTTCGAGGCGATGGGGCTTGAGTACCGAACGACGAACCCTTCCACCTGCGGCTTGGCCGATTCCACGTCGAGGCGGTTCACCCCGTAGTTCCCGATCAAGGGGTAGGTCATCACCACGATCTGCCCCCGGTAGGAAGGGTCGGTCAGGATCTCCTGGTAGCCGGTCATCGAGGTGTTGAAGATCACCTCCCCCGCGACCTCTCCCGGGGCCCCGAACGACTCCCCCTGGAAAACGGTCCCGTCCTCCAGCGCCAGCAGGGCTCTCATTCAAAAAGGGTGAGCTGTTTCTCGCCCATCTGCGGTTCCTCTTGGCCGAAGATATTCACCTCGCCGTACTCTCCATCGTAGCCGGGGAGGATCCGGATTTCTCCCCGGCGGACCCTCAATATCCCCTCCGCCACCTTCGGGGGGAGCTGCTTTCGGAGGGCCTCCTCAGAGAGGTCCACCAGGATCTCGAACTCCGACCCGACCCGTTGGACCCACTCCAGATATTCCTGCTCCACCGCCTTTGAGCCGACGCCGACCGACCGGACGTCGGCGATGATCTGATCGAGCGGAACCAGGTTCTTGAACGGGATTCGATGGGGCGGGGGCGGCTCATAGCCGATGGGCCGGTTTGCCAGGCTCTCCACCCGGTGCATCACCCCGATCGTCACCTTCTTGCCGCAGACGGGGCAGCGGTTCTGGTTCTTGGCCGACTCCTCCGGCGAGACCCGGGCCTTGCAGAGCCGGTGGCCGTCGAAGTGGTATTTCCCCTCCTCCGGGAAAAATTCGATGGTGTAGAGGAACCGCTTCGGGTCCTTGCCCTTCAGGATCGAGAGGATCTCCCCGTAGCCCGGCTGCCCCTCGAACACATTGGCCTCCCGCCCGATCCGGCTGGCCGAGTGGGAGTCGGAGTTGGAGATCAGGGTGTACCGGTCGAGCTGGCTCAACCGCCAGTTCATCGCCGGGTCGCTGGAGAGCCCCGTCTCCAGGCAGTGGATCTCCTTGGCCTGGGGGCCGAAGCATTCCTCCACCGTGTCGAATCCGGAGTTCGCTCCGAAGATCGAGAAGTGGGGAGTCCAGGCATGGGCCGGCACGATGAGGATTTCGGGAGAGACCTCCAGGGCCAGCTTCACCAGCTCTTGGGCCGAGAGGTTGAGGGTCGGGCGCCCGTCCGAGGCGAGGTCCCCGTAGCGGGCCAGCCGCTGGTTGAGCCGCTCGGCCACCTCGATGGAGGGCAGGAGCAGAAGGTTGTGGATCCGCCGGCCCTTTCCGCCGGAGACGAAATTGGCGTTCACCTCGGCGGTAAGCAGGAAGAGGACTCCCTGATACTGGTAGAGCCCTCCCGGGCCGGCCTTCAGCTTCTGCTTCAGCTCGGCCAGCCACAGGGGATGGGTGCAGTCCCCGGTTCCCAGGAGGGTGATCCCCTTGTACTTGGCCCACCGGGCCAGGAGCTCCAGGTCCAGCTGGCTCGAGGTGGCCCGGCTGTACCGGGAGTGAATATGGAAGTCAGCGACGATCCGCACGCATCGTTTCCTAAGGCCAGGTCAGAAAATCGATCAGCTCCGCTTTCACGGAGGCGCAATCTTCAGATGCCGGGGATGGCTCAGGGGTCAGCAGGTCGGCCTGGGTTTTTTGGAACAGCCCCGCCGCCCGCCGCCCGTGCGGGCTGTCGGGGAAGGTTTCCGCCACCTTCCCGTAGAAGATATTGGCCTCCGCCACCCGGCCGTTGGCCAGGGCGACGTCTCCCCAATACTGCCATTCCCGCGCCTGACGAACTCCGTCGAGCGAAGCCCCCGTGCCCAGCAGCATCAGGCCCGCCAGCAACATCCCGATTCTCCATCGCGATCGCATCATTTTTTCCTCCTCTATCGGCAGCAAACCCGGTGCCAGGATTAATCCTGGCACCGTTCCATCTAAGAGCCTTGCGGCTTGTCCAGGTCGATGACCTGGGTTCCGTCCGGAGGGGTAAAGGTAAAGGTCTCCTCCGGGATCGGGACATTCACCTCCACCTGGCTGTACTCCTGGGTCAGAACCTCTCTCCCCTGCGTGTCCAGGAGCTTCAGCTCCCGGATCAGGCCGTCTTTTTTCCCCACCTCAACCCGGAGCGTCTTGATCGGAACCGGGGACCCCTCCACGATGGAGGGCAGGGGGTCCGCCTCAAACCGGAACCGGTCATCCCGGCCTTGCCCGCTCTGTTGAACCAGGCGGAGGGTCTCCGGCTTCACCTCCGAGAAGGGCCGATGGGGCCCGGGGGTTTCCTCCGGGCTCTTCGCCCGGTACACCACATTGGCCTTGGTGTACTGCTGCCACTCGGTCTGCCCGTCGCAGACCACCCGCTGCGCCACCTCCGGAGAATTCCCCTCTCGGATCTCCAGCCGGCGCCGGTTGGGCCTTTGAAACTGGAGTGTCCCTGCCAGATGAACCGGTTCCCCCGCCTCCTCGTTCGCCTCCAAGGTGAACTGAACCCGGTAGCTTTCCAGGTCCGCCGCCTTGGTCAAAAGCTCCTGGGCCTCTTTGGGCAGTCCGGTTTCCTCGGCGAAGGCCAGACCCGAGAGGCACAGGAAGAGTACCGAAGCTCTAAGGATCTTCATGCCGATTCTCCATTCACAAGGAACTGACCATTGCGCAACACAGGCTCTCCCGCCACCAGGACATCGGTGACCTGCCCTTTCAGGCGCCAGCCCAGGAAAGGGGAGTTGACCCCTTTCGATGCGAAGGAACCGGCCTCGACGATCCAGTCGGCCTCAAGGTCCAGGATCGTCACGTCGGCGGCCGACCCTTTCGAGAGGCGGCCCCGGTCGATCCCCAGCACTTGAGCCGGCCGCGCAGTGAGGGAGGCGATCAGGACCGGCAGGGGAACCGTTCCCCGGTTGACCAGCTCGGTTAAGAGGACCGCCGCCGCCGTCTCCAGCCCGACCACCCCGAAGGGAGCGGCCCCTAGATCCAGCTCCTTCTCCGCCCTTGAATGGGGGGCGTGGTCCGTCGCCACCGCGTCCAGGGTCCCATCCCTCAGGCCGTTGCGCAGCGCCTCCAGGTCGGCCTCGGTTCTTAAGGGGGGGTTCATCTTGAAGCGGCTCTCGTAGGTGTTCAAGGCTTCGTCGGTGAGGGTCAGGTGATGGGGGGTCACCTCGGCGGTGACCTGGACTCCCCGTCCCTTGGCGGCCCGGATCAGCTCCACCCCGGCCCCGGTGCTGACATGGGCGATGTGGAGCCGGCCTCTCGTCCCCTCGGCCAGGAGCAGGTCCCGGGCGATCATCACCGTCTCCGCCTCCGCCGGCATCCCGGCGAGCCCCAGGCGGGTCGCGGTGACCCCGTCGTGCATCACCCCGGCGCCGGTCAGGCTTTTCTCCTCGCAGTGGGCGATCACCGGCGGCCCGGCCAGGCGGGTGTACTCGAGGGCTCGCCGCATCAGGCCGGCATTCAGGATCGGCATCCCGTCGTCGGAGAAGCCGACCGCCACGGCGGCCCGGAGCTCCCCCATCTCGGTCAGGGTTTCCCCCTTGAGGCCCATCGTCACCGCCGCGTAGGGGAGGATCCGGATCCATCCGAGCTTCCCCGTCTGGGCCTTGACCGATTCGATGACGGCCCCGGAGTCGATCACCGGGTCGGTGTTGGCCATCGTGCAGATGGTGGTGAATCCCCCTTTGATGGCCGCCTTCGAGCCGGTGATCAGCGTCTCCTTCTGCTCCTGGCCGGGGAAGCGCAGGTGGACATGGAGGTCGATGAATCCGGGGGCGACCACCTTTCCCTTGGCGTCGAGCCCCTGCGCCCCCTCCGCCTTCAGCCCTTTCCCGCGGGCGGCCACCTTTCCCCCCTCAATCAACAGATCGCACACCTCATCGACCCCTTCCGCCGGGTCGATCAGCCGGCCCCCCTTGATGAGGATGCGAGGGGCCTTCATGAGTTCACCAGCTCATCCGCCCGCACACGCTCCCCCTTTCCCCCCGCGCACCGGCCACGAGGTACAGCACCGCCATCCGCACCGCGATCCCGTTCGTCACCTGCTCCAGGATCACCGAGTTCGGGCCGTCGGCCACCTCGGGGGAAAGCTCGAGCCCTCGGTTCACCGGCCCCGGGTGCATCACGATCAGATCCGGCTTGGCCCCTTTAAGCTTCTCCCGGTCGATCCCGTAGAGCCGGCTGTATTCGCGGAAGGAGGGGATGTACTGCTCCTTCTGGCGTTCCAGCTGAAGGCGAAGGGCGATCAGGACGTCGGCCTTGGGCAGCGGCTCCTCAAGCCGGTAGGAGACCTCCGCCCCGAGAGACTCGATCCCCTGCGGGATCAGCGTGGGGGGGCCGCAGACGGTCACCCGGGCCCCCAGCTTGGAGAGCCCCCAGAGATTGGAGCGGGCCACCCGGGAATGGAGGATGTCCCCGACGATCAGGACATTGAGGCCGGCGATCCGCCCCTTCTTCTCGAGGATGGTGAACAGATCCACCAGCCCCTGGGTCGGATGCTCGTGGGAGCCGTCGCCGGCGTTGATCACGCTCGGGCCGATCGCCCGGGCCACCATCGCCGGGACCCCGCTCACATTGTGCCTGAGGACGACGATCTCCACCCGCATCGCCTCCAGGGTCCGGGCCGTGTCCAGGATCGTCTCCCCTTTGACCAGGCTGGAGGAGGCCGGTTGGATCTGGAGGATGTCGGCGGAAAGCCGCTTGGCGGCCAGCTCGAAGGAGGTTCGGGTGCGGGTGGAGGGCTCCAGGAAGCAGAGGGCCACCGTCCGGCCCCGCAGGGCGGGAACCTTCTTGATGGGGCGAAGAGAAACCTCCTGGAAGGCCTTGGCCTGATCCAACAGCAGCGTCAGCTCTTCTCTCGAGAGCTCTTCCAGCCCCAGCAGGTCCTTGCGTGTCCAGCCGCTCACTCGATCACCACCTCATCCGTCCCATCGGTTTCCGTCAGCCGCACCTGGATCAGCTCCTTCTTCGACGTGGGGACGTTCTTGCCGACGTAGTCGGCCTTGATCGGCAGCTCCCGGTGCCCCCGGTCGATCAGGACCGCCAGCTCCACCGACTCGGGCCGTCCCAGGTCGGCCAGGGCGTCCAGGGCGGCCCGGACGGTTCTTCCGGTGAAGAGCACGTCGTCCACGACCACGATCCTTTGGCCGTTCACGTCGAAAGGGATCTCGGTGGCCCGGAGGATGGGGCTTGCGCTGATCAGGCTCAGATCGTCCCTGTACAGAGTGATGTCCAGGGCCCCCACCGGGACCGTGGAGCCGGAGATCTCCTCCAGGATCCGGGCCAGCCGCTGGGCCACCACCTCTCCCCGGGAGCGGATTCCCACCAGGGCCAGCCGCTGGGCGCTCCGGTGCCGCTCCAGGATCTCATGCCCGATCCGGGTCAGAACCCTCTGGATCTCCCCGGTGTCGAGGAGGTGCCCCTTCATAGGGTCCGCCTTCATCGCAATAAAAAACGGCTCTTCCACTTTTCCCGGCGCGGGTGTGGAGGAGCCGCCCCCATTTTCGTCCATTCAATCTTCACGGTCACCCCTTTTCTGGCCTCTCCGGACCAGTTTAAAAGGACACGTTCTCACATCAATTAAACCACATCCTCCCCCTCCATGTCAAGGAGATTGGCCTCCTCCGGCACCCGCAGGTGGTGCCGGCAGATCCCACGCTGACTTTGCTGGATGAATTGGACGAGGTGCTTCAACTCAGGGGTGGTTTCCTTCATCGCCTGGATCGCCTTCAAGGCCTGTGTGGTGTTGAGCCCCGCCCGGTAGAGCAGCCGGTACGCCTCCCGGATCTTGGCCCGGCTCTCCTCGGAGAGGCCGGCCCTCCTCAGGCCCACCCCATTGATCGACCAGACCTCCGAGTCTCCCTTCACCAGAAAGTAGGGAGGGACATCCTTGTTCACCCGGGCCAGGCCACCGATCATCGCGAGCATCCCGATCCGGACGAACTGGTGGACCGCCACATGGCCCGAGAGGGTCGCCCGATCCTCCACCGTCACGTGCCCGGCCAGCAGGGTCCCGTTGGCCACGATCACCCGGTCCCCGAGGGCGCAGTCGTGGGCCACGTGGGAGAATCCCATCAAGAGGGTGTCGGATCCGATGGTGGTCCAGGCCCCGGCCCGGGAGGCCCGGTGGATGGAGGCATACTCCCGCACGATCACCCGGTCCCCGATCCGGACCCCCCCCGCCTGCGGCTCCCGCAGCGCCTGATGGAGGTGCCCCAGAACCGCCCCCACGTGGATCTGGCACTCCTCCCCGATCTCCAGGGGAGCCGTCAGATAGGCGTGCGGCCAGATCTTGGTCCCGGAGGCGATCTTCACCGGCCCTTCGATCACCACGTAGGGGCCGATCTCCACCTCCGGGGCGATCTGTGCCTCCGGATCAACCACCGCGGTGGGATGGATATTCATCGTATTCGCAACACTCAATCCGAAATCCCTCCTGCTCCTTTGGGCTGGAAGATCAAGGTCACCTCTCCTTGAGGAGCTCTTTGAGTATACCGCGCCAAGAGCTCACTTGTCGAGCCGCGTGCGACCTCCTCATGCAGCTTGGTCAATTCCCGTCCCACCACGACCGGGATCTCTCCCAGCTCCTGCTGGATCGCCCGAAGGGTTTTCACCAGCCGGTAGGGCGATTCGAAGCAGACGACCGGGGCCGGCTCCTCTGCCATCCGGTGCAGCCACTCGGCCAGCGCCTTCGGCTTGCGGGGCGGGAACCCTTCGAACCGGAATCGCTCCCCGCGGAGGCCGGAGATCGCCAGCGCGGCGACGACGGCGCTCGGACCCGGCACGGCGGTCACCGGGATCCCGGCGTCGGCGGCTCCCTTGACCAGGATGGCGCCGGGGTCCGAGAGGACCGGCATGCCGGCGTCGGTCACCAGGGCGATCGATTCCCCGTTCTGAAGCCGTTGGATCAGCTCGACGGTCCGGGCCTGCTCGTTGTGGCCGTGCAGGCTCACGAGCGGCCGGTCGATCCCGTGCCGCTGGCAGAGGAGCCGGGTGCGCCGGGTATCCTCCGCGGCGATGAGGGAGGCCCCCCTCAGGGTCTCGACGGCCCGGAGGGTGATGTCGCTCAAGTTCCCGATGGGGGTCCCCACCAGATAGAGGGTTCCAGGTTTTATGTCGTCGGCTTCCGGCAAACCCGGTTCCTCCCCCCCTGCTTGGCCTGATACATCGCCTCATCCGCCCTCTGGACCATCGGATCCGGAGAGGTCTCGTCCGGATCGAGGGTCGCCGCCCCGATAGAGACCGTCACGGAGATCGTTCCCTCCCTGAAATCGGAGGTGGCCTGCGCCACCGCGGCCCGGATCCGCTCCGCGATCGGCAGGGCCGCCTCCAGCGAGGTTCTCGGCAGCATCACGATCATCTCCTCGCCCCCGTATCGGCCGGCGTCGTCGCTCTCCCTCAGGGAGGATTGAACGATGGCGGCCGCCTGCTTTAAAACCCGGTCCCCCGCCGGGTGGCCGTAGGTGTCGTTGACCTGCTTGAAATGGTCGATGTCGATCATCAGCACCGAGAGGGGGGCCTGGCGCCTTCGGGCCTCAGCGGTCGCTTCGTTCAACAGCCCGCGGAAATGCCGGATCACGTGCAAGCCGGTCAGGCCGTCCCGGGTGGCCAGGTCGGAGAGGCGCTCCTCCGTCTTCTCCTCGGCGACTTGAAGGTACACCACCGAGGCCAGGAAGATCGAGCCGATGCAGAAGAGCGGATGCGCCACGGAGATCCAGAGGGAATCGCAGCAGAACAGGAAATAAGCCAGCCCCAGCCAGCCCCCCCCGAGGAGGAGGCTGGCGGCGGAGGCGATGACCGGCCTGAACAGCATGAAGAGGACCGTGGCGATCAGCCCGATCCCGATCAGGCACAGGGCGTTGGTAAACAGAGGCGCCGGGGTGACGAACTGCTTGGTGAGGAGGCTGTTGATCACGTTGGCGTGGAATCCCATGGCCGGGTAGACCGGCTCCAGCGGGATCGCCTTCAGGTCGGTGTGCCCAACCGCGGTCAGCCCGATCAAGCAGATCTTTCCCCGGAGCAGTTCCGGCGGGACGATCGGCTTGCGGCCGTGATTCACCGCTTCGAAGCTGCGCAGGAGGTCCAGGTAGGAGTAATGCCGGAAGGTCTCGGTCCAGCGCCCGGCCCAGTTGATCAGGAGGCTTCCATCCCTGTCCCGCGGAAAGGGCAGGCGCTCCGGCGGCGGGACCGGGCGGCCGAGGAGGTCGTAGGCCACCTTCAGAGAGAGGTAAGGATGCTGCTCCGATCCTTCCCGCAGGACCGGCTGGACCCGCCGCAGGATCCCATCCCGGTCAGGGGTGGCGTTGATGTGGCCGACCCCCTTGGCGTGGCGTTCGAAGCTGGCCAGGGAGTGGATCCAGACCGGCCTCCCCCGGTGATTCTCCAGGACCAGGGGGAGATAGACCCGACCTGATTCGGCCAGCGCTTCCGCGAACGCCTTATCATCGGAAGGGCTGCTCGGATCGCTGAACAGGATGTCGAACACTACTGCCTTGGCTCCCCAGCCCTGGAGGGCGTGGGTGAGCGCCGCGTGGTACTGTCGGGGCCAGGGCCACCGGCCGATCTGCAGCAGGCTGTCCTCGGCGATCTCGATGCAGACGATGGAGGGATCGGTGCGCAGGGGGGGACGGTATTTGAAGAACTGATCGAGGGTGATTCGGTCCAGCCGCTCAAGAGGGTCCAGGGAAGGGAAGGAAAGAAGCCACAGATTCAGCCCGAGAACCCCCATGCAGAGGGCCGCCTGGAGGCGGCCGCGGCCCCCCGTGAGAGATTCCAGCAGTGGATCGACTCGCCTCGGCGTCCGTCGGAACAGGCTAAGGAGGGGGTCCACTCTGATGAACGGTTTGGCTCCGATGGTTAGTTAGACTTCGACGGTGGTTGCGGCGACGCCTCCGGCTCCGGCTGCGACGCCTGTGGCTCGGGCGGCGACGCCTCCGGCTCCGGCTGTGACGCCTGCGGCTCGGGCGGCGACGCCTCCGGCTCCGGCTGTGACGCCTGCGGCTCGGGCGGCGACGCCTCCGGCTCCGGCTGCGACGCCTCCGGCTCCGGCTGCGACGCCTCCGGCTCGGGCGGCGACGCCTGCGGCTCCGGCGGCGCCTGCGTCTCTGGGCTGCTCGGCTCTTCTGGGGCGGTCACCGTTTCAGATCCCGAAGAGATTTCCGTTGGCGTTCCTTCCGATGGAGAGGGCTCGGGGGCGGCGGAAAGCAGATCCTGGGTCTCCTCTTTCCCATCCTCCAGCTCCTTCACCGGAATCTCAGCCATCTCCACCCGTCCTTCTTCAACAGAGGCGCTCTTGCCGGCGGGCACAACCACCGCTTCAGGCGCCTCGCGGGCGGCCTCTTCCTTCTCCGGCCGTTCCGGGGTCACCTCGACGACTCCCTCGTACGTCTTCGTCTCGCTCCTTCCGGGGATGTCGTCGGCGGGGTTGGGGTCCTCGTAATCGACCTCAAAAAGGGTGCCCCTGACGCCGGTGGTGGAGACCGGGGTCTTCACCTCAAAGGTGGAGTCGCCCCGGAGCTTCTCGACCTTGACCAGGACCTCTCCGATGGCCAGGTCGAGCTCGGTCTGCTGATCCCCTGAGCGGGGGTCCCGATCCAGCTTGGCCAAGGAGAGCTGGCTCTGTTCCCTCAGTTTAAACCGGCCCCCCCTTCCTTTGTCGTCGATGAGGAGTGAGACGGAGGCTCCTTCGGACGTCCTGATCGTCTCCTTCTCGGAGAGGGCCATCCCCGGCCGAATCGGCTGCCATCGGCCCCCCACCTGGGCCTGGGCGTTGCCTTCCACTTCGGCCACGATGACGCGGCGTCCCTCCTCTCCAAAGGCGGTCACTGGAAGGAGGAGTCCCCCTCCCATCAGGACAAGGGCAGCCCACCGCACCGGTTTCAACCAAGTGTACCTTTGCATCTTTGCCTTCCTATCCCTTTCAAGCTTACCACAAAAATCGGGGGCTCTTAAGGGAGGCCCCAAAAATTTTAGAGCCCCCTGGAGTTCCAGCGCGTTGATTTCCGATGGCCGATCTGCTATCTTCATTTGTTGCGCCCATCCTCAAACGTGCGCCCGTAGCTCAATCGGAGAGAGTGACAGGCTTCGAACCTGGAGGTTGGGAGTTCGAGTCTCCCCGGGCGCGCTGTAGCTGGTGCAGGAGACTCGAAGGGAGCCCCGTGCCCTTCAATTTAGGCGATGCTCCGGTGGAGCATCGCGACCACCACGGGGCGGGTGGAATGTTTCTTAGGGCCGTTAGCTCAGCTGGAAGAGCAGGGGACTCTTAATCCCAAGGTCGCAGGTTCGAACCCTGCACGGCCCAATGCTTCAAGGCTTCTGGCGGGCGGATGGCGGAATGGCAGACGCGACGGCCTTAGGAGCCGTTGGGGAAACCCGTGGAGGTTCAAGTCCTCTTCCGCCCAGAAGAGCGGCGGCTTAAGCGCTCTTTAAGGTGGAGCGGGTGATGGGAGTTGAACCCACGACAGCCTCGTTGGCAACGAGGTGCTCTACCCCTGAGCTACACCCGCAGGATAGAAGAAAACGATCTTACCCTATCAGGGAACCGAAGGCAAGCGGGGGAGGCTTCATTTAAAGGAGGGTGAATGAAGATTACGGACTTCTTGCGTGAACGGGCCATCAGCGTGGAACTCGCGGCGACGGACAAGGAAGGGGTGATCCGGGAGATGGTCCGGTTGTTGGTCAAGGCGGGCGAGATCAAAACGGCCGAGGAGGAAAAGCTGGTTCCGATCCTCCTGGCCAGGGAGGCCCTGGGCTCCACCGGGATCGGGCAGGGGGTCGGCATCCCCCACGGCAAGGCGAACTGTGTCCGCCAGCTGGTGGGGGCGTTCGGGCTGTCCCGCCGCGGGGTCAATTTCGATTCGCTCGATGGAGAGCCGGCCCATATCTTCTTTCTCCTCGTGGCGCCGGAGGATTCCGCCGGCCCTCACCTCAAGGCCCTGGCCCGGATCTCGCGCCTCCTCAAGGACCGTTTCTTTCGGGAGAGCCTGAAGGAGGCCAAGGATGAGAAGCAGGTCCTTCGGGTGATCCTGCAGGAGGAGCAAAAGGGACAGTGACCGTGACGCGGTTCGCCCTGGTGGTCCACTGCCATCAGCCGGTGGGCAACTTCGGCTGGGTGCTGGAGGAGGCGTATCGCAACGCCTACCACCCTTTCCTTGAGGCGCTGGAGCGGCACCCGAGCATCCGGATCGTCCTGCACTACTCGGGGACCCTCCTCGACTGGCTGGGGGAGCATCACCCGGAGTTCCTCAGGAAGGTGAGGGCCCTTGTCCGGCGTGGCCAGGTGGAGATGCTGGGCGGCGGCTATTACGAGCCGATCCTCACGATGATCCCGCGGGCCGACGCCTTGGGGCAGCTGGAGCTGATGCAGAGGAACCTCGCCCGGCTCGGCCTCTCGGGCCGGCAGGGGACCGCCGGGGCCTGGCTGCCGGAAAGGGTCTGGGAGCCGCAGATGGCCTCCCTCTTGAGCGACGGCGGCGTTCGTTGCACCGTGGTGGACGACTGCCACCTGGAGGCCGCGGGAATCCCCGAGGAGGATCGGTTCGGCTATTACCTCACCGAGGATCGCGGCGCCTCGCTGGCTCTGTTTCCATCGTTGAAGGTGCTCCGTTATCTGGTACCGTTCAAGCCGGTTCAGGAGGTGATGGCGGCGCTCGCCCGATTCCGCTCCGACCGGCCGCGGGTGGCGGTGCTGGCCGACGACGGCGAGAAGTTCGGGCTTTGGCCCGGGACGCACGGCTGGGTCTATGACGAGGGCTGGCTGGAGGCCTTCTTCCACGGGCTGGAAGAGAACCGGGAATGGCTCAGGCTGATGACCTTGAGCGACTGCCTCGCCGACCTTCCCCCGCTGGGGCGGCTGTACCTTCCCAGCGGCAGCTACGAGGAGATGAACCAATGGTCCGGCGGCTTCTTCCGGAATTTCCTTCTGAAGTATCCGGAGGCGGACACGATGCACAAGAAGATGCTCTGGGTGTCGAAGAGGCTGGAGGGGGCTCCCTCCAGCCGTCGTCTCAGCGAGGCCCGCAAGCACCTCTACATGGCTCAGAGCAACGACGCCTACTGGCACGGCATCTTTGGGGGGCTGTACTTGAGGCATCTGCGCCGCAGCGTCTATCAGCACCTGCTTCAGGCGGAAGAGGCCCTCGACGCGTTGTCGCAGGGCAAGAGGAGATGGGTGGCCGGCGACGCTCTGGATCTGGATGCCGATCAGGAGCCGGAGCTGCTGTTGCGCTCCCGCACGATCACCCTTCTCTTGGATGCCAACCGGGGCGGGCAGCTGCTGGAGCTGAGCGACAAGGCGGCGGGGCTGAATCTCGCCGACACCTTGACCCGGCGGCCGGAGGCCTATCACGAGAAGATTCGGTCGTCGAGGCCTGCCCTAAGCCACTCGGCCGCCCCCTCCCCGGGCCATGGGGGCGGCCCCTTCAGCATCCATGAGCGGCAGGAAACGGCAGCCGTCCCTCTAGCCGATTCCCTGGTTTACGATCCTTATCGGCGGGCCAGCCTGATCGACCATCTCTTCTCCACGGAGGCGGACTTCCAGGATTTCGCCCGCGGCGGGAGCAGGGAGCTGGGGGATTTCGTCGAGGGGTCTTACCGGGGGCGGATCCAGCGTTCAGGCGGTTTCGTCCGCGGGATCCTCACGCGCCAGGGACGGATTCATCTGGAGGGGGCGGAGCAGCCGGTCCGCCTGAGAAAGAGCGTCACCCTGCCGGCCGACGGCCGGAGGTTCACCGTCGCTCATCAGCTCCTGAACGGATCCGTCCGTCCGCTCAAGTTTCTCTTTGGCAGCGAGATGAACTTTGGTTTGAAGGATGCCCATCTGAATCGTATTGGAGAGGCCGAGGGGATCCGGCGGTTCGAACTGGTGGATCCATCCGCCCGACTGAAGGTGTCCTGGACATTCAGCCGGCCGGCGCGGCTCTGGTATTTCCCGCTGGAGACCCTCTCCGATTCGGAGCGGGGGATGGAGCGGACTTACCAGGGGGTGAATCTGACCTTTCTCTGGCCGCTCACCCTGGCCCCGCGGGGCTCCTGGACGGTGACCGGCGAGATCGAGATGGAGTCTCTGGATGCCTCAGGTTAAAGGCAAGGCAAAAAAGGCAGCCCCCTGCGTCACCAAGCGGCTCTTCATCCGGAGCCGCCAGGGGCTGCACGCCCGCCCGGCGGCTCTCTTTGTTCAGGTGGCGAATCGGTTCAAGTCCGCGATCCGGGTCCGGAAAGGGCGCCGCACCGTGGACGGCAAGTCGATCATGGGGATCCTCACCCTGGCGGCGGAACGGGGCAGCCCCATCGAGCTGACCGTCGATGGGCCCGACGCCGAAGAGGCGCTGCGGATGCTGGAGCAGATCCTCTGCCATGAGGAGCCCCCGGCGGTGGTTCACGTCCTTAGAGCTGGTTCCGAACATCGCCATGGCTCGTAAGGGCCGCTCTAGAAACGCCGGCCCCAGCGAGGGGGCCGTCCCCGGCGGGGAGATCACCTTGAAGGGGATCCCCGCATCTCCCGGCGTGGCGATCGGCCGGGCCTTCCTCTTGGACAGCGAAGAGATCCCGATCGTCAGGCAGGCCGTCGCCCCCTCTGAGATCCCCCAGGAGATCGCCCGTTTCGAGGAGGCCCTCATCAAGACCCGCCGGGAGATCTTGGGGATCCAGGCGAAGATCTCCGAGGAGATCGGCAGCGAGCACGGGGAGATCTTCAACGCCCATCTCATGGTGCTGGAGGACCGGGCCTTGATTGAGGAGGTGGTCACCCGGCTGAAGGACGATCAGGTGGCGGTGGAGTCGATCTTCGCCGAGGTCTTGAGGAAGTACGTCAAGGCCTTCTCCAAGGTAGAGGATGAATACCTCCGGGAGCGGACCAGCGACCTGGAGGATGTGGGGCGCAGGATCCTGCACAACCTGACGGGCCTCAAGCGCCGGGGGCTTTCGGAGCTGGCCCAGCCGGTCATCGTGGTGGCCTACGACCTCTCCCCCTCGGACACCGCCAGCATGCACCGCCAGCACGTCATCGGTTTCGTCACCGACATCGGCGGGCGCACCTCCCACACGGCGATCATGGCCAAATCCCTGGAGATCCCCGCCGTGGTTGGGCTGGAGACGGCCACCCGCCGGATCAGGCCGGACGATCAGCTGGTCGTCTACGGCTCCACCGGGACGGTGATCGTCAACCCGGAACCTCAAACCCTGAAGACCTACGAGGAGCTCAAGCTGAAGCTGGAGACGCTCGACCAGGCGCTCCTGAAGGTGAAGGATCTGCCCGCCGAGACGCCGGACGGCCGCCGGGTTCAGCTGGCGGCCAACATCGAGCTGCCCGAGGAGATCCCCTCGGTGATCGCCCACGGGGCCGAGGGGATCGGCCTGTACCGGACGGAGTTCTTCTACATGAACCGCAAGGACCTTCCCACCGAGGAGGAGCAGTTCGAGGCGTACCGGCATGTGGCGAAGGCCCTCGCCCCCCATCCGGTGGTCATCCGGACGATCGACTTAGGGGGGGACAAATTCATGTCCGAGTTCAGGGTCCCCCACGAGATGAACCCGTTCCTCGGCTGGCGGGCGATCCGTTTCTGCCTGGCCCGGCCCGACATCTTCAAGGTCCAGCTGCGGGCGACCCTGAGGGCCTCGGTCTTCGGCAAGATCAAGCTGATGTACCCGATGATCTCCGGGGTTGAGGAGCTGCGGGCGGCCAACGAGATCCTGGAGGAGGTGAAGGGGGAGCTGACCCGGGAGGGCAAGCCGTTCGACCCGAAGGTGGAGGTGGGGGCCATGATCGAGGTCCCTTCGGCGGCCCTCACGGTCGACCTGTTGGCCAAAGAGGCCAGCTTCTTCTCGATCGGCACCAACGACCTGATCCAGTACTCCCTGGCCGTGGACCGGGTCAACGAGAAGATCGCCTACCTCTATGAGCCGGCCCATCCGGCGGTGCTGCGCCTGATCCGGCAGATCATCGATGTTGCCCACGAGCATCATCTCTGGGTCGGGATGTGCGGGGAGATGGCCGGAGAGCCGGCCCTGGCCCTGATCCTGCTGGGGCTGGGGCTGGACAGCTTCTCCACGAGCCCGGTCAACGTGCCCCGGATCAAGCAGGTGATCCGGGCGGTCCCGACCTTCCGTGCGAAGGAGGTGGTGAAGGAGGCGATGCGGCTGGCCACCGGCAGGGAGGTGGAGGATTTCGCCCAGGGGCGCCTTCGGGAGCTGGTCCCTGAAGCGGCGAAGTGAGCCGCCACCCCGGGATGAATCTGCCGGAGGAGATGAAGGGGATTCGCCGGATCGACCGGTCCGATATGCTGAGCCGGGTCGCCGCCCTCCCTGAGCAGTGCCGCCAGGGATGGCGGCTTGGGATCGGCTGGAACCTGCCGGCCTCTTATCGCAGGAGCGGCCACCTTCTGGTGCTGGGGATGGGCGGCTCCGCCATCGGCGGGGATCTTCTTCAGGGCTTGGCCGAGCAGCGGATGGACCGCCCCATCACCGTGAATCGCTCCTATCATCTGCCCCGCTGGGTGAACCGCCACGCCCTGGTCCTGGCCTGCAGCTATTCCGGGAACACCGAGGAGACGCTGGCCGCTTCGCGGGAAGCGGTTCAGCGGGGGGCAAGGGTCATCGCCCTTACCTCCGGCGGGAGGTTAGCCGCATGGAGCCGGCGCCTCCGGCTTCCCCTGCTGATGATCCCCTCGGGTCTTCCCCCCCGGGCTGCGGTCGGCTACGCCGCCTTCGCCCCGTTGGGGCTGCTCGTCCGCCTCGGATGGCTTCAGGCGCGGGCCTTCCCCCTGGAGGAGGCCTGCGACCCACTGGAGGAATTTATCCGCTGCTCCCTGGCGCCGGCGGTTCCCGTCCCCTCCAATCCGGCCAAGCGGCTGGCCCTCCGGCTGAAGGGGCGGCTGCCGATTCTGTACGGCGCTTCAGGCGGATGGGAAGGGATCACCTACCGCTGGCGCACCCAGTTGGAGGAGAATGCCAAGACGGTGGCCTTCCACCATCTCTTTCCGGAGGCGACCCACAATGAGATCTCCGGTTGGGTCGAGCCCCGGCCGGTCATCCGGTCCTCGACGGCCCTGTTCCTCATGGATCCGGCGATCCACCCGAGGACCCGCCGCCGGATGGAGTTCACCGGGAGGATCATCCGGAGCCGGAAGGCCCGGGTCGAGTTCGTCCAGGTCCCGGGCCGATCAGGGCTGGAGAGAAAGTTGAAGCTTGTGGCGCTGGGGGATTTTGTCAGCGTCTACCTCAGCCTTCTCTACAGGATCGATCCGACGCCGGTTAAGCGGGTGGAGGCGCTGAAGAGATGGTTGCGCTGATCCTGGCGGCCGGATACGGGACCCGTCTCTATCCGCTGGCGAAGCAGACCCCGAAGGCCCTGCTGCCGGTCCGGGGCAAGCCGATCCTCCAGTACCTGATCGAGAAGCTCTCCCTCCTCGGCCCGGCGGTGGAAGAGATTGTCCTGGTCTCCAACCACCGGTACGCCGAGATCTTCCAGGCCTGGTTCTCGGAGGCGAATCCCTCCCTTCCCTGGAGGGTCCTGGACGACGGCTCCACATCGGAGGAGAACCGGCTGGGATCGATAGGGGATCTGGTCTTCGCCATCCGCTCAGGATCGTTGGGCCAGAAGGATCTGCTTCTTCTGGGGAGCGACAATCTGTTCCGGGATGGGCTGTCCGGTTTTCTCTCCTTCGCCCGGCAGAGAACCCCTGCGGTCACCTTGGGGGCCTATGAGCTGCCGGACCTCTCTCTGGCCTCCCGCTACGGCGTCCTCTCCCTCGACGATCAGGGGAAGGTCCTCCGCCTGGATGAGAAACCTTCCCACCCCAGCTCCCCCCTTGTTTCCATGGCGGTCTATTTTTTTCCCCACACGGCGTTGACTTGGGTGCTACAATACGTCGGTTCAGATCGGTCCGCAGATACCCTCGGCGCATTCATCCAGTGGCTCATCGCGCACCATCCGGTGTTTGCGCACCGTTTTGAGGGCAGTTGGTTTGACATAGGGGATCCGGCTTCCTATACAAAAGCAGAGGAGTCTTTTATCCCATGACCACACGTTCGCATCGCTACCTGTTCACCTCCGAGTCGGTCACCGAGGGCCATCCGGACAAGCTGGCCGATCAGATCTCCGACGCGATCCTCGACGCCATCTACGAGAAGGATCCCCAGGGACGGGTGGCCTGCGAGACCCTCGTCACCACGGGGCTGGCGATGGTGGCGGGGGAGATCACCACGAGCTGCTACGTGGAGGTGCCCAAGGTGGTCCGGGACGTCATCCATGACGTCGGCTACAATGACCTCGAGGCCGGTTTCAACTACAAGACCTGCGGCGTCGTCACGGCGATCCAGGGGCAGTCCCCCGACATCGCCCTCGGGGTGGACACCGGCGGCGCCGGAGACCAGGGGATGATGTTCGGCTACGCCACGAACGAGACCCCGGAGTTGATGCCCCTTCCGATCATGCTGGCCCACCGGCTCGTGCGTCGGCTGGCCGAGGTCCGCAAGAGCAAGACCCTCCCCTATCTCAGGCCCGATGGGAAATCCCAGGTGACGGTCGAGTATCTGAACGGCAGGCCCCACAAGGTGACCGGCGTCGTGATCGGGGCTCACCACAGCCACCGGGTCTCCACCCCGAAGCTGCGGCGGGACATCCGGGAGGTGGTGATCGACCCGATCGTCCCGAAGGAGTTCCTCTCCCGCCAGACCAAGCTCTTCATCAACGCCACGGGCCGGTTCGAGGTCGGCGGGCCGATGGCCGATACCGGCCTCACCGGCCGCAAGATCATCGTGGACACCTACGGCGGGTTCGGCCGGCACGGGGGCGGGGCCTTCAGCGGCAAGGACCCGACCAAGGTGGACCGCTCCGCCAGCTACATGGCCCGCTACATCGCCAAGACGATCGTCGCCGCGAAGCTGGCCGACCGGTGCGAGCTGCAGCTGGCCTACGTGATCGGGGTCCGGGAGCCGGTCTCCGTGATGGTGAACACCTTCGGCACCGGCAGGGTCCCCGAGGAGGATCTGGAGCCGGCGATCCGGCGGCTCTTCGACCTGACCCCCCCGGGGATCATCCGGGACCTGAAGCTGCGGCGGCCCTGCTACCGGAAGACCGCCGCCTACGGCCACTTCGGCCGGAACGAGAACGGCTTCACCTGGGAGGAGCTGGACAAGGTGGATGCCTTCAAGAGGGCGGTCTCCCGGTCCGGAGGCAAGGGGAAGGGGAGCCGCAGAAGGTCCGCCCATCCGGTCGCCTTGAGAAGGCCGGAGCTCAATCAAAACGGATCCGGGGAACGATCCGTTCCGACGATCCGCCCGTCGATCCCGGGCCGGTAAGCCTTCGCTCGCTGCCCATCCCGATGACCTGCGACGTCTCGAATCGTTCCCTCGCCAAGCCGGGGCTCGCCCGGATCGAATGGGCGGGCCGCTTCATGCCGGTCCTGCGGCAGATCCGCCGGCGGTTCGAAAAGGAGCGCCCCTTAAAGGGCCTTAAGGTCGGCTGCTGCCTCCACGTCACCACCGAGACGGCGCAGCTCCTCTTGGCGCTGCGCTCCGGCGGGGCCGAGGTTTCCCTCTGCGCCTCCAATCCACTCTCCACCCAGGACGACGTCGCCGCCAGCCTCGCGGCCCAGGGGTTCGCCGTTTACGCCCGGCGGGGGGAGAACCGCTCCACCTACTACCGGCACATCCTTTCCGTCTTAGGCCAGCGGCCGCAGATCACGATGGACGACGGGGCGGACCTAGTCTCCACCATCCACAAGAGCTACCGGAAGCTGGCCGAGAAGGTGGTGGGCTCCACCGAGGAGACCACGACCGGCGTCATTCGCCTCAAGGCCCTGGCCAAGCAGGGGAGGCTCCTCTTCCCGGTGGTGGCGGTCAACGACTCCCAGACCAAGTTCATGTTCGACAACCGGTACGGCACCGGCCAGTCCACGCTGGACGGGATCGTCCGGGCCACGAACCTCCTCATCGCCGGGTCGGTAGGGGTGGTCTGCGGCTACGGCTGGTGCGGGCGGGGGGTGGCGATGCGCTCAAAAGGGATTGGGGCCCACGTGATCGTCTGCGAGGTGGATCCGGTCCTGGCGCTGGAGGCGGCGATGGACGGCTACGAGGTGATGCCGCTTAAGCTCGCCGCCAGGAAGGGGGACCTGTTCATCACCGTGACCGGCGACGTCAACGTGATCACCCGCCCCGCTTTCCTCGCCATGAAGGACGGGGCGATCGTGGCCAACAGCGGCCACTTCAACGTGGAGATCGACCTTCAGGGGCTCAAGCGCCTGAGCCGAAAGATGGCCGCGGTCAAGCCGGAGGTGGCGGAGTACACGCTCAAGAACGGCCGGAAGATCCTAGTCTTGGCCCAAGGCCGGCTCGTCAACCTCTCCTGCGCCGAGGGGCATCCGGCCGCCGTCATGGACATGTCCTTCGCCAACCAGGCCCTCTCCGCCGAGTGGCTGGCCAGATCCAACGGCCGGCTCAAGCCCCAGGTCTACCGCCTGCCCGAGGAGATCGACCGGCGAATCGCCGCCTTGAAGTTAAAGAGCCGCGGGGTTCAGATCGACCGGCTCACCCCGGAGCAGAAGCGCTACCTCTCCAGCTGGGAATCCGGCACGTAACCCTTAGGGTTGACAACCGCCTCGTTCTTGAGTAAAATCATACTCAGAACAGAGTAATACGGTGGAGACCTACCTTACCCATTCGAGGATTCGGCAGAGGCTCTTGGGGTTGCTCTTCAGCGATCCAGGGAAGAGCTACTATCTCTCCGAGATGGCCCGATTCGCGGGGACATCGGCGGGGAATGTTCAGAGAGAGCTGGCCAGGTTTGTTCAAGATCACCTTGTCCTTCGAGTCAAGCGCGGGAAGCTCTCATTCTACTCGGTGAATCCGGGTCACGACCTCTTTCCGGAGCTTCAGCCTCTCGTCCGGAAAACCTGCGGGATGGAAGGGGTCCTGCGGGCCTATTTCCGGACGCGGCCGGAGGTTCAGGCGGCCTACCTGTTCGGCTCCCAAGCGACGGGCAGATCGAACCAGCTCAGCGACGTGGATGTGGCTGTCCTGATCGATCCGTCTCAAATCAGAACTTCTTTGCCCTACGGCTACAAGGCGGAGATTTGCGCTGATCTGATGAAGTTGCTCAGAACCAACTCGGTTGATCTTGTCCTGCTCAATGAGGCCCCCGTGTTTCTGCTGCATCAAATTCTGAAATCGGGCAGGTGTCTGTTTGCCAAAGACCGGCATGCTCGGATTCGATTTGAGGCAAAGGCCATAGGGAGATATCTGGACGTAAGGCCCCTTCTTCAATCACACGATGAGCTTGGAAAGGCCGCCTAATGGACCGCGCGCTGATTCAGAAAAAGCTGCGGGAGTTGAGGCGCTACCTCCGGGAACTGGATCGGCTTCGAGGCAAGGACTTGATGGAGATGAAGGCCTCTCTCTCGATGAACACCAGATTGAGGACTACGTGGACGTGATTGACCGGCTGGGGGAGCGACGCATCCTTCCTAAGGATTTCGCCCGACAGATTCGGAAAATGGCCGGGTTCCGGAACCTCCTGGTCCATGAATACGCCGAGGTCAACCTGGCCACGGTGCACGACGTTCTCCAAAACCGCTTAGGGGATTTTGAGAAATTCGCGCGGCACATCCAGAAATACCTCGCAGCCAAGAAGGGGATAGATTAACCCTCTACTCCGCCGCGTAAACTCCCTGCCCCTATAAGGTCTAATCAAGTGTCATTTCATTTGACCATTCATTTGACGGATGGAGGCGCTCTTGGATTGGGTCGAGGACCAGGCTCTCGGGCTCCTTGCCCGAGAAAGGGAAAGGGGCGCTCCCCGCAAGGCCTATCGGACACTCGAAGAGCCGGAACGACCCGTGGCCGCGAGGTTTTGCAACCGGCTCTTAGGCCAGCTTCTCCCAGCTCTTG
>JACPXU010000061.1 GCA_016196375.1 Candidatus Omnitrophota bacterium | reverse complement strand
TGATCGATGAATCGTCCAAGCTGATTCAGGGGACCCGGGGGATCCCCTTCGAGATCGAGCGGATCCCGCTCGACGATCCCGCCACCTATTCCATGCTCGCCCGGGGGGAATCGACCGGCGTCTTCCAGCTCGAGTCCGGCGGGATGCGGGATCTCCTGAGGCGGCTGAAGCCGGAGCATTTCCAGGACCTGATCGCCCTCGTCGCCCTCTTCCGGCCCGGGCCGCTCGGCTCCGGCATCGTCGACGACTTCATCCGCCGCCGCCACGGCCAGATCCAGGTGAGCTACGACCATCCGCGGCTGGAGCCGATCCTCAAGGACACCTACGGGGTTTGCCTCTATCAGGAACAAGTGATGCGGATCGCCCACGAGGTGGCCGGGTTCACCCTGGCCGAGGCGGACCGCCTCCGCAAGGCGATGGGCAAGAAGACGCCCGAGATCATGGAGGAGAATCGCTCCAAGTTCATCGGCGGCTGCGTCAGGAGCGGCCTCGACCGCCGGACCGCCGAGAAGATCTTCGACAAGATCGAGTATTTCGCCGGCTACGCCTTCAACCGGTCCCACAGCGCCGCCTACGCGCTGATCTCCTACCGGACCGCCTTCCTCAAGGCCAACTTCCCGGTGGAGTTCATGACGGCGCTGTTGACCAGCGAGCGGGACAACACCGAGAAGATCGCCCAGTACGTCGGGGAGGCCCGCCGGATGGGGATCCAGATCCTGCCGCCCGACCTGATCAGGAGCTTCGCCCGGTTCACGGTGGAGGGCAACGCCCCGCGGGAAGGCCGCGGGACTTCTCCGGATAGAAACGTAGAGGGAGCCATCCGGTACGGCCTGCTGGGGATCAAGAACGTCGGGGAGAAGGCAATCGAGTCGATCATCGGCGCCAGGACCGGGAACGGCCCCTTCCCCTCGCTGGCCGCCTTCTGCGAGCAGGTGGATTCCCGCCTCGTCAATCGAAAGGTGATTGAATCATTCATCAAATGCGGGGCCTTGGATTTCCTCAAGCTGCGCCGCTCGCAGCTCACGGCGATCCTTGACCGGTCGATGGAGCTGGGGGCGACGCGGCAGAAGGAGGGGCAGGGAGGCCAGCTCTCCTTCTTCGAGGTTTTCGGCAGGGGCGCGGGGGCCCGGGCAGGGCAGCTGGAGATCCCCGATCTCGAGGAATGGCCCGAGGCGCAGCGGCTGGCCTTTGAGAAATCGCTCCTCGGCTTCTACCTGACCGGCCATCCGCTGGCCCGTTACGAGCCGCTCTTAAAGCTGTATACCGCTGAGACGACCGCCACCCTCTCCTCGCTGCAGGAAGGAGCGGAGGTGAGACTGGGAGGGGTGATCAGCCGGCTCAAGATCACTACCACGAAGAGGGGAAACGAGCGGATGGCGATCCTCTGGCTGGAGGATTTCCACGGCTCGGTGGAGGTCCTGGTCTTCCCGAAGGTCTTTCCCCAGGTGGAGGGGCATCTCAGGGTGGACTCGGTGGTGATGCTCTCCGGCCGGGCCTCCCTGCGGGAGGATCGGCCCAAGCTGCTGGCGCAGGACCTGATTCCGTTGGAGGAGGCCTTCGGGAGCCGGACGCAAGGGGTGAGGATCCGGCTGGATCCGGCCCTCGAGCGCCAGACCCTGGAGGCGCTCAAGGGGACCCTTCGGGCCCACCCGGGGGAGGTCCCGGTGGAGCTCACCTTCGGCAACGGCTCCAACGGCGGGGTCCGGATCCGGGTCGGGGAGTCCCTCCGGGTCACCCCATCCACCGATCTGTTCCAGGAGCTCTTGAAGCTGGTCGGCCCGGACAAGCTGGAGCTGCGCATCGCCAGCGGAGCGCCCGGCGCTGTAA
Source organism: Candidatus Omnitrophota bacterium (assembly GCA_016196375.1). Taxonomy (GTDB): domain Bacteria; phylum Omnitrophota; class Gorgyraeia; order 1-14-0-20-64-10; family 1-14-0-20-64-10; genus JACPXU01. The sequence continues at coordinate 193 of JACPXU010000061.1, read as the reverse complement.
TTCAGAAAAACGGGTAGAAGGCGGCCGGCGATGCGGTATACTATGAATGAAGGACTGAATTTTCCATGCGAGAAAAATCTCAGAATCAGGAATCTGTGAAGCCAATTGACCTGACGGGGATTCTAAAATCCTATGTCAATCGGTGGGTGGGTCTTTCCTCGGATCAGACCCGGGTGGAGGGCAGCGGTGCCAC
>JACPXU010000060.1 GCA_016196375.1 Candidatus Omnitrophota bacterium | reverse complement strand
GGCCACGGTCCCGCTGGATGCCTTCATGGTGGATAGAGACAAGCTCGCTTCCCTGGCGGTCTGCTTCGAAGGCTCCCTCTTTCCGAAGGGGGCCGGCAAGGGGACCGTCTATCTGGATGATCTGATGCTTGAATAGGAGGGGATCACAATGAAAACAAAACGTTTCCAGAAATTCATTTTGTCATCGCTGTTGTTCCTGCTGGCAACCGGCAACTGGCCGGTGGCGACCTCCTTCGCGGCGTCGCTTCTGGTGGACGACTTCGAAGGGTCGGAGACCAAGAACAAGCTGGGCAACCGGGCCAACGTTTTCATCAAGGCCCCCTCGAAGGCGATGGTGAGCCGGCGGGGGGACGCCGTCCAGGGCAAGCAGACCCACGTGCTGATGCTGCGCTACGAGAAGAAGGCGACCGGCGGCCCCTACGACTCTGGGGGCTGGTGCGGCTACTACACGCTGCTCAAATCGCCCGGGGCGCTGGTGGCTCCGACGCCGGACAATCCCAACCCGGCCCCGATCGAGGAGCAGTTCCTGGATGGCAGCCCCTACAAGGCGATCACCCTCTGGGTCCGTGGGGAGAAGGGGGATGAGAATTTCGTGGTCGGCCTCTCCGACCGCCATTGGGACCAGGTCGGCGACTCCGTGAAGTCGCAGGAGATCGGGAAGTACCTGCCGGCCGGCAAGCTCACCACCGAATGGCAGAAGGCCACGATCCCGATGGACGAGTTCTTCCTCGATTACGGGCAGCTCGCCTCGGTCGCCGTGGTCTTCGAGGGGGATCTTTTCCCCCAGGGCGGGCACGCGGGGGTCGTTTACGTCGACGACATCGCTCTGGAATGAGGGCCGTTGCCGGTTGCTTGTCGCTTGTCGCTGGTGCTCTCTTGTTTTTACTGGCGACTGCTTTTGCCGATGAGCCGCCTTACGCGATGTGGGTGTGGGACGCCCGCGCGGCGGCGGACCCCCACAGCCGGCAGGAGCTTCTGGCCTTCTGCCAATCCCACCACGTCGGGACGCTGTACCTTTCCGCCTATAATCTCAAGCCCCCCATGGAGGGGTTCTACCGGGAGTTCAACCGCCAGGCCCACCGGCTGGGGGTGGCGGTCCACGCCCTGGGCGGCGATCCCCGCTGGGGGGTGCCCCGCTACCACTCGATCGCCCTGGAGTGGGTGGCGGCGGTTCACGACCTGAACGCGCGGGCTCCCGCCGCGGAGCGTTTTGACGGGATCCACACCGATGTGGAGGTGTACCTCCTCTCCAGGTCCTGGAACGAGGATCCGGCCCAGCTCCTGGGCGGCTACCTGGACCTGAACGCGGAGATCGTTCAGGCCCTGAGGGCGGATCCGGATCCGATTCCCTTCGGCGTGGACATTCCTTTCTGGTTCGACGACGATCCCAGCTATCGGATCCTCTGGCATGGGGTGGTCAAGCCCCCCTCCTACCATGTGCTGGACACCGTCGACGGCGTGACGGTGCTGGCCTACCGGAATTTCTCGGAGGGGACCGACGGGACGATCCAGCTGGTGAGTCTGGAGATGGACTACGCCGATCAGGTGGGGAAGAGAATCATGATCGGCCAGGAGACGCAGAAGGACCTGTTCCCCGCCTACGTGACCTTCGGGGGGACCTCCTGCGCGCAGCTCAAGCGGGAGATGAAGAAGATCGCCAACGCCTTCAACGGCCGGCGCAGCTTCGGGGGATTCGCCATCCACCATTACAAGAGCTACCGGGAGCTATGCAGCGAGTAAGGAACTCCTTCTTGCCAGCGGTGCCAGGATTAATCCTGGCACCGTTCCGTAGCGTCCGTAGGGGTCAGACCCCGTTAGGTTTTGCTTTGTCTGTCTCTCTTCTGTTCCCTGCGCTCTGCTCGCCGGCCTATGCCGATGTGGTCTACCTCCGCTCCGGCGGGTCCCTGAAAGGGCTCGTCGTGGAGGAGCACGGGGATCGGATCATCCTGAATACCGAGGGCGGCGAGCAGCCGGTTTTCCGGCGGGATATCGACGAGGTCTTCTACGATGATCCGGAGCGAAACTACCTGTACTTGGGAAGCCAGGCTCTTGAGGCCGGCGATTTCGCGGCGGCCCGCGGTTTTTTCGAGAAGGCCCTCCAGATCAACGCCCGCTTTGAGGAGGCCGAGGACGCGATCCACCGCCTCGAGGACCTGAAGGGGAAGGCGGCGGTCAAGAGGCCGGCCGCCCCGATTGAGGTCCTTGAGAAGGGATGGGGCTTGAGGATGGAGTCGGTCTCCGACCGGGCCGTGGCCCGGGTCGTCCGGGAGGGCTCATGGGCCGCCCGCTCAGGGATCGCCCCCGGCGATCGCCTGGTCAGCCTCTGGGGCTGGTCGCTGGCCTATCTCCCGGTGGAGGAGGCCGCCGGCGCCCTCTGGGGCCCGGCCGGAACGTCGGTCAAGCTGACCGTCGAGCGGGAGGCGGAGCTCCCTCCTGCGACCTCCTCTGGCCGAAGCCACGAGACAGGAGGGTCGAGTGGTTCGGCTTCCTCTGGCCGAAACCACTGGCCCGGGATGACGCTCGAGATGGAGCGCTTGGGCTTGACGGTGGGGAGGGTGGAGCCCAACGGGGTTGCCGCTCGGGCGGGCCTGTTGCCACGGGACAGGATTGTCGCCATCGGCGGGCAGCCGACCCGGTACCTGCCGCTCACGCGGGCGGAGGGGGCCCTTTACCAAGCCCAGGGAAAGGGCGTTCACCTGGTGATTCACCGCGACCTGATGGTCCGACGAGAATGACGGTTTATTTCATTGATCAAGGAGGATGAAACGGATGTCAACAACCAAGATACGACGCAGGCAGTACCTCTCGGACTTCTGGCTGCAGTTCCGGTATTTCGCAATGACCTTCCTGCTCTTGCTGGCCTTCTTAGGTCTCGCCATCTGGATTGTCTATGTGACCGGTTGGTCGCATCTGGTGGAGCGGCTTTCCCAGGTCTATCCCCAGGGCCGGTTGTTGGAGATCCTGCGGCTCATCTACTTCAGGTTGACCCTCGGGTTCCTGCTGTTCCTGCCGGCGGCCTTCCTGCTGGTCCTGTTCCTTTCCCACACGATCGCGGGCCCGCTGGTCCGGATCAAACGGTACCTTCGGCTGATGGCCCGCGGGGAATTCGATCTGGTTCCGCTCACCTTAAGGCGGACCGACGATCTCAAGGAGGTGGCCCAGCTGATCAACGAGATCACCTCCGGCCTGGGCCCAAGGTTTAAGGAGCGCCGGAAGCTGATCCAATCCCTGCAGTCCACCGTCCAGGCCCTCCGGAGCGACCTGAGCCGGTTGCCGTCGGCGGGGCAGGAGGTTCACCGAAAGATGAATTTCCTCGTCGACACCCTGCGGGTCTTGGAGTGAACCGTGGGGTCTGTTTCATTCTGCTCGCAGCCTTCAGCCTGCAGCCTATGGCTGCCTTCGCGGCGCAGCGGCCGGCGCTAGAGGAAGCGCCGCCACGCGCCACGGCGCAGCCGCAGCGGGAAGAGGCGAAGGACACCAACGGCGACGGCAAGCCGGACGAGTGGCGGACCTATGAAGGGCAGGCCCTCGTCAGGATCGAGCGGGATCGGGACGGGGACGGGCGGCGGGAGGTGGTGATCGTTCTTGAGAGCGGCAAGCCGGTCCGTTCCGAGGTGGACCGCAACGGCGACGGCAAGCCGGATCTGGTCCGCTTCTACAAGAACGGCAAGCCGGATCGGGAGCAGGCCGACCTGAATTTCGACGGCCAGCCGGACGCCTGGACCTACTACAGGCAAGGGGTCAAGGACCTGATGATCATGGACCGGAATTTCGACGGCAGGCCGGATGCCTGGTTCTACTACGGCCAGGACGGCCTGAAGTTGATCGGAACCGTCCGGGATGAGAACTTCGACGGCCAGCCGGACAAGACCTTCGGCACCGTCCCGAAGAAGGAAGAGCGCAAGCCGTTCTAGAACCCGGTGCCAGGATTAATCCTGGCACCGTTCCGTCTAAAACCCGGGGTCTGACCCCGCGGGGTCAGACCCCGTCAGGTCTTGTGTTTTCTGTGGAGTTTCTGTCTCTCCTGTGGTATAAAGGCCTTTCGCCCGCGTTTGTTTCTATAAAACCCAAACGAAACCAAGATAAAAAAGGAGCTCCCCTAAGCCCATGGAAGTCGTCGTCAAGGATTCTTACGAGGAGATGTCGAAGCTGTCCGCGGAGATGATCGCCGAGGTGATTCGGCGCAAGCCCCGCGCGGTGCTGGGCCTGGCGACCGGTTCCACCCCGCTGGGAACCTACAAGGAGCTGGTCCGGCTTCATCAGCAGGAGGGCTTGGATTTTTCCAGGGCCATCACCTTCAATCTGGACGAGTACGTGGGGTTGACCCACGATCATCCGCAGAGCTACCACTTCTTCATGTGGGAGAACCTGTTCAAGCAGATCAACATCAACGCCAAGAACGTCCACATCCCCGACGGGACGGCGAAGGACATCCCGGGCTTCTGCCGCTGGTACGAGGAGCAGATCGTCAAGACGGGGGGCCTGGATCTCCAGCTTCTAGGGATCGGCGGCAACGGCCACATCGCCTTCAACGAGCCGGGCTCTTCACTCGGTTCCCGGACGCGGGTCAAGACACTGGATGACAAGACCCGCCAGGACAACGCCCGGTTCTTCCGGAGCCTGAACGAGGTTCCCAAGTACGCTATGACCATGGGCATCGGCACGATCATGGATGCCCGGCAGTTGATCCTTTTGGCCAACGGGGCGGGCAAGGCCGAGGCGATCGCGAAGACCTGCGAGGGTCCGATCACGGCGATTGTGCCGGCGACGATCGTGCAGCTCCATCCCAAGGCGACGATCATCGTGGACAAGCCGGCGGCCTCCAAGCTGAGCCGGGAGTATCCAGCGGAGCCGCGCATCCTCGTTCTGGCGTGAATGCTCCCAATTTCAATATCCTCCGGGCCGTTGAGGCGGCCCGCGGCTCCTCGGAGCTGGTCAAGGGGGTTGCCGGCGCGAAGAGCGCCTTCCATCTCCTTTCGGCCGCTGCCTCTTCCTTAAAGAAGGGGGGCTTCAAGCCCCTTTCCCCCGTCCAGATCCGGGCCCTCAAGGCCCAGGGAAACCGGGCGGAGGATTGGAAGAAGGTCCGGGTGGGAGCCGGCTTTGATGCGGCCCGGGTGGTTGGATGTCAGTTCGCCGGGCCGGTTCTTTTGAGCGGTTTCTCCGGCTCCGTCGAGGTGGACGGAGTGGCCCTCCCCACCGGGCTGTCGAATTCGACCCTCTCCTCCTGCGTGATCGGCAAGAACGCCTTGATCCGGAACGTCCGCCTGCTCAACCGCTCGGTGGTCGGCGAAGGGGCGGTCCTGTTTGACGTCGGGACCCTCACGGCCGGCGCTGGCGGAAGCGCCGCCACGCGCCCCGGCGAGGCAGGAGGGCCGAGTGGTGCCGCTTCCGCTAGCGGCAGCCGCGCAGCGGCCGGCGAGGGTGAGGCGTTCGCCAACGGGCTCCTCTGCCTGATCGCCGTTGAGACGGGGGGCCGGGAGATTCAGCTCTTTGCGGAGCTCACGGTGGAGGGGGCCTGGGTCTTGAGCCGCTCTCGAGGGGACCGGGTCCTTCTGGAGTCGTACGCCAAGGGGGTGGAGTCGTACAGGAAGGCGGTCACCTCCCCCTGCAACGTGATCGGCCCTTCCTCTCGGATCCTTCACACCCCTCGGGTGAGCGGGATCTTCCTGGGGGCGGGCGGGGTGATTGACGGCGCCGCCTTCGTCTCCGACGCGACGGTCCTGAGCTCCGCCGGCGAGCCCTCCCGGATCTGCGAGGGGGCGATCGTCAAGTCCAGCATCCTCCAGTGGGGCTGCGAGGCGGCCAGCGGGGCGATCGTGGATTCCTCCTTGCTCACCGAGCATTCCCATGTGGAGCGGCACGGAAAGGTGACCCATTCGATCCTCGGCCCCAACACCGGGGTGGCGGAGGGGGAGGTGACGAGCGCCCTGCTGGGGCCGTTCGTCGGATTCCATCACCAGTCGCTGCTCATCGCGGCCCTCTGGCCGGAGGGCAAGGGGAACGTCGCCTACGGAGCCAACATCGGCTCCAACCACACGGCGAAGGCCCCGGACCAGGAGATCTGGCCGGGGGAGGGAACCTTCTTCGGCCTCGGGGTGAACGTCAAGTTCCCGACCGACCTGACCCGCTCCCCTTACTCGATCATCGCCAGCTGCGTGAACATGCTCCCTCAGCGGGTGGAGTTTCCCTTCTCCCTGATCAACACCCCCGCCGCCGCTCTCCCCGGGATCTCCCCCGCCTACAACGAGCTGATCCCGGCCTGGGTCCTGTCCGACAACATCTACATGGTCAAGCGCAACGAGGGCAAGTACATGAAGCGGAACAAGGCGAAGCGCTCTCGCTTTGAGTTCGAGGTGTTCCGCCCTGAGATCGTGGACCTGATGCTCGACGCCCGCAGGCGCCTGGAGGTCCCGCAGACGAAGGAGGTTTACACCTCCAAGGAGATCAGGGGGCTGGGCAAGAACTATCTCCTCGAGCCCAGCCGCAGTAAGGGGGTTGAGACCTACACCTTCTATGTCCGGTATTACGCCCTGTTGGGCTTAAAGAGGGAGCTCGAGATCGGAGGCGCGAGCGGGTCCGTGGATGGGGCGCAGAGTCTCCTGAAGGCGAAGAGCGCCAGCCCCCGCTGGGAGCATGAGCGGCGGGTCCTCCTGGAGGAGTTCCCGCAAGGGACCCTTCCCGAGCTCCTCAAGGAGCTGATCCGGATGCAGGAAAGGATCGCCCGGGACGTCCAGACCTCCAAGGAGAAGGACGATCGCCGCGGCGCCGAGGTGATCGAGGATTACGCCGACGCCCACAAGCCGGCTGCCGAAGACTCCTTCGTCAAGGAAACCCGGGCCGCCACCGAGAAGCTCAAGAAGGAAGTCGAATCCCTGCTGCTTCAGTTGCAGAAAGCCCCCGCCCCCACCGCCAAGTAAAAAGCTGACGGGGTCTGACCCCGCGGGGTCAGACCCCGTCAGGGCTACCCTGGTGTCGTCATTTCCAGTGAGAGGTCCAGAGGAGCCACATCCGGGACTCCTCGGTCCGGACCGCCTGCCGGTCGGAGTCCTTGTCGTAGCGGAATTCCCCCATCAGCTCCAGCTTCCAGTCCCGCATCGCCTCGAGCTGCAGCCCCAGCCGGCCGGCGAGGAGGGGGCGCCTCGATAGCCCCTTGCTGAAATCGGAGAAGTGGGCGGTGACGCCGGGCGAGAAGGAGAGCTTCCGTCGGCGGTCCCGGCTCACGCGGCTGTAGGGCCAGCTGAAGCCGAGGGTTCCCGCGTGCTCCTCGGCGTGGACGAGGCGGGTCCCGCCGGGGTCGATCAGCTTGCCGTGCTGGAAGGTGTACTGGGCCGATAGGGAGGCGTTGAACCAGAGGCGAAGCGATCCTCCGCCGCTTGCCTCGTGGCGGATCCCATCCTCCCGTACCTCATCGAACAGCTCATCGAACTCCTGGAACTGGTACCGGCCGTTCACCAGGAGCCGTTCCCCCAGCGGCCTGGAGAGCCGGGTGCCGAGGGACCAGCGCTCCTCCTCGTCGAAGCTGTTCCTGTCCTTGAGCGGATGCTCCACCTCGTAGTCGGCGAAGCCGGTCCAGTCGACGGACAGCAGCCGGCGGGAGAGCTCAAACTCCGTCTGCAGATTCCGGGTCTGGGAGGGCCGGGTCACGGAGCCGGGAACGGTGACGGTGTCGGTCCAGGTCTGGCGGATCCCCGGCCGCGGCCAGCCGAACGGGGTCAGGAATCTTAAGTTGGCGGTGGCCCAGCTCTGCCGGATCTCGCCGATGTTGTCGTCGTCGTCCAGGTTGTTCCGCATCCAGCTCCCTTCCAGGTCCAGGTCCAGCGGCCCCCAGGGAGAGAAATCGAGGGTCTCCTGGACGAACTGCCGGTCGGCGGTGATCCCCTTGGAGGTGGTGACCCCGCCGGAGGGGATGTCCTCGAGCAGCCGGAAATCGGGCCCGGTCCGCTCGAAGCGGCTGGTGGACCTCACCCAGGGCTGGATGATGAGCGACTCCACCATGAAGGAGGCGTCCTTCAGCTTTGTGTTCTCGCCGAAGCGGTTGGAGAGGAGGTTGTCGTCGGTGTCGCTGTAACTCTCGGCCGCCTTCAGGAACCAGACCTCAGGGATCAGCTTCAGCTCCTGATCCAGGCTCACCACCACGTTGTCGCGCGGCTGGTTGGCCGTGTCGATGGTCCGGACCTTCTCGTTGTCCCGGGTCTGAATGAGGTTGCCCCCGAACCGGAGCCGGTCGTCGAAGAGCCGCCAGCGGTCCCGGAGGCCCCAGACGGTCCTGGGATAGATGTACTCGTCCCGTTCCTCCAGCCAGAACGGGTAAGCCCCGGCCACCGCCTGGAACTCGTGGACCGGCCCGATCAGGAGGAGATCCATCCCCCGGAGCCGGGACCCCCGGAGGAAGTAGGGGCTTCGGAAGGAGGCGCTGTCCCCGATCCCCAAATGGGAAGGGCCCTCGAACAGGTCGGCCAGCAGGGTGCGGTAGCGCAGATCGTTATGGCCGTCCTTGAAGCCATCCAGGTCCATCACGAAGCGGCCCTGCAGCTCCCCCCGGATCGGGATCCGCCCCGTGAGATGCTCGTTCACCTGAAGGCCGTCGCCGTCGAAGCTCTGGTCCGAATTCCGGTCCGAATCCTCTTTTCGGCGGACCACCCGCACCTGTTCCGTGACCGCGCGGGCGGCGGCCCCGGCGGCCGGCGCCCGCCGGCCCGGTTTCTTTCTTGAGCGGTACAGGGCCTCCAGGCCGCCCTCCACCCGCTCCCGGAACACCTGGTTTTTCTGGAGGGTCTTGGGCAGCTGCCCGTACTCCTGAAGGGCCAGCTCAAACTGCCGCTGCCGGTATAGGTAATCCCCCCGGCTCAAGGAGAGGGCCTGCTCGTGCGAAAGCTCCTCTGCAAAAACAGCGGTGAGCTGTGAGCTGGAAGCGGTGAGTAAAAGAAGGCTGATGGCATACCTTCTTATCGCTCTCATGGGCTCCAGAGCTCGACGATCAGCGTCGCCGCGTACTGCCCCTCGACGGCCGTCGGGCCCGTCTCCGTCGCCAGGTAAAAGGTGAACGGGCTTCTCAGGGTGAAGTCCCCCGTCACGTTCGAATCGGAGGCGAACCGGGTGTCGTGGGGCTCCTGTCCGATCAGGCGCCGCCAGCTTAACGGGTTCGCCGTCATCTCCGCCAGGTCCGGAACCCGGACCCAGGCGGCCGAACCGAAGCTTCGCCTATCCTCCAGAAGGGGCGGGCCGATCCAGAAATCATCCTCATCCACCGGCGGGGGCCCGGCCAGCGCCGCGTCCCAGCCGGTCTCCTGGATGTCCGGCCCGAAGTTTAAGCTCCAGACCTTGAGGGGGATCACGTGCCTGCCGTCCATGGAGACCAGGCCCCCCGTGGCCGTCTTCTCGATGGCCCCCGGGACGCCCCGGTAGCGGGCGGCGTTGTCGGTGTAGATCCGGATGGAGAAGGGGACGTCCAGCCGCATCCGGTTAAACCGGTAGAAGTTCCAGGAGACGGTGATCGGCATCGGATGCATCATCCGCCCCGGCGGGAGGGATCCCAGGTGGATCGCCTCCGGAAAGACCCGGATCGACTCCGTCTCGGTCCCGATGTGGAGAGGGAACTTTCCGTTGATCTGGTCCGCCTTGGCCCCGTTCCCATCGTAGAGGGGGAAGGAGACGGTGTAGATGCCGGCGGCGATGGTGTAGCTCCGGCTCAAAGTCGCCGTTCCCCCCGCGGGGATGTTGCTGCTCGTGGTGAGGACCGGCGTCAAGGTGGACTCCCGCTCCGTGTCCAGGTTGGTCAAGGTCACGTCCACCTCGGCGAACTCGGAGGTACTGTCGTTGTTCCTCACCGTCACGGTGAATCTCACCGATTCCGTCGGGTTGGCGTGCGGGTCGTAGGCGACGGAGACGATATGCAGCTTCTTCTGGGCATAGGCCGGCGGGACGATCAAGAGCAGGCTGAGGACGACCAGCAGGAGATTAGGGATCAAATCACGCCTCATGCAAAACGCAGCAGCGGTCTCCAGGCCGCCCTCGGGGGCGGGGATTCGTCGGACGCGAACGGCCCCACCGAGGCCGTTCGCTCGTCGATGGCCCTCGCTCCCCCCGCCGGGGTGGCGGGGGGCGGGCGCCCATCGCCGCCAGCAGGGCCGACGGGTGAGGGGTAGCCCTGTTGAATGGGAACCTAAGCTGTACTGCACGCGTTCCATGGAGATCACCGTTAGTTTTGGCCCCTCCACGCAGCTCTTAACCAAAGAGAGTGAGAATGAGACAACCACCTAGGCCCGATGCCGGAGATGGGCTGCCCCCCGACAGGACCCCGGCGGGGGACCGTGGCCGCTCGGGCCACCCAGGCCGGCTCACCCCGCACCCCTGCGGGTGGCCCTTTGCACGACTCGTGTCAAATCTCTTTCACGGCGACTTGACGGTCCGCAGTGACCTCGAAGGCTTTCTCTTTCTGGAGCAGTTTCCCGGGGCCGGTTTCCAGGGTGACCACCGCCCGATAGCGGCCTGGAGGCGGCAGCGGCACCGCCGCCGGGATCTCCAGCCGGGCCGTGGGGAGAAGGGGGAGGCCTTTGCCCAAGAGCTCGGTCTGGACGGTCTTGCCCGACTGCTCCAGGATCGTCAGGGCCCCGGCGGGCCGGATATGGACCGTTCCCTGGTTGGTCAAGGTCGTCCTCACCTTGAGGGAGGAGGAATCCCCCTCGAGGGAGAGATCCCCGATCTCCACCTGGATCAGCTCCCGTCCTTTGATCTTCAGATAGACCGGCATGGCGAAGCGGGGCACGATCGTGACCTTGGATCCTGATGCGGCGGCCGATTCACCGGCGGGCCGCTCATCGATCAGGATCGCGGCCAGGTACTCCCCGGCCGCGTCCTGGGCCACGTTGGGGGGCGGGGTGATCGAGTAGTTCACCCGGGTGGAGCTCTGGGGCCCCAGTATCAAGCTGGAGGGCTCGAAGGAGAACCAGCCCTGGGCGGAAGGCAGCTCGAGGCCCGGCTGCAGGAATCGGTACCCTCCCGTCTTCACCTGGACGGAGACCCTTTTCCCCGACCGGTTGGCGACCTCCAGGCTCCCCCCCGTCGGCTGGTCCGCCGGGATCGTCAGCTCCAGCCGCGGCGGCTCCACCTCGACGGCGAAAGCGGCGATGGGCTGTAGGCTCAAGGCTGTGAGCAAAAGCAGGCTCAGCCTCCAGGCATTCCCCCGCTGCTCTTTCATGGCGCGGGGACGATCTCGATGTAAAGGGTCCCCTCGTAGGCCCCCTTGACCGACGAGGCGGAGGCATCCACCCAGAGGGAAAGCTCGAAAGGAGCGCGGACCGTGGTGTCTCCGAGGGGGTTGTCGTCCTCGGTGAATAGGATCCGGTCTCCCCCCGCCACCCAGGAGGCGTTCCGGGGGTCAATCCCCATCACGATGCAGTCGGTGTATTTCGGCTCGTTCAGGTCAGGGATCCGGCGGGAGACATTCTCTCCGAGGAAGAGGGAGCGGATCTCGATCGGCAGCGAGAAACGCCCGTCCCGGGAGATGAGCCCGGCCGGGTTCGGGCGCTGCCCCAGGCCGGTGACGCCGCTCAACTGTTGGTTGTCGGTGTAGACCCGCATGACCCAGGGATATTCGCCGTTGTAGAGGCCGTCCACGACGATCTTGCCCACCTGCTGCTTGCCGGGCCTTGTCACGGTGAATTCCACCGAGTCGGTGAAGGTGTAGCCGCCGAAGGAGGCGACGGTCGCGGTGACGGTGACCTCCTGCTTCACGGAAGCGAAAGCGGGGGCCGGCTGCAGGCTGCAGGCTGCGAGCAGAAGCAGGGCGACGGCTCTCACAGCCACCGCCGGTCCTCCAGCTCCCGCTGCACGTCGGCGAAGGTGGAGAATCCGACCGCTTCAACCCCCTGCGCCCGGGACCAGGCGAGAAGCTCATCCTTGGCGAAGGTGAGCCCGGCCAGGCGGGCGGCGCACCGGTCGGTCACCCCGTTGCCGGCGAAGACCGTCCGGTACCCTTGCCCGTTCCAGGTCCGGATCGGGTCCCCTTTGCAGTGGCCGCAGGCGGAGCAGGTGGAGGAGGGGTAGGGGAACTGGACGTGCCAGGAGCCGTTGTTGCGGACCAGCCGGTTGGCCAGGAACGGGAGGGTCCCCAGCCCCACCTGGGTCAGGACCGTCTCCAGGCAGAGATCGAAACCGCCGCTCAAGCAGACCAGCGGAATCCCGTGAGCCCGGACCCTCTTCAGGAAGGCGTGGAAGGCAGGATCCACCTCCACCCGGTCCCGGAGGAGGGATCGCAGCTCCTCGCTCGAGGCCTTGACCGTCCGCATCTCGGCCTCGAGGCCCTCCCGGATCGAAAGCTCGCCGGAGACCACCCTCTCCTGGATCTCCCGCCAGCGGGGAGAACCGAACCGGTTGAGGATCTCGACCAGCGTGTCCTGCCGGGTCACGGTGCCGTCGAAGTCGCAGGCGATCAAAAGCTGCGGTTTCACGAGGCTATTATCCGGGTTCCATCGACGCCTTGTCAATCGTTTCTGGCCGAGTTACACTAGGGGGCTTATGAAACGGATCGCTCTGAAGCGCTGGGGGTTGGGAGTCGTCGCGCTGGGTCTTTCTTTGCTCGCCGCTCCCGGCGCCCGACTCCCGGCGGCTTCGGCTGACGAGGTGACGCTCGATTTCTGGGAGCTCTCCGTCGGGGAGGAGCTGATGCGCTCCCTCCTGGACAAATTCGAGCGGCAGAATCCCGGGATCAGGATCCGGTTCCAGCAGCTCTCCTGGGATTACGGGCTGGACAAGATCATCACCGCCATCGCCGCCGGCAACGCCCCCGACGTGGCGGAGCTGGGGACCGACTGGGTGGCCCAGTTCTCCTCCACCGGCGTCCTCAAGGATCTCACCGAGCCGCTCACCCCCGTCAAGGACCAGTTCCTCCTCTGGGATCCGGCCACCTATCAGGGCCGCCTCTACGGCGTTCCCTGGCTGGCCGGAACCCGGATCCTCTTCTACAACCGGGCCCTCTTCGCCAGGGCCGGCCTGAACCCGGATCAGCCCCCCTCCACCTGGGAGGATCTCCGTCGGGCGGCGAAGGCGGTGAAGGCCCTGGGGCCGGAGTTCTACGGGATCGGCCTCCACGTGGGGGAGGCCTACGCCCCCTGGCAGGAGTTCCTCCCCTTCCTTTGGGGAAACGGCGGGGAGATCCTGGATAAGGAATGGAGCCGCTGCCTGCTGGACCGGCCGGCGGCCGTCGAGGCGCTCAAGTTCTACCAGTCGCTTAAAGCCTACGCCTTGGTCGAGCGCCAGCCGCAGGTGAACCAGCTCTTCGCCGAGGGGAAGGTGGGGATCCAGCTCTCCGGCTCCTGGAATTTCTCCCTGATCCCCCGGATGAACCCGACCCTGAATTTCGGGGTGGGGATCCTGCCCAAGCCGGCTTCCGATCGGGGGACGCCGGCCTCCTTCGCCGGCGGGGAGATCCTCGTGATGCTCAAGGCCTCCCGCCATCCCGAGGAGGCGCTCAAGCTGATGCTGTTCCTCGTCCAGGAGGAGCAGGCGATCTCCATCGTCGAGGCCCAGCGGAACATCACGCCGACGGTCAAGTCGGCCATCCATCATCCCTACTACCGGGCCCATCCGGAGCAGCGGCTCTTCTTCGAGCAGGTCCGGACCGCCGTGGCCCCTCCCGCCCATCCCGAGTGGGTGAAGATGCAGGAGCGGATCACCCGGGTGGTGGAGGAGGTGATCCTCAGCAACCGGGATCCGGAGGAGGCCCTCAAGGAGGTCACCGCTTCGATCAACCGGCTCCTCGTGGCCCCGCAGGTCAAGGGGAGGTTGAGCGATGCCGCCGTCTTCGCGACCCTCCTGGCGCTCCTGGCCGGATTGGGGATCGGGGCCTGGATCCTTCGCCGCCGGAAGGGCCCGCAGGGGACGGCGCGGCTTTCCCTCTCCAGCATCGGGGTGAGCCTGACCTTCCTCTCCCCCTGGCTCATCACCTTCCTCGCCTTCAGCCTCACCCCCCTTCTCCATTCGCTCGTCTTGAGCTTCTGCCGGTACAACCTGCTCAGCTCCAAGATGGCCTTCGCGGGGCTGGGCAACTTCTGGGAGGTCCTCAAGGATCCGGATTTCCTCCGGGCCCTTTGGCACACGGTCCTCTTCGCCGGCGGGACGATCCCCCCCACGATGGTGCTGGCCCTCTTCGCGGCGGTCCTGATCAACGTCAAGGTCCCTTTCAAGCAGCTCTACCAGGCGGGGCTCTTCCTGCCGGTGGCCACCTCGGTGATCGTGATCGCCACGATCTTCACCTACCTCTATTCCCCCGGCGGCCTCGTCAACCGGCTCCTCCAAACGCTCCACCTGCCGGTCCCCTCCCCGAGCTGGCTCTTGAACACGAAGTGGGCGCTTCCGGCGATCATGATGATGAACGTCTGGGCCAGCTTCGGCTACTACATGGTGCTGTTCCTCGCCGGCCTTCAGACGATCCCGATCGAGCTGTACGAGGCGGCCTCCATGGACGGGGCCAACGAGTGGCAGAAGTTCTGGGCGATCACGCTGCCGCAGCTCAAGCCGATCATCCTTCTGGCCACCGTCATCAACACGATCCACGCCTTCCAGGTCTTCCCGGAGATCTTCGCCATGACGCAGGGTGGGCCCCTGGGGGCCACCACCACGGTGGTCTGGTACCTGTACGAGACCGGCTTCCATCGGTTCGATATGGGGCGGGCCGCCGCGGTCGGCTACATCCTGTTCCTCATCACGATGTGCTTCTCCTGGGCGCAGATGCGGCTCTTCAAGATGGAGGAGCAGGGATGAGGGGCCGGCTGATCGTCGCCGGCGCGGTGGCGGCCCTGACCGTGATGCTGGTCCTCACCCTGACGCCGCTCGTCCTGATGTTCACCACCTCCCTCAAGCCGACCGGCACCCTGTTCCAGCGGGCCCAGCAGGTCCTCGTGGCCGACTTTGAGACGGGGGCCTTGAACTCGATCGGCGGGCCGATCGAGGCGGAGGTGATGGGGGATGCCTCCGTCGAGAAGGAGTTCCTCCCGGCCGAGCCGGTCCCGGGGCAGAATCGGGTGATGGCGATCCATTATCGCCGGCAGGAGGGGGGCGCCGCCCGCTGGCTCACCCGGATCGCCCAGGACATGCGGAAGTTCGCCTTCCTCGAGTTCCGGGTGAAGGGGCAGGTGGGGGGCGAGAGCTTCACCGTCGATCTGGTGGACCTGAAGGGGCGGCAGACGTCGCTGCCGATCACCCAGTTCCTCCGGGGAGGATTGACGACCGATTGGGAGACGGTCCGGATCCCGATGAAGGCCTTCAACCTCTCCCTCCTCAGCCCGGGCTTGCCGGAGCGGCAGGCGGAGGATCTGGTCCTGAGCTTCGACGAGGGGGCCGGGACGGTTGTCATTGACGAGATCCGGTTCCTCTTCCGGGACTGGACCCTCAACAACTACTGGGACGTCCTGATCAGCGGCCCCTTCGGCCGATACGCCGTGAACTCCCTCGGGATCGCCCTCGTCGTCACCTTCGGCAACCTTCTCTTCTCGACGATGGTCGGCTACGCCTTCGCCCGGCGGGAGTTCCCGTTCAAGAAGCTGGCCTTCTTCATGATCATCGGCTCGATCGCGATCCCCCCGCAGGTCCTCATGGTGCCGGTCTTCATCCTCCTCAAGCACCTGGGCTGGCTCAACACCTATTGGGCGCTCATCGTGCCGAACCTCGTCGCCCCCTTCAACATCTTCCTGATGCGGCAGTACATCTCCAAGCTTCCGATGGCGGTGGAGGAGGCGGCCCGGATCGACGGGGCCTCGGAGTTCCAGATCTTCACGCGGGTGATCATCCCGCTCGCCCAGCCGGCCCTGGCGGTGGCGGGGATCAACACCTTCATGGGATCCTGGAACACCTTCCTCTATCCGTTCCTGCTGACGAACACGGTCGAGATGCGGACCCTCCCGGTCGGCCTCGCCCTGTACAAGTCCCTCCACGGGGTCGATTGGGTCCACCTGATGGCCGGCTCGGCGATCACGGCCCTTCCGGTGATCGTCGTCTTCCTCTGTTTCCAGCGGTACATCATCGAGGGGCTGACCCGTGGCTCCACCGTCGGCTGAACCGGTGCCAGACCCTCTGGTGCCAGGCACTGCAGTGCCTGGCACCGTCTGGTTGCTTGGGAAAATCATTACCCCTCGAGAGATTTTTGAACAGGGTGCGGTAGGAATCGAAGGGGAAACAGTGGTTTACGCCGGCCCTGCCGTTGGAGCCCCCCGTAATTTTCAAGAGCCGTCCCGGTCTGTGGACGGTTGGGTGACGCCGGGATTGATCGACCTTCACCTGCATGGCGCTGGCGGCCGGGACCTGATGGACGGCACCGTCGAATCGATGGAGGCGGTCGGTAGGACGTTGGCTCAGCATGGCACGACCGCTTACTTGGCCACCAGCATGGTCCGCCGTCAGATCAGCGCGAACAGGCATTTGGAGTTGGCCGCGGAGCGGGTCGGCCGGCCCGACGGCGGGGCCGAGGTGCTGGGGATTCACGTCGAAGGTCCTTTTGTCCATCCCCACCGGGGCGGCCTCATCCGCCCGGACCGGATCTGGCCGCCTGATCAGGCCGATCTGAAAGGGATTCTGACCGTATCCAAGGGTAGGCTCAAGATGATGACGATGGCGCCGGAATTGCCGGGCGCGCTGGAGCTTTTGCCGCTGCTGTCCGATGCGGGCGCCATTGGTTCTCTTGGCCACACGGAAGCGACGTTTCAGGAGGCGCGGGTTGGTTTCGGCAAAGGGATCCGGCACGTGACCCACCTGTACAACGCCATGCGGGGGCTGCATCACCGGGAGCCGGGAGCGCTGGGGGCGGTGCTGATGGACCATGGTGTGACCGCGCAGATCATCACGGACGGAGTGCATGTGCATCCTGACCTGCTGCGTTGGACCGTCGGGGTTTTATCCCCCGAGGCGCTGGTGCTGATCACCGATGCTTTGCCGGCCGCCGGCCTTCCGGACGGCACGTATCGGTACGATGGCCGGCCTTATCACTCGGTGGACGGCTCCGCCTGGTACCGCGAGGAAGGCAAAGAGCCCCGGTTGTTTGGAACGACCCTCCTCATGGATGATCTGATCCGCCGCGCGATGAAGCTGATGGGGGTTTCCTTTCCGCAGGCGATTCAGATGGCCAGCTTGAATCCGGCCCGGACCCTGGGCCTTGAGCGGGAAAGGGGAACCCTGGAGGCTGGCCGGCGGGCGGACCTGGTCCTCTGGGACGAGAGCCATCAAGTGATGGAAACAATCATTCGGGGAAAGACGGTGTGGAAAAAATGATCTGGCGTCAGACCCTCGAGGGTCTGACGCCAGTTAGGTCTGAGGCGTGGGCGAGAACGCTAGATTCAGAGTGGGTCGGGACTTGCTCGTGGAATTGGATGAAATTCTGTTGTGCGCGATTTGTCTCGGATCCGAATTGTCCGAGCAGCCAGCTCGCATCAAGCCAATTCCAAATCGGCATTTTGCCGCTGTAGGAGGGGTAGCTTGACCAAGGGTAGTCATCGAGTTTTTGTACCGAGCCGGCTTCCAAAGGGTTTCTGTGGATGTATCTGGTTAGTGCTAGGGCATATTGATCCGCGTTAACGAGCCGGCTGTTGTAGCGGCCTTGGAAAAGAGGCCCGACGCGCTCATATCGGAAATTGACATACTGGGCGTATTTTCCTTGAAGGTTCTTCATGGCTGTCTGGAGGTTTGCTTTTAACGTTTGCAGGAAAAGATGATAATGGTTTTCCATCAAGCAATAAGCAATCAGTCTGAGTTGAAATTCCGAAACCGCATCGGCCAGAAACTGGAGGAACATTTTGCGGTCGCGTTCTTCCATAAAGATCGGCCGCTTCTCGACCCCTCGGTTGTAGATATGGTAGAAGGCGCCTTCAAATTGGATTCTTCGAGGTCTCCCCATAGTCATTGATTATGCATATTTATTGTCATAATTGCAATAGTCCTAACTGGTGCCAGGCACCGCGGTGCCTGGCACCGTTGCGGGCACCGTGGTGAAGGTGCCGTGCTGAAGCTGGGCGTTAGCTACTACGGCAACCGGATCCCCTGGCGGGTCAGGGAGGATCTGGAGGCGATCCGGGAGGCCGGCTGCACCTACGTGGTCCACACCTTCAGCGAGGAGGACCTGGAATTCTATCAGCCGGCGATGATCGAGATCGTCGAAATCACCCATGCCCTGGGGATGGAGGTCTGGCTCGATCCCTGGGGGGTGGGCCAGGCCTTCGGCGGGGAGACCTACTCCTCGCTCGTGGCCAAGGATATGGCCCTCCGGCAGGTGAACTCCCTCGGGGCCTCCCTCCCGATCGCCTGCCCGAACCAGCCGGCCTTCCGGGACTATCTCCTCAAATGGATCCAGGCGGCGCAACGGCTCAAGGCCGATTGCCTCTTCTGGGATGAGCCCCATTTCATGATCTACCCGGAGCCGGAGGGGGATTCGTACCCCAAGCTGTGGGCCTGCCGCTGCCCGGCCTGCCAGGAGAGGTTCCGGCAGAAGGCCGGCTCGCCGCTGCCGGAGCGGATGACCCCGGAGGCGCGGGCCTTCAAGGAGGACTCCCTCGTGGAATGCATCCGGTTCCTCTGCGACGCCACGAAGGCCGCCGGCCTCAAGGCCAGCGTCTGCCTGCTCCCGGTGGAGCATTCCTCGACGGTGAACGACTGGGCCAAGGTGGCGGCGATCGAATCGCTGGAGATCCTCGGCACCGACCCGTACTGGCGGCCCCACCAGTCGGACGTGGCTCCCTTCGTCGGGCGGTTCGCCCGGCGGATCCATGAGCTGGCGGCCCGGTTCGGGAAGGAGCCTCAGCTTTGGATCCTGAACTTCAGGATCCCCAAGGGGGAGGAGGCGAGGATCCGGGAGGCGATCGAGGCCGGCTACAAGGAGGGGATCCGGAACTTCGCCGCCTGGAGCTATTACGGGGCCGCCTACACGAGCCTCAGGGCGGAGGATCCGGCCGCGGTCTGGAACACCTTGGTCGGGGCGTATAAGGAAATGGCTCGTCGCTGATTTTCCCGTTGACAAAGAG
>JACPXU010000075.1 GCA_016196375.1 Candidatus Omnitrophota bacterium | reverse complement strand
CCTCCTTGAAGTCGTCGAGGGTGTCCTCCTCCGTCTTGCGCAGCAGCTTGCTCTCGACCAGCGTGAAGACGATGTAGCCGAAGTCCTCGGTGCGGTGGATGCCCCAGTGCTCGAAGACCCGCGCGGTCAAGGGGCCGAACTGGTCCAGCCCGTAGAGCCGCAGACCCTGCAGCAGCTCCTGGCCGCTGATGTGGCGCGGCTCCGGCAGCTGCCCGATTGTGAAGTGCAGCCCCGCCAGGACGAACAGGTAGGCCTCCGGCTTGTAGCGGGGATCCCGTCGCGAAAGGAGCTGGATCCTCTGGAGGAGGTCCGACGTCGGGTTCACCATCTGACCCTTCCCAGCCCGATCAGCAGCCCGATGATCGACTTGGCGTCCACCACCTGATTCTCCCGGACCATCGCCACGGCCCTCTCCTTGGAGACGACGCAGGGGGTGATGTACTCATCCTTGTCCTTGGGGATCGGATGCTTCAAGGGGACGAGCCCCTCGGCCAGGTACAGGACCATCCGCTCCGTGGAGACGCCCGGCGCCGGGTAGAACTGGAGCAGCCGCCTCCAGCGGCCGGCCCGGTAGCCGGTCTCCTCCGCCAGCTCCCGCTTGGCGCAGGCAAGGAGCGGCTCCCCCGGCTCGCTGGTGCCGGCCGGGATCTCGTGGATGGTCCGCTCCAGCGCGTGGCGGAACTGCCGGATCAGGAGGACCCGCCCCCCTTCAAGGATCGGGAGGATCACCACCGAGGCCGGATGGCGGACCGTCTCCCGGCGGAACGACTCCCCCGCGGGGGTCCGGTACCTGTCCAGGGTCAGCCGGACCACCCTTCCTCTATATAGGGTCTTTGAGGCGACTGTTCGGATTCGGGGATCGGCCATGGAAGGGTCATTATAGTATAATGTTCGCCATGTCGCCGGGGAATCCTTCCATCGGGCCGCTGGACCTGGCCGCCCGGGCCGCCTTTTACGGGGTCGCCTGCGCCACCCTGATCGGCGCGGCCATCACGGTGACCGCCCGCAACCTGTTCCGGGCCGCCCTGGGGCTGGCCCTGGCCCTGTTCGGCGTGGCGGTCCTGTACCTGTTCCTGGAAGCGGAGTTCCTGGCAGTGAGCCAACTCTTGATCTACGTCGGGGCGATCCTGACCCTGATCATCTTCGGCGTCATGCTGACCGCCCAGATCGCCAGCCCCACCCAGCCCCGCTTCAACCGGCAGGCCGGGATCTCCCTGGCGTTGGCCCTTGCCGTCGGGCTGGGCCTGGGCTGGATCTTCCTGACCAGCGGATGGCCCTCCCCCTCCCCGAAGGAGCCGCCGCCGGCGCCGGTCCCCTTGAGCGCCCTGGGCCGGTCTCTCATCTCGATCTACCTGCTGCCGTTCGAGCTGCTGTCGATCCTTCTCCTCGGGACGCTCGTCGGAGCGATCGTGATCGCCCGGAAGGAAAAGGACCCGGAATGATCGTTCCCCTGCCGCAGCTCCTGGCCGTCTCGGCGGGCCTCTTCGCCATCGGGCTGTTCGGGGCGCTCACCCGCAAGAACGCGATCGGGATCCTGATGTCGATCGAGCTGATCTTGAACAGCGCCAACCTGAACCTGGTCGCCTTCAACCGGATCTGGGGTGAGCCCTCCGGCCTGGGACAGGTGATGGCCCTCTTCGTGATCGGGACGGCGGCCGGCGGCGCGGTGGTCGGCCTGGCCCTGATCCTGACGATCTTCCGGCACCGGCAGACGATCTCCGCCGACGAGATCAAGCTGCTGAAAGGATAGCCGTGTCGCCTCCCTCCTCTGGTTTCCTCTCGGCGATCATCCGATCCGGGTCGGATTCCAGGCGGATCCGCTGTCGATCACGATGTGCCTGGTGGTGACGGTGGTCGGGTGGCTGATCATGCTCTACTCGATCGGCTACATGGGCGGCGACCCCCGGTTCAGCCGGTTCTTCGCCTACCTCTCCCTCTTCTTCTTCGCCATGCTCACCCTGGTCCTGGCCGGCGACCTCCTCCTTCTCTACATCGGATGGGAGGGGGTGGGCCTCTGCTCCTACCTTCTGATCAGCTTCTGGTTCGAGAAGCCGGCCGCCGCCAACGCCGGCAAGAAGGCGTTCCTGACGACCCGGGTGGGGGACCTGGGTCTGCTGGCCGGGATCCTGCTGATCGCCAAGCGGGCCGGCGACCTGAGCCTGACGAATCTGGCGGCGAAGGGGGCGGCCCTCGGGGGTTGGGCGCCGGCGGCGGCGCTCCTGATCTTCTGGGGGGCGGCGGGGAAATCGGCGCAGTTCCCCCTGCACGTCTGGCTGCCGGACGCGATGGAGGGCCCGACCCCTGTCTCGGCCCTGATCCACGCCGCCACGATGGTGGCGGCCGGCGTTTACCTGGTGGCGCGGACGCTGCCCCTGTTCCTGCCGAACCCGAACGCCCTCCTCGCCGTGGCGACGATCGGCGGGATCACCAGCTTCTTCGCCGCCACGATCGCCTGCACCCAGACCGACCTGAAGCGGATCCTCGCCTATTCGACGATCAGCCAGCTCGGGTTCATGATGATGGGCCTGGGGGCCGGCTCCGCCTTCGCCGGGATCTTCCACCTGGTCACGCACGCCTGGTTCAAGGCGCTCCTGTTCCTCGGGGCCGGCTCCGTGATCCACGCCGTCCATCACCAGGATGTGACCCGGATGGGGGGCCTCTGGCGCTCCATGCCGGTGACGGCGCTCACCTTCACCGTCGCGGCGATCGCGATGGCCGGGATCCCGCCCCTCTCCGGGTTCTGGTCGAAGGAGGAGATCCTTAGGCGCCTGGCCGGTTCCGGGCCGCCCTTCCTTATCTTGGGGCTCTCCATCGCCTTCCTCACCGCCTTCTACATCACCCGGGCGGTGGTGCTGACCTTCGCCGGGAAACCCCATGTCATTCCCGCGAACGCGCATCCGCACGAATCCCCGCTCGTCATGACCATTCCTTTGATCCTCCTCATGCTCGGCGCCATCGGCATCGGGTTCATCGGCACGGAGTTCGCCGGACACCGGTTCCAACATTTCCTCGGGATCGAAACCGGCGCCGCTCACCAGGAGCATGGGCCGGCCTGGATTCAGCTCGCGGCGATCGGGGTGGCGGTCGGCGGGATCGCCCTGGCAATCCTGCGGTACGGCCTGGGGCGGCAGCTCGCGCCGGCCCGGGTGCGCGGCTCCCTCTCCTGGGCCTATCGGATCGTCTCGAACAAGTATTACATCGACGAGCTGTACGACCGGCTGATCATCCGGCCGGTCCTGGCGCTGGCCCGGTCGGCCTTCTCCTTCGACGCCGGCGTGATTGACGGGGCGGTGAACGAGACCGGCAACGCCGGGCTCGCCCTGAGCCGGGTGAAGGGCTGGATTGACCAGAGGATCGTAGATGGAGCGGTCAACGCCGCGGCGGCGGCGGTGGGCCGGACCGGAGCGGCCCTGCGCCTGATCCAGACGGGGCTGGTGCAGAACTATCTGTTGATCGCCGCCGCCGGAACCCTTACACTCTTTGCGGTGCTGCGATGGCTTTCCTAGCAAGACACCTCCTAAGCCTCATCGTCTTCCTTCCGCTGGCCGCGGGGCTGGCGATCCTGTTCATCCCCAAGGAGCGGGACCGATGGATCCAGGCGGCGGCGAACGGGGCCACCCTCCTCGTCCTAATCCTGACCGGCTGGCTGGCCCTCCACTTCCAGCCGCAGGCCCCCGGATTCCAATGGGAGGAGGCGGTCCCCTGGATCGGCCCGATCCATGCCTGGTATCACCTCGGTCTGGACGGGATCAGCCTGCCGCTGGTCTTCCTCACGGCCCTCTTAAGCTTCTTGGCGGCGGTGGCCTCCACCACGATCCCGGAGCGCCGGAAGGAGTTCTTCTTCCTCTACCTCCTGCTGGAGAGCGGCATGCTGGGGACCTTCCTGGCGCTGGACCTGTTCCTCTTCTACATCTTCTGGGAGGTGGTCCTGGTGCCGATGTATTTCCTGATCGGGATCTGGGGCGGGCCCCGCCGGGAATACGCGGCGATCAAGTTCTTCCTCTACACCCTGGCCGGGTCGGTCTTCATGCTCCTCTCGATCCTGACCTGCTACTTACGCTCCCCGGCCCACAGCTTCTCCATCCCGGAGCTGATCGGAAAGGGGCTTCAGCTCGGGCCCGCCGCCCAGTGGTGGGTCTTCCTCGGGTTCTTCCTCGCCTTCGCGATCAAGGTGCCGATCTTCCCGTTCCACACCTGGCTGCCGGACGCCCACGTGGAGGCCCCCGCGCCGATCTCGGTCCTGCTGGCCGGGGTGCTGCTCAAGATGGGAGGGTACGGGTTCCTCCGGATCAGCTTCCCTCTTCTTCCCCACGTGGCGATCGGATTCAGCCTGATCATGGGAATCCTGGGATTGATCAACATCGTGTACGGGGCGCTGGTGGCGATGGCCCAGTCCGATTTCAAGAAACTGGTGGCCTACTCCTCGGTCAGCCACATGGGCTTCGTCCTGTTGGGCTTGAGCGCACTGAACCTGACCGGATTCAACGGGGCGGCGCTGGAGATGTTCAACCACGGGATGATCACCGGCGGGATGTTCCTCTTGGTCGGCATCCTGTACGACCGGACCCACACCCGGGAGCTGGATGCCTTCGGCGGGCTGGGGGCCAAGATCCCGGTGTACGGCGGGCTCCTCAGCTTCTTCGCGCTGGCCTCGCTGGGGCTGCCGGGGCTCTCCGGGTTCGTCAGCGAGTTCCTCGCCCTGCTCGGCTGCTTCCCCACCCATCCGGCGATCACCATCGCCTCGGCCTCCGGCCTGGTGGTGGGGGCCGCCTATTTCCTGCTGATGCTCCAGCGGATCCTCCTCGGCCCCTTGAAGCCCCAATGGTCCGGCCTCCCCGACGCCGGCCGTCGGGAGATCTTCACCCTGGTTCCCCTGATGATCTTCATCCTCTGGATCGGGCTCTATCCCCGATGCATCCTGGCCCTCCAAACGCCGGCCCTGACGAACCTGCTGTTTCGCCTCGGCGGCAACATCGGCTGGTAGCCGGCGGATGAGCGGGGACCTGGCCGGGATCCTCCCGGAGATCGTCGTCGCTGGGGGCGGGCTGCTGCTCCTTGTCCTCCCCCGGGTCCGGGCCCCGCGCCTCTTGGGCCTCATCACCCTCGCCTTCCTGGCGGCGGCCTTTGACCTGAAGCTCCTGGCCTGGAGCGCCAGGCCCTTTCCCCAATCCCTCTTCTACGGCCTCCTGAAGGAGGATGGCTTCAGCCTCTTCTTCCAGCTCCTGATCTTGGTCTCGATCGGATTCGTCACCTTAAGCATCATGGGATACGGCCGGCAGGAGGTCAAGGCCCGGCGGGAGCTGTACGCCCTGCTCCTCCTGACCACCGTAGGGCTGATGCTGGTGGTGGGGGCGCAGCACCTGGCCCTGGTGTACGTCGGGCTCGAGACGATCTCCCTCTTCTCGTATCTGCTGACCGGGTTCCTGAAGAGGGAATCCCTCTCGGCCGAGGGGGCGTTGAAATATTTCCTCTTCGGATCCCTCGCCAGCGGGGTTCTCCTGTACGGGATCTCGCTCCTGTACGGCCTGACCGGCACAATGGATCTGCCCGGCCTGGCGGACCGCCTGACCCCGGTGATGGCGCAGGCCCACTGGGCCGCCTCGATCTCGCTCCTTTTTCTCCTCGTGGGCTTAAGCTTCAAGGTAGCGCTGGTGCCGTTCCACATGTGGGCGCCGGACGCCTACGAGGGGGCCCCGACGCCGGTGGCCGCCTTCCTCTCCCTGGGTCCGAAGCTGGCCGGATTCGCCCTGCTGGTCCGGGTCTTCCTGGTGGGGATCTCCCCCCAGCTCGGGCTCTGGCCGGATCTCCTCGTGCTCCTTTCGATCCTGACGATGACGGTGGGAAATCTCGCCGCCCTGGCCCAGACCAACGTCAAGCGGCTCCTCGCCTACTCCTCGATCGCGCAGGCTGGCACCATGGCGATCGGCCTGGCCGTGGCGACCCCGATGGGGCTCACCGCGACACTCTATTACCTACTCGCCTATCTCCTGATGAACGTGGGGGCCTTCGTGGGGGTGATCGCCGTCGGCAACGCCGGCGGCCGGGAAGACCTCGGGGCCTTCTCCGGCCTCAGCCGGAAGGAGCCGCTCCTGGCCGCGATGATCGCGGTGTCGTTCCTCTCGCTGGCAGGGATCCCGCCGATGGCCGGCTTCTTCGCCAAGCTCTGGATCTTCGGGGCGGCCCTCAAGGCCAACGCCGTCGGGCTGGCGGTGGTGGCGGCGGTCAACAGCGTCGTGGCTCTCTTCTACTACATGAAGGTGGTCAAGGCGATGTACCTGGACCCGCCGACGGCCGGGGCTCCCGCGATCCCCCGCTCCCGCTCCTTGGGGCTGGCCCTGGGCCTGTGCACCGTCGGCCTCTTCGCCGTCGGCCTCTGGCCGGGGATCTGGCTCACCCTCTCGGCCAACGCCCTTCCCTTCCCCCTGCCGGCCGGCCGCTTCCCATAGGCTGAATATTTAACTTGAAATATTAAATTTGAAGGGTTA
Organism: Candidatus Omnitrophota bacterium; assembly: GCA_016196375.1. Classification (GTDB taxonomy): domain Bacteria; phylum Omnitrophota; class Gorgyraeia; order 1-14-0-20-64-10; family 1-14-0-20-64-10; genus JACPXU01. The sequence goes on along the minus strand of JACPXU010000075.1, from coordinate 8,874 downwards.
ATCTGTGCCCATGGTTCCCCGCATGCTCGCCCGCGTCATCCGGAGGGCGCAGAAAACCTTTCCCGCAATCGTGGTGACCGGCCCGCGCCAGTCGGGAAAGACAACGCTCCTTAAGCACCTCTTCCAGAAGACCCACCGATTCGTTTCCCTGGAGAATCCGGATGTCCGAATGAAGGCGAAGGAAGACCCCCTGGGATTTCTCGAGGGAAACGCCCCTCCGGTCATCATCGATGAGATCCAATACGTCCCGGAGCTGCTTTCCTACATCAAGACCCGAATTGACGAAAAGCGAAGGCCCGGCCAGTGGCTGTTCACCGGCTCGCAGAATTTCGTCCTCATGCAGGGAGTCAGCCAGTCCCTGGCGGGCCGGGTGGCGGTGCTTTCCCTGTTGCCGTTTTCATTTTCGGAGAGGATCGGAAGGGGAGAGGAGACCCAAGAGGCAGGCGCCTGGCTTCGGAGGCTGACCTCTTTCGATCTCAAGAAGCCGGCCGCGAAGCCCTCCCTGACGGATCTGATGCTGCGAGGGAGCTACCCCGAGATTGCCAGCAAGAAATCGGTGGATCGCCAACTCTGGTGCGGCTCCTACATCTCGACCTATCTGGAACGGGACGTCAGGAACCTGACCCAAGTGGGCGACCTCAGCCAGTTCGAGAGATTCTTGAGACTCTGCGCCGCCCGGACGGGTCAGTTTCTCAACCTATCGGAGATGGCCAAGGAGATCGGGATCAGCGTCCCCACGGCCCGCCGCTGGCTGTCCATTCTGGAAACGGGCTATCAGGTTTACCTTCTCTATCCCTATTACAGAAACATGGGGAAACGACTCGTCAAGAGCCCCAAGCTTTATTTCAACGACACCGCCTTGGCCTCCTTTCTTCTGGGCCTGCAGGACAATGAGGAAACCCTCAAACAGAGCCCCAGCTTCGGAGCCCTGTTTGAGACCATGATCGTCATGGACTTCCTGAAGAGATTCCTCCATTCGGGACAGATGCCTTCTCTGTACTATCTCAAGACCCGGGATGGGCTGGAGGTGGATCTGCTCGTGGAATACGGTCAAAGGTTCCACCTTTTTGAGATCAAAAGCGCGCTGACGATTTTCCCAAAACATGCCTCTTCCCTCTCTCGGGCGATGAAGGATTTCGGGCCTTCCGTCCAAACCGCGGCGATCATCTCCAGATCCCCGGAGAGCCGGGGCTTCGTTTGGGGAACCCACCATTTCTACTGGAAGGATATCCTGGGAAGATAGTTGTTAACGTAGACAAACTTAATTAATTTCTTACCGCATCCGGCCAGCCATCGTGTAAACTTGTAGTATCCGAGAGCGCTAACCCGATGAACCGAATTGGTTTTCTAACCAGAACATTGGCCCTTTTGCTCACCCTGGGCCTCGCCCTGCCCGGGCCTGCCTTTGGTCTGCGCCCGGCAGGCCTCGAGGAGGCGGACCCGAAGGCAAAAGAGGATCTGGCGGATGCCCTGCACCCGCCCGCCGCCGGCCAGCGGCCGGTGGTGAGGCCTCCTTCAGCCGAAGCCGCCAAAGCTGGCTTAGAAGAAGGAGAGAAGCTGCTGCATGAGAATCCGAATGCCAGCTACAACGAGGTGATCTTGGCCCTGCTGAACCACGACAGGGATTATTCCATCACGCGCCTGGCCTTCTTTCCCAAAACAGGGGATCGCCGGAATCTTTACCGAACCACAGATCCAGAGAATCCGCCTGCCGGCTGGGATTTCTCCAATCTGTTCATCCTGGAGGCCAAGGGCGCCGCGGGAGATGCGGCGAGGAATGGGCGCTACTCGATCCGGATCATCCAGAATCACCGGAACCGGCCCGGCGAGGTGTACGCCGAGGTCACCCTCCTCCCCGCCGCGGGGTTGGAGGAGAAGGTGCGGCTCAGCCCGGAGGAGTTCATCGGCCGCTACCCGGAGCAGGCGGGGCCGGCCCGGGAGGTTCCCGGGGCGACCGATTTCCTGGTGATCCCGGAGGAGCTCGCCGTCCGGTTCTATCGGCCTGAGACGCTGGCCGCCGGATTGGAGGAATTCGTCGCGGCCGAGAAGAAACGGTGGGGAATCGAGTCCGCCGGGATCGCTCTGTTGCCGTATCCCGCCGATCCGAAAGAGACGGGGATTCCCTCCCTCTTCTTTGAAGACGCCCTGTTGGGGCTGCCGTACCGGCCCTCGGCGCCGGTGATCCGCCTCTGGAACGGGCGGCCGTTTGAGCATTCGCTGCCGAAGCTGATCGCCGCCGCCCTCCTGGGCCGGCTGGATGCCGCCGCCGCGCAGGTCCTGACCCTCTGGGAGTTCGAGTCCGCGGGCCGGCGGTTCCTCGCCCTCGCCGTCCAGGCGTAAAAATCCTTGACAGGGCCGCCCCGGGCGGCATATCCTGTTTAGTAAACTAAACAGACGTTTAATATACTAAACAGCCATGCGGTTCCACCAGCCCCTGGACACGATCCTCAACAGCGCCGCCAAGGTGCGGATCCTGCGCTTCCTCTGCCGAAGGGGCGGGGAGTGGAACGGCCGCCGGATTGCCCTCCAGCTCGGGATGAATCCGGTCACCGCGCACAAGGCGCTCCGAGAGCTGCACCAAGAGACGCTGCTGGAGTTCCGGAGGGTGGGGAGCAATTTCGTCTATTCCCTTCGAGACGCCCATTATCTGATCCAACAGGCGCTCCGTCCCCTCTTCCGTCAGGAAGGGGCCGCCGCGGAGCGGGCCTTCGACCGCTTGCGGATGGCGCTCCCCGCCGGCTTAAAGAGGCAGGTGGTCGCTGTGGCGGTCTACGGAAGCGTCGCTCGAAGGCAGGAGCGCCCGACCAGCGACATCGACCTTGTCATCCTGGTGAAATCGGAGCAGGCAAAGCGTCGGGTGATGGACGCGCTGGCTCGGTTCTCAGCGGCGGTGGAAAACGAGTTTGGGAATACCCCGGCGACGTACGTCAACACCCTCCGGGAGGCCCGGCGGAAGTTCAGGCGGTTGCCCCTCTTCCAAAACATCCTTAAATCCCATCGGCTCATCTTCGGTCAGCCGCTGGAGAATCTCCTCCATGGCCGCGCGACGTAACCGAACCCGACACATCAATCGGACGGCCGCGGAGATCTATCTGAAGAAAGCCGTCGAATTCTTCGAGTCCATGCGACAGGCCTCTCAGGCGGGGCGCTGGAACGCCGTGGGCCTTAACGCGGTCCATTGCGCCATCTCGGCCTGTGACGCGGTGTTGGTCTACTACACCGAGGAGCGGTCCGCCGACCCGGACCACGAGGCGGCGGCCCATCTGCTGGCCTCACTGGTCAAGGTCCCGGACGCCAAGCAAAAGGCGGAAACCCTTCGCCGCATCCTCCATGAAAAGCATCTCATCGAGTATGAAGACCGAGCCGTCACGATGTCCGAAGCCGCCGAGTTGGCTAAGCTCACGGAACGGTTCTGCCGATGGGCCCGGGAACTTCTTCAAGGATAAGAACCTGTTGAGGAAGAAAAGACTATGACGCCGCAGGAAGATTTTGTTATACTCGATCACTCTCACGCCCGCCGGAAACTGGGCGGGTAAAGCCGCATGAGAGAACCCACCGGACAGTGGCTAAGACAGGTCGGGACGCTTCTGTCGATCCCGCTCACGTTGGGGTTGTCCCCCGTCGTGGGTTGCGCCATCGGCTGGGTCCTGGACCGGCTGCTCCACAGCGGGCCTCTCTTTACCCTCATCGGATTGGGAGCCGGATTCGCCGCCGGGATACGGGAGACCTGGATGCTGATCCGGCGGACCTCGGAAGAAGTCCCAAAAGGGACTTTCCTAGACAAAAACGTAGAAGAAGACGGCCATGGGAAGGAAGGTCTGGATCGTCACCGCTAGCCTGACGGCCGCCGCGGCCGCGGCGGGAGCGGTCTGGGCGGACGGGGCCTGGGTCCTGGGGCTGGCGGTCGGCGCCGCCTGGGGGCTGGCGAACGCCTGGTGCCTCACCAAGGCGGTTCACTGTTTCATGACGAAGCAAAAGGGTTGGATCTTGACCGGTTGGCTGACGGCGAAATTCATCGGGCTCTATGGAGCGCTCGCCTTCCTCCTGATCGTTCTGCGCCTTTCCCCCCTGGGGTGGCTCTCCGGCTTCAGCCTGAGCCTGGTCGGATTGGGGATCTCCAGGAATGCATGAGGCCGGGGCGGCGGCCCATCCGCCGGAGATCCCGAACTTCATCACCCTGATCACCCATTGGGCCGGCCACGGGCCGATCGTGGAGTTCCTCCATACCTGGGAGAACGGGATCTTCGCCTTCCTGATCGTGGGGCTGGTCGGCGGCGGGGTGGCGATGGTGGCGCGGGCCGCCACCCTGGTGCCCGGCCGGCGGCGGCAGATCCTGCTGGAGGCGATCATCGAGGGGCTCGACAATCTGGTCTGCGGGGTGCTGGGGAAGGAGGAGGGGCGGCGGTACCTTCCCTTTATCGGGACCCTCTTCCTCTTCATCCTCAGCATGAACCTGGCCGGCCTGGTGCCGGGCTTGAAATCCCCCACCTCCCGGTTCGAGATGACCTTCGCCCTGGCCTTCTGCGTCTTCGCCTACGTCCAGTGGACCGGGATCCGCCGCCTGGGACTGCTGGGCTACCTGGACCACATGATCGGCCAGCCGCGGGAGCCGGTGGGGTGGCTCCTGTCGCCGCTGATGCTGTTCATCCATGGGATCGGCGAGATCGTCAAGCCGGTGTCGCTGGCCCTGCGGCTTTTCGGGAACATCATGGGGGAGGATACCTTGCTGGGGGTGTTCGTCACCTTGGGGGCCCTCACCTTCGCCTGGTCCCACCTGCCGATCGGGATTCCGTTTCACCTGCCGTTCGTTCTGCTGGCCATCATCTTTTCGCTGGTGCAGGCGCTCGTATTCACGATGTTGAGCACGATCTACATCTACATGATGCTGCCCCATGAGGAGCACGGGGATAAGGAGCGTCATCCCCGCGAAAGCGGGGATCAGATCCTCGGGTCAAGCCCGAGGATGACATAAGGGAGGTATTATGGAACAGCACGCTGTGGATTGGGCGAAGGTGGTGTTGGGGTTTGGATTGCCGTTCGGCCTGGCCTTGGCCGCCATGGCCTCGGCTGCTGGACTGGCCAGGGCGGTGGCCGCCGCCATGGAGGCGATGGCCCGGCAACCGGAGGCGGCCGCCAAGATCCAGGCGGCGATGATCTTGGGCTGCGCCTTCATCGAGGCCTTGACGATCTACGTCTTCGTGACGGTGCTTCTGTTCGGCTTCGGCCTGCTGAAGATCTGAGCTTCGAATGAAAACGGCTCGACTATAGGGGGGCGTTATGCAACTGCTGGCTCAGTTCGTCGTCAACATCCTGGCCTTCCTGCTCCTTCTGGCGATCCTGAAGAGGTTCGCCTGGGGGTCGCTCCTGAGGATGATCGACGAGCGCAAGGAGCGGATCGCCGCCGAGTTCCGGGGCATCGACGAGGCCAAGGGGGAGCTGGAGAAGCTGAAGGGGGAGTACCGAGAGCGGCTGGAGAGGATCGAGGAGGAGGCCAGGGTGAAGATCCAGCAGGCGATCCAGGAGGGCCGCCGGATCGGGATGGAGATCGAGGAGGATGCCCGCGTCCACGCCCGGGCGACCCTGGAGAAAACCAAGGAGGCGGTGACCCTGGAGGTGGCCAAGGCCCGGGTGGAGCTGAAGGAGCAGGTGGTGGATCTGGCGATCCAGGTCACCCATAAGGTGCTCCAGCAGAATCTGGATGAGGAAACGGACCGCCGGATGATCGAGGCCTTCATCCAGGAGATCAACAAGGTCGGCGAGAGATGACGGACCGGGTGGTGGCCCGCCGTTACGGGGAGGCCTTCGTCGCGGTCCTGGAGAGGTCCCGCCGGCTCGAGGCCGGTCTGGAGGAGCTTCGGCTCATCGCCAAGACCTACGAGGGATCGAGGGACCTGAAGCGCTTCTTGGGATCGCCGGAGATCGGGGAGGAGGAGAAGCGGTCCCTCCTGACGAGGATCTTCTCCAGCTCCATCGGACCGGAGACCGCCAGCTTCATCGAGCTCCTCCTGAGGCGGGACCGGACGGATCATCTCCCCGCGATCTCGGAGGAGGCGGTGAAGGTCTCGGAGGAGCATCAGGGCATCCTGCGGGGGACCGTCACGACGGCCCATCCGATCTCCTCGGCGGAGGCGGAGGCCCTGGCCAAGGGGGTGGCGGCCCGGCTGGGCAAGCGGGTGATCTTGGAACGGCGGGTGGATCCGAAGTCGCTCGGCGGGGCCCGAATCGAGGTCGGCTCCACCCTGTTCGACGGGTCGGTTCAGGGATCCCTTGAGAAGATACGGAGGCAGCTTTTAGAGGCGAAGGTGGCTTAATATGAGTATTCGACCGGAAGAGGTGACCTCCATCCTGCAGCAGGAGATGGAGGGGTACAGGCCCAAGCTGAAGATGGAAGGGATCGGGACGATCCTGCAGGCGGGAGACGGGATCGCCCGGATCTACGGGCTGGAAGAGTGCATGGCGGGGGAGCTCCTGGAGTTCCCCGGCGGGGTGATGGGGCTGGCCCTGAACCTGGAGGCCGGCTCCGTCGGCACCGTGATCCTGGGCTCGGACCGGGGATTGAAGGATGGAGACCAGGTCAAGCGGACCGGCAAGATCGCTCAGGTCCCGGTCGGCAAGGGGCTCCTGGGCCGCGTGGTGGATGCCCTGGGCCGGCCCATCGACGGCAAGGGGCCGATTCCTGCGGAGGAGCAGCGCCCGATCGAGGGGGGCGCCCCCTCCGTGATCCAGCGGCAGCCGGTGAAGGAGCCGCTGATGACCGGCCTCAAGGCGATCGACGCGATGATCCCGATCGGCCGGGGCCAGCGGGAGCTGATCATCGGCGACCGGCAGACCGGCAAGACCGCGATCGTCCTGGACGCGATCATCAACCAGAAGGAGACCGGGGTCGTCTGCATCTACGTCTGCATCGGGCAGAAGCTGTCCAACCTGGTGGCGGTGACCGAGATGCTGGCCAAGCAAGGGGCCCTGGCCCACACGATCATCGTCAGCGCCACCGCCGAGGATCCGGCCCCCCTGCAGTATCTGGCCCCCTACAGCGGCTGCGCCATGGGGGAGCATTTCCTCTACAACAAGCAGCATGCCCTCGTCATCTACGACGACCTCTCCAAGCATGCCCAGGCCTATCGGGAGCTGTCGCTCCTCTTGAGGCGGCCTCCGGGGCGGGAGGCCTATCCGGGCGACGTCTTCTACCTCCATTCGCGCCTCCTGGAACGGGCCGCCAAGCTCCGGGAGGATCTGGGCGGGGGATCCCTGACGGCCCTGCCGATCATCGAGACGCAGGCCGGCGACATCTCCGCCTACATCCCGACCAACGTGATCTCCATCACCGACGGGCAGATCTATCTGGAGCCGGACCTGTTCTATGCCGGGGTGAGGCCGGCCGTCAACGTGGGGCTCTCCGTCTCCCGGGTCGGCGGCAACGCCCAGACCAAGGCGATGAAGCAGGTGGCGGGACGCCTGCGGCTGGACCTGGCCCAGTACCGGGAGCTGGCCGCCTTCGCGCAGTTCGGCTCGGAGCTGGACAAGGCGACCCAGGCGCAGCTGACCCGCGGGGAGCGGATGGTGGAGCTGTTGAAGCAGGACCAGTACCAGCCGATGCCGCTCGAGGAGCAGGTGATCGGCATCTTCGCCGGCATCCAGGGGCACCTCGACGATCTCCCGACGGCTGAGGTGAGGAGGTTCGAGAGAGAGCTCCTTGACTTCGTGAAGAAGAATTACCCGGACATCGAGCATGAGATCCGGGCCAGGAAGGCGATCGAGCCGGCGGTGGAGCAAAAGCTCAAGGAAGCGATTCAGAAGCTGAAGGCGGAGTCATCCTCACGAAAGTGAGGATCTACCTAGCATGCAGAACCTAAGAATCCTGCGGCGGCGGATCCGCTCCGTCCAGAACACGCAGAAGATCACCCAGGCGATGCAGATGGTGGCCGGGGCGAAGCTGCGCCGGGTCCAGGGGGAGCTGATCGATTTCCGGCCGTACGCCGAGCGGCTCAAGGGGATCACCGAGCGGTTCCTCAAGGCCCACCCGGGCTTAAAGCATCCGCTGCTGGGAGAAGGTGTGACGCTGTCATTCCCGCCCTCGGTCGTGGCCGAGGGCAGGCTCCAGCGGGAATCCAGAGGGGAGTCGGATCCTCGCTTTCGCGAGGATGAGAACGACATTCGCGGCATGAAGGCTCCCACCGGTTTAGTCGTTCTCAGCTCCGACACCGGCCTGTGCGGGACCTACAACGAGCGGCTCTTGAGCGCCGCCGAACGATTCCTCCGGGAGAATCCGTCCACGCAGGTAATCGCGATCGGCAAGAAGGGAAGCCGGGCCCTGGCCCGCCGCGGGATCGGCCGGGTCAAGGAGATCCTGGACTGGGGCGGCCGCTACGAATCGAGCCGGGTGAACTCCCTCTTCCAGTGGCTCAAGGAGCTTTACCTCGATGGGACCGTCTCCTCCTGGTGGATCGCCTACACCCAGTTCCTCTCGGCGCTGCGCTTCAAGCCGGTGGTGGAGCGGCTCCTGCCGGCGGAGAGGCCGCCGCTGGAGGAAGCCGGCCGGATTCCGGAGCGGCAGATCGTCGAGCCGAACCTGGAGGAGGCGGCGGAGCAGCTGGTCGCCCGGTTCCTCGGGGCCGAGTTCAGGCGGATCCTGCTGGAGGCCTTCACCTCGGAGCACAGCGCCCGGATGATCGCCATGAAGAACGCCACCGACAACGCCTCGGAGATGATCCGGCATCTCACCCTGGTCCGGAACAAGGTCCGGCAGGCCGCCATCACCAAGGAGCTGATCGAGGTGGTGAGCGGCGCCGAAGCATTGAAATAAAAAATCTAACGGTGCCAGGCACTGTAGTGCCTGGCACCAACAGGAGTGTGCATTATGGCTGAAGGAACCGT
>JACPXU010000064.1 GCA_016196375.1 Candidatus Omnitrophota bacterium | reverse complement strand
CTCAACAACAAGATCCGGGTAATTCAACGCAGGGCCTATGGGATCCGAGACCCCGAGTACTTGAAGCTCAAAGTGCTCACCTCTTTCATCCCAGATCCTTGAAAAACCGTGAAAATCACCCACACGAAACGGTGAAGAGCCGAAAAAAGAAGGAGGTGTCAGATGGGGAAGAATCTGAGACTCATGGTGTGGGGACCGATCGGCGCGCTTCTGATCGGCATGGCGCTCTACGGCAGCGCCGCAGCCCAGACCCAGACCGCGGCGACGACGGACGAGAATCAGCTGGAGGCGCGGGAGAAGGAGATGGACGAGGCTGCGCCGGCTGCACCGAAGGAATCCAAGGTGGACGCCCTGGCCAAGCAGTTTAACGTCCCGGCCAGCACCGTGGATGGGATGCGGGACAAGGGCCAGGGATGGGGCGAGATCTCGATCGAGCTCTCGATGGCCCAGCATCTGGTCAAGACCGATCCAAAGACCTATCCGACCCTCAACGACGCCTTGACCAAGCTGGATTCCATGCGGGCCGACGGGAGGGGCTGGGGAAACATATCGAAGGAGCTCGGCTTCAAGCTCGGGCCGGTCATCAGCGACGTGAAGCGCGCCCATCAGGCGACCCTGCGGGTGGCGAACCGCTCCACGACGGAGCGGACCGGCGGGTCGGAGGAGGGGGCGCGGGCGGAGCGCCATGGCCGCCCGGAGAGGTTGGAGCATCTGCGTCCGGAGCGACCCGAAAGGGCCGAGAGGGGAGGAGAATCCTTTAAGTCGCTTCGCTGAACTTCAACAGAGACAAGGGGGTGAGAGATGAAACGGATCTGGCGGGAGAGGGCTGTGATCTTGGCTGTATTGGGAATGGTGGCAGGCGCGTCGCTGGAGGCGCTGGCTGAGGAGACCCAGGCAGCGGGGATGAATCCGCCGCCTGGCCAGTGGATCTCGAACTCGGGAGCGGCGGTGACGACCGGCGATTACGGAACGGGGACGGACACCACCATAACGGAGCTTTTCGAGACCCTTAAGTATCGTGGAGAAAAAGGGGAGGTGGGGGTGACCGTCCCCTACCTGTTCCGTAAAGGGGCCGGCGTCACCGTCGGGGAAAGCCGGCCGGCCCGAGGGGCGATCCCGAACGACGCCCAAGGGCTGGGGGACGTTCAGCTGAAAGGGAAATACTTCTGGCTGGAAGAAGCGGAGGCGCGACCCAGCGTCGATCTGACGGGCCGGATCAAGCTTCCGACCGCCAGCGAGGATAAGGGACTGGGAACCGGACGGGTGGATGTCGGCCTCGGCACCGAGCTGATGAAGAAGCTGGGGGGCTTCATCACCTTTGGAAGCCTGGAGCTGGTGCTGCGGGATAAGCCGAGCGGTTCGACGATCGAGTCGACGCGGCTGGATTACGCCGCGGGGATCGGTTATCCTTTTACCGAGCGGTTCACCGGATACGCTTCCCTCGAGGGGGGGACGAAATCCAACTCCGGAGCGGATCCCCCTGCGGAGGCGGTCTTCTCCGGAGTGTATCGGGTGAATTCGTCGGTGAGCGTCAACGGTTACCTCCTCGCCGGATTGACCGATGGAAGTCCGGACTTCGGCGGGGGGACGGGGGTGGGGGTTCGCTTTTAAGAAAGGAGGCCCAGGTGAAGAGAACAAGAGGCGCAAATCAACTGGGAGTCGCCACGCTCCTGGCGGCTTCTCTGGCGATGAGCGGCTGTGCCCTGTTCCTGGTCGGGGCGGGGGCGGCCGGCGGCTATGCCGCCAGCCGCGACTCGGTGAAGAATCAATTCGACCTCCCGAAGGATTTCGTCTTTCAGCAGGGGCTGGCCGTCGCGAAGAAGATGGGCCAGGTGACGCTGGAGGACCCCAGCCGGGGGGAGATCCGGGCCTACGTCAACGGGGCCCGCGTGACCATCACCGTCAAACCGCTGACCCGAAGCGCCGTCGAGCTGAAGGTCAAGGCACGGAAGTCGCTGATGCCGGCGGTGGACACCGCCCAACAGGTCTATAACCAGATCGCCACAGGTCTCTAACCATGGAGATCTATCGTCTCTGGTGGGAGGAGGTCGCCCGGCTCCTGCCGGTGATCCTGGTGATCTGGCTGATCTGCGTCCTGGTGATCCGGTGGAGCATCTTCGCATCGATCGTGAAGATGACCGAATGGATCCGGAGGGCCAGGAGGGGCGAGATGACGCAGCAGGACTCCTTGCCGAAGGGGCACCTGTTCGCCCCCTTGACGCGCGAGGTGACCCAGATGGCGAGGAGCCTGACCGCAGCGCGGGCCGCCGCGGGGGAGGAGGCTCGACTGCGCAACGCCGCAGAGTCCCGGTGGACCCCTGAGCGGCTGAAGGAACATACGAAGGCGGTCCTCCACGGGCGGCCCCTGGTCGTCGTCGCCAACCGGGAGCCGTACCTCCACACCCGACAGGGCCGCCAGATCCAGTGCATCGTGCCGGCCAGCGGGCTGGTGACGGCTGTGGAGCCGATCCTAAGGGCCTGCGGGGGAACCTGGATCGCTCACGGCTCTGGAGACGCCGATGTGGAGACCGCCGATCCCCAGGGGAGACTCAAGGTCCCCCCGGAGGAACCGCTCTACACCCTGCGGCGGCTGTGGCTGACCCGGGAGGAGGAGGAAGGGTACTACTACGGCTTCTCCAACGAGGGCCTCTGGCCCCTGTGCCATATCGCCCACACCCGGCCGATTTTCCGGGCCGAGGATTGGGTCCAGTACAGCCGCGTGAACGCAAAATTCGCCGCCGCCACCCTGGAGGATCTGGAGGGGACCGAGAGCCCCTGCATCCTTGTCCAGGATTACCACTTCGCTCTCCTGCCCCGCCTCATCAAGGAAAAGCGGCCCGACGCCAAGATCGCCTTCTTCTGGCACATCCCCTGGCCCAACCCGGAGGCCTTCGGGATCTGCCCCTGGGCCCGGGAGCTCCTCCATGGGATGCTCGGGGCGGACCTCCTGGGCTTCCACATCCAGTTCCACTGCAACAATTTCCTCGACACGGTGGACCGGATGCTGGAATCCCGGATCGACTGGGAGCGGTTCGCCATCAACCGGGGCGGCTTCACCACCTGGGTCAAGCCCTTCCCCATCAGCATCGCTCCGGAGGAGCCGGCGGCTGACCCCGCCCCTTCGCCCGGTTCCACGCCATCGGGCAGAGAGCATCTCCTCAAAGAGCTGGGGCTGACGGTTCAGTACCTGGGGATCGGGGTGGATCGAATTGACTACACCAAGGGGATCGCCGAGCGGTTCCGGGCGGTGGAGCGCTTCTTGGAAAAATATCCTTTCTTCCAGGGGAAATTCAGCCTGGTGGAGATCGCGGCCCCCTCCCGCACCCTGATCAAGCGCTATCACGATCTGGGGGAAGAGCTCGGGGCGGAAGCGGAGCGGATCAACCGGCGTTTCCAGAACCACGGCTGGAGGCCGATCCTCTTCTTGAAGAAGCACCACAGCCACGAGGAGATCTCCAGGTTCTGCCGGGCGGCCGACCTGTGCCTCGTCACCTCCCTCCACGACGGGATGAACCTGGTCGCCAAGGAGTTTGTGGCGGCCCGAAACGACAACCGGGGGGTTCTGATCCTCAGCCGTTTCGCCGGGGCTTCCCGGGAGCTTCCGGACTCCCTCCTCGTCAACCCCTACGACATCGACCAGGTCGCTGAGGCGATCCATTACGCCCTGTCGATGGATCCGGAAGAGCAGCAGGAGCGGATGGGCCGGATGCGGGAGACGATCCACGAGTATAACGTCTATCGCTGGGCGGCCAACCTCGTGTCCGAATTGGCCCGGATCCGCCCCCTCCCCCAAGAGGAACCTCTCTCCCTCAGGTCCCCCGAATGAACTGGCCCCTCTGGTCCAAATGGCCGATGGTCAAAAGGGAGGTGTCTCAGGCCGGAGGCCTGCTCTTGTTCCTCGACTACGACGGCACCCTGGCCCCCCTCGCCGACCATCCCTCCCAGGTCCATCTGCCGATGAAAACCAAACGGATCCTGGAGCTCCTGGCCTCTCAGCCAGGGATCCGTGTGGCCCTGATCAGCGGCCGGCGCCTCACCGACCTCAAGAAAAAGGTGGACCTCCCGGGTCTGTGCTACATCGGCAACCATGGGCTGGAGCTCCAGGGGGATCGGCTGCGCCACGTGAACCCGGCGGCCCGGGCGTGCCGTCCGATCCTCGGGGAGATCGCCCGGCGCCTGAGGCGGGCCCTTCAGCCGATCCGGGGGGCCTGGGTGGAGAACAAGGGATTGACCCTCACCGTTCATTACCGGTCCGCTTCTGCGGCCGATGCCGTTCTCGTCAAGAACGGCTTCTACGAGGCGCTGCAGCCGTTTCTGGTGAAGCGGCAGGTCCGGGTGACGACCGGCAAGCGGATCTTCGAGGTGCGGCCGCCGGTCCGGTGGAACAAGGGAACGATGGTTCATTGGCTGATGGCCCGGCATCGGGTGACCTCCAACGCAAAGGAGATCCTGCCCATCTACATCGGGGATGACGAGACCGATGAGGAGGCCTTCGAGGCCCTCCTGGGGCACGGGATCACCGTGGTCGTTGGGTCGTACACCTTGTTGAGCCGAGCCAGGTATCGGCTGGAGTCCCTTGCTGAGGTTCAGCGGCTTCTCCAGCGGCTCTTGGCGATCTGGAAACGGAAGGAGGGAAAAGAGGATGAGAAGACCTCGAGGAAAAATCTGGGCGCTGGGCGTCGCGGCATGGCTGCTCGTCGCAGGGCCGCCGTGGAGCAGGGCCTTTGCGGCTCCCCTGTTGGTGGATGATTTTGAGGGGGAGGAGATCACCAACCGGCTGGGGAACCGGGCCAACGTTTTTATCCGGGCCCCTTCCAAGGCGATGGCCAGCCGCAGGGAGGATACCCTGGAGGGCAAGAAGGCCCATGTGCTGATGCTGCGCTACCAGAAGGTGAACCGGGGCGGGCCGTTCAATTCGGGAGGCTGGTGCGGGTACTACACGCTTCTCAAATCCCCCGAGGAGAAGTATCTCGATGGCAGGAGCTACCACGCGATCACCTTCTGGGTCCGGGGCGAGAAGGGGGATGAGAAGTTCGTCGTGGGGCTGGCGGACCGCCACTGGGACAAGATCGGAGACTCGGTGAAGTCCCAGGAGATCGGCGGCTATCTTCCCGGCGGGAAGCTCACCACCCAATGGCAGAAGGCGACGGTTCCCCTCGACGAGTTCTTCCTGGATGTCGAGCAGCTCGCCGCCATCGCGATCGTCTTTGAAGGGGACCTGTTCCCGGAATCGGGGCACGCCGGGACCGTCTACCTCAAAGAGATCGCCCTGGAGTAGGGAACCCGGGGGATAATAGGGTATGGCCCTTCCCCAGGCGCGTGAGCCGTTTCAATTCTGCACCCGGCTGTCGCTGCAGGAGGCGACCGGCCTGGCGGCGAGGACGATCCCCCAGCTCCTTAAATATCTGCGCGCGGTCCCCGGCTCGGTGATCTACCACCACACCCATCGCTTCCTCCAGGAGCACCAGTACCTCACGCCGGAGCCGCCCAACGATTTCGCCTACTGGGTCACCGAGGTCCTGGGGGAGAAGGCGCTGGGGGAGCAGCTCAACAGCATCGACACCGTCCAGCTCTCCTCGATTCGGGCACTCCGGGAGCGCCTCGCCCAGACCCTCGAGCTGTACCTGAAGGCCCACCCCCCCACCGGCCTGCGCCGGGCCCGGCCGGAGGAGGCGTTCCATTTCATCCGGACGATCAGCGTCATCTTTCCCACCCCGTACCGGGTGAGCGACTTGAACGGCTTCGCACAGGCCCTGGAGGCGGTCTCCATCAACAGCCTCTATTACCACATCTTTGAATCGCGCCTCCGGCTCGAGCGGGGGAAGAACGACTTCTCCTTCTGGCTGGAAGAGGCCTGCGCAGAGGCGCGGCTCGCTCGGGCGGTCGCCTCTCTGGACCCTTACTCCCACACGATGGAGGAGCTGCGCCAGACGATCCTCCGCCTGGTCCGCCAGCGGGCCGCGGAACTGGAGGGACGATGTCCGTCACCCTCGACTCCTACGAACCGATCGTAGGCCGGCAGGTGCTCGACGAGATCCGATTCCTCGCCGAGCACCTGAAGGGCCGACGGGTCCTCCACGTCAACTCGACGGCCGTGGGGGGCGGCGTGGCCGAGATCCTGAACCGGATGGTGCCTCTCCTCAACGAGCTGGGGCTGAAAAGCCGCTGGGAGGTGATCAAGGGAGGAGAGGCCTTCTTCCAGGTGACCAAGAGGTTCCACAACGCGCTTCACGGGCGAGCCGCCGAGTTCAGCCGTCAGGATTTCCGGCTCTTCCTGGAGACCAACGCCCAGAACGCCCGCACCCTTTCCCTCGAGGCGGAGGCCCTGTTCATCCATGATCCACAGCCGGCGGCGCTCGTGCTGGAGAAGCCGAGGCAGGGGGGGCGGTGGGTCTGGCGGTGCCATGTGGACGTCTCGGACCCCCAGGCGGATCTCTGGCGGTTCCTCCGACGGTACATCGACCGATACGACGCGGCGATCTTCTCCGCCCCCCAGTTTGCCAAGCCCCTCCCGATCCGCCAGCTCCTCATCGCCCCTTCCATCGACCCGCTGGCCAAGAAGAACGAGGATCTGTCTGAGGAGACGATCCGGGAGGTCCTGCACAGGCTGGGGGTTCCGCGGGACAAGCCGCTCGTGACGCAGATCTCCCGGTTCGACGCGCTGAAGGATCCCCTCGGCGTCATTGAGGCCTTTCGGCTGGCCAAGAGAACGGTGGACTGCCGGCTGATCCTGGCCGGAGGAGGGGCCAGCGATGATCCGGAAGGGAGCCAGGTCCTCGCCGAGGTCCGGGAGAAGGCGGGGAAGGATCCCGACATCCTGGTGTTAGAGCTTCCTCCCGGCAGCGACCTGGAGATCAACGCCCTCCAGAGGGCCTCCGCGGTGATCGTCCAGAAATCGATCCGGGAGGGGTTTGGGCTGACGGTGAGCGAGGCGCTCTGGAAGGGACGGCCGGTGGTCGCCTCAGCCGTGGGGGGGATCCCGCTCCAGATCGCCCACAAATACAGCGGGCTCCTCAGCCGGTCCATCGACGGGGCCGCCCTCTGCATCAAGCAGCTCCTCAACAACCCCGCCTACGCCAAGCGGCTGGGGGAAAACGGCCGGGAGCACGTCCGACACAACTTCCTCCTCACTCGGCATCTCAAGGAGTATCTCCTCGTGCTGATCGCCCTGGAGCATCCGGAGGATGTCATCCCGCTGTAGACTTGAAACCTTAAGGGCGGGCGTATTTCCCGGCGAGCCGGTCGATGTACATGGTGGTGACCATGGACAACAGGATGGAGGCGCCGAAGAAATAGATGCCGACACGCGGCTCGACGGTGGTCAGGGTCCGCAGCTTCGCCAAAACCACGAGGATGGCCACGGCGAAGACGTCCAGCATCGACCATTTCCCCAGGATCTCAAGCCAGCGAAGGACCTGGGTCCGCTGATCCGGGTTCAATCTCACCAGCCAGACGAAGAAGAGGGAGATCAGCTTGGCAAACGGGAAGATCAGGGAGAAGAAGAAAACCACCGCCGCGAGAAAGTAATCTCCCTGGTGGGCCAGGTCCTTGATCCCGGAGACCACCGAATAGGTGTTCTCGGCCTCTTTCCACAACACCTTCTTCTCGACGGTCACGATCGGCAGGGAAAGGCCGACGACAAGAAAGACGAGGCAGAGGGACAAGGCCAGGAGCACCTCCGGGTGGCCCGGGTAGAACTCCATCAGCGATCCTTTATTCTTTGACATCTGGGCTCGGCCTTATGGAACGGTGCCAGGATTAATCCTGGCACCGGGTTGCTGCCGCGGGGTCGGGCCCTATCATAACACGTGAAGGGAGGCTTGGATGCGCATCCTTCTCAATTCCTCCATCTACCGGTGGATCTTCATTGCCTGCCTGGTAACCCTCGGGATCAGCATCGGGGGGGCGGGGACCGTGGTCTTCGTGCGCTGGCAGGCGGACCGCTCCGCCCGGAGCGATTTCCAGATGATCTTGAGCCAAACCGGCCAGCAGATCGCCCAAGAGATCGAGGACCGGCGCAGGATCCTCACCCTGCTGCGGGACGCCGTGGACAAGGCCCCCCGCCTCACCGAGGCGGAGCAGACGGCGCTCCTTAAAAGCGCGATGGGCCATACCCCGGATCTGCTCGGGGGCGGGCTCCTCCGCAAGACAGGCTCATTCACCTGGTGGGTCCCGCCGGCATCCGTCACCCCGGAGGAGCTGGATCAATTCAGCCGCGAGACGGGGAGGCGGACCTGGCTCTCGACGACCTTGGGTCTCTCCTCCACCCGAATCTCTTTCCTTCTGGAGAACCACCCCCTCCTTCTGATGATCGAGCCGTTCCGCGCCAGGCCCAACCGTTCCAACATGATCATCGCCGTCTACGATCTGAAGGCCCTCTTCGTCGATTTCTTCAAAAGGCAGCCCCAGCAGCCGGTCCCTCTCAAGCTGACGGAGGGAGATCGCCTCCTGTACCGTTCCAAGGGCTGGCAGCTCTCCTCCCGCGGCCAGCTCAGGCCGGTCATCGAGCGGACGATCTCCTTCGGAGGGGGCCGATGGAGCCTTCAGATGCAGACCGGAACCTACCCGCTGGTCCCCAGCTCCTGGCTTGGCCTCCTTGTGGCGACGGTGCTTGTCCTCGCGGGCCTGGCGACCAGCGGGATGATCTGGACGGCGGAGCAGCTGCGCCACTTGGCCACGACCGACGAGCTGACCGGGCTTGATAACCGGCGCTTCTTCTTTGAGCGGTGGGAGGCGGAGGCTGACCGGGCGAAGCGGTACGGGCGAAACCTCTCCTGCCTCATCATCGACGTCAACGGGCTCAAGCGGGTCAACGACGCCCTGGGGCATCAGATGGGAGACCGGGTCCTCAAGCAGGTCGCCCAAGAGCTAAAGACGCGCCTGCGCCGGTCCGACATCCTGGCCCGGTTCGGAGGGGACGAGTTCATCGCGGCCCTCCCGGAAACGAACCTCCAACAGGCCCTCCTCGTCGCCGAGAAGCTGCGCGGGCTGTCCATCCAGGGCCCCTGGGCAGTCAAGCTCGGGCCCGTCTCCTTAAGCGCGGGCCTGAGCCAGATGGAGGCGGGGGAGGCGACCCAGCAGGTGATCCAAAGGGCCGACGCGAACCTGTACGCCTCGAGAAATCCCCGTCGGGCTGCTGTATACTAGGAGGCATGGGCGCCGAGGCGCAGACCTTTTGGCTGACGCGATTCTGCTTCCAGCGTTCGCTGGGCCTTCTGTATCTGGTCGCCTTCCTCGTCGCCCTCCAGCAGTTCTGCCCTCTCCTCGGGGAGAGGGGGCTGCTGCCGGTTCCCGTCCTCCTCAAACAGATCCGGTTCCAGCAGGCCCCGTCCCTTTTCTTCCTCCATTACTCCGATCGGTTCTTCAAGATGGTCGCCTGGATCGGCGTGATCCTTTCCCTTGCGGCCGCCATCGGCCTTTCGGAGCGGTTCGGCACGCCGGTCTCCATGGCAGCCTGGGGAATCCTCTGGGTCCTGTATCTCTCCATCGTCAACGTGGGGCAGATCTTTTACGGGTTCGGGTGGGAGTCGATGCTCCTCGAGGCCGGCTTCTTCGCCATCTGGTTCGGCGCGAGGGAGACCGCCTCCCCCGCCGCGGTGGTCTGGCTGCTCAGATGGATGCTGTTCAGGGTGATGTTCGGCGCGGGGCTGATCAAGCTTCGAGGGGACCCCTGCTGGCGCGATCTCACCTGCCTTTACTACCATTACGAGACGCAGCCGATCCCCAATCCTCTGAGCTGGTATTTCCACCACCTCCCCCTCGTCTGCCACAGGGCGGGGGTCCTGGCGAACCATTTCGCCGAGCTCATCGTCCCCTGGGGGATCTTCGCCCCGCAGCCGATCTGCGCGGTGGCCGGGATCGTGATAATCCTGTTCCAAGGGATGCTCATCGTCAGCGGGAACTTCTCCTGGCTCAACACTCTGACCGTCGGCCTGGCCCTGAGCTGCTTCAACGACGCCTTCCTCGCCCGATGGGTTCCCCTCCATCCTCCCCCCGTCCACCCGCCGGCCCCCGCCCACCAGACCGCCCTGTGGCTGCTCCTCTGGCTCGTGGCCCTCTTGAGCGTCGGCCCGGTCAAGAACCTGATCTCTCCCGGCCAGATGATGAACTTCAGCTTCAACCCGATTCACCTGGTCAACACCTACGGGGCATTCGGCTCCATCACCCGCCAGCGGTTCGAGATCATCGTCGAGGGGACCGGCGAGGAGGAGCTTACCCCCCAGACCCGCTGGCAGGAGTATGAGTTCAAGGCGAAACCCGGGGCGGTGGATCGCCGGCCCCCTATCGTGGCCCCTTACCATTTGCGGCTGGACTGGCTGATGTGGTTCGCGGCGATGTCCGGCATCCAGGACCACCCCTGGCGTTCCCCCACGCCCCGCCCAGATACGTCCGGACGCGGCTGTGCCGCTATCGCTTCACCACCCCGGAGGAGAGAAAGGCCGCGAGCCATTGGTGGTCGCGGACCCTGGCGGGGGAGGTTCTGCCGCCGGTGACGCTCAGGAGGGAGCCGTGACAAAGGTGGGCGGCTTTTCTTCTTCCCTGATCCTGTTCGACGGGGTATGCAACTTCTGCTGCTTCTGGGTCCGGTTCCTCATCCGCAGGGACCCGGGAAAGAGATTCCGCTTCGCCCCCCTGCAGTCTGCCGCCGGCCAAGAGACCTTAAACCGGCTGGGCCTTCAGGCGGGGAGCCTCACGACGATGATCCTTGTGGAAGGAGACCGGCATTACACGAAATCCTCGGCCGCCCTTCAGATCGCCCGAAGGATGAGATGGCCTTGGCCTCTCCTGTTTCCCCTCGTGCTGATCCCGGCCCCGATCCGGGATCTCCTCTACGATTTCGTCGCCGGGAACCGCACCCGCTGGTTCGGCAGGAGGGAGATCTGCATGGTGCCGGCGGCGGAACTGAAGGAGCGTTTCCTGGATTGAAAACCTACACCTGTCCGATGCATCCCCAGATCCGCCAGCCGGAGCCGGGAGGCTGCGCGACATGCGGGATGGCGCTGGAGGCAGAGGAATCCCAGCCGGAGCTGGCCGAGATGAGCCG
>JACPXU010000059.1 GCA_016196375.1 Candidatus Omnitrophota bacterium | reverse complement strand
CCACCTCGACCGCCTCCCCGTCCCTCAAGACCGCCCGGTGCACCACGCTGGGGGTGGTCGCCACGAGATTCAGGCCGAACTCCCGCTCCAGCCGCTCCTGGATGATCTCCATGTGGAGCAGCCCCAGGAACCCGCAGCGGAACCCCATCCCGAAGGAGCTGGAGGTCTCCGGCTCGTAGGTGAACGAGGCGTCGGAGAGCTGGAGCTTCGGCATGCAGTCCCGGAGCTGGTCGTAGTCTCCGGGGTTGACCGGGTAGATCCCGCAGAAGACCATCGGGCGGATCGGCCGATACCCGGGGAGCGGCTCCTTGGCCGGGGCCTTCATCAGGGTGATCGTCTCTCCCGGATGAATCTCCTTCGGCTCCTTGATGTTGCTGGTGAAGTACCCCACCTGCCCGCAGGAGAGGCCCTCCACCTGCTGGGCCCTCGGGGTGAAGAGGCCGACCTCCTGCACCTCATGGGTCCGGCCGGTCCCCATGAGGAGAACCGTCTCCCGGGCTTTAAGCCGGCCGTTCATCAGCCGGACGTACACCACCACCCCCTTGTAAGGATCGAAGGCGGAGTCGAAAACCAGCGCCTGCATCACCGGGATGATCGCCAGGTTCAGCTCGGCCGCCTGGTGGAGGTTGGCCACGGTCTGCGCCTGCACCCCCTGCGAGGCGTCCACCACGAGAAGCGCCCCCTCGCAGGCCCGCAGCGATTTCGCCACCTCGTAGGAGAAGTCGACGTGGCCCGGGGTGTCGATCAGGTTCAGCAGGTAGCTCTCCCCGTCGGCCGCCTGGTACGACATCCGGACGGCGGAGGCCTTGATCGTGATCCCCCGCTCCCGCTCCAGATCCATGTCGTCGAGGAGCTGCGCCCGGAATTCCCGCGGCGTGATCGCCCCCGTGCGAAGCAGCAGCCGGTCGGCCAGCGTGGACTTGCCGTGGTCGATGTGGGCGATGATGCAGAGGTTCCGGATATGGGATTGATCCATGGTGAAAGGCTTTAGACTCCGGTCATCCGCTTGCCGATCTGCCGACCTTTATTGAGGAGCGCTTGAAGCCGACCCCGACTTCCGGCCTCGCCGTAGATGCGAAGGAGCGGCTCGGTCCCGGAAGGACGAAGGAGGAGCCAGCTTTCGTCCTGAAAGATCAGCTTCACCCCATCCAGCGTCTGGATCTCGCCGAGGGGAGAGCCGAGTTTGAGCCGCCGGGCCTCGCCGGACCCGGCCCAGCGAAGAAGCCCCTTCGGATCGACCGGCCGATCCAGTGTGAGATCGGCCCGGCCGGAGACCCAGCGGCCGAACCGGTCCCGCAGCTCCGACAGGATCGCCGCCAGCCCCTTGCGGCGCATCGCCATCATCTCCAGGACCAGGAGCCCCGCGAGGAGCCCGTCCCGCTCCGGCGCGAAGCCGCGGAACCCGAATGGGGTCCGCTTCAATGGAACGCCGTACCGGGCGGCGATCCGGTCCATCAGGTTGGTGCCGGCGACGGTGGTCACCGCCATCCCGCGCCAACCCCGATCCTGAAGGAGGTGCCAGAGCAGAAGGGACATCGTCTCCTGGGAGCTGACGAAGGCGCCGTTTGAATCCATCACGCCGGCCCGGTCCGCGTCCCCGTCGGTGGCCAACCCCAGATGGCACCGCTCCCGCCGGACGGTCCGGGCCAGCTCCTTCAGCTCATCCTTGATCGGCTCCGGCCGATGGCTGCTGCTTAAGGGGGAGCTCCGCGACCGGACAGGAATCAGCTCGATGCCGGTTCCATCAAGGAGCCGCTCGAGCAGATCCTGGCCCGCCCCGTACATCGAATCGTAGGCGACCCGGAACCGGGCCTTCTTCAAGACGGACCAGTCCACGTACCGCTTGAGAAAGGCGAGGTAACGGGGCCTCAAGTCGACGAGCCGGATCCTCCGTCTCAGGATCCCCTCCTGGAAAGGGATCCGCCGGACCTTCGCCCGGGAGAGCCGCTTCTCGATCCAGCGGGTCATGGCCGGCTCGGCCGAGCCGGCGTAGAAGGGCCTGAATTTGAATCCGTTGTAGGTGAACGGATTGTGGCTGGCGGTGATCAGGACGCCGCCTGAGAGGCGAAGCTGCCGGATCGAGAGACTCACCGCCGGCGTCGGCATCGGCCCCCGGGTGAGGAGAACCGGCAGGCCGTTGCCGGCCAGCACCTCGGCCACCGCCTGAGCGAAACGATCCCCCAGCGGGCGGGTGTCGTACCCGACGATGACCGAGCGGGACCGGCCGCGGGCCGGATGGGCCTTGAGGTACTCCGCCGTCGCCTGAGCGACCCGCCGGACGTTGGGGAAGGTGAACTCCTCCGCGACGAGGGCCCGCCAGCCGTCGGTTCCAAACTTGATCTCGGTCATGCCTTCCCCTTCAAGGAGGCGATCGCCTGTTTCGCGTCGGCGGCCCGGAAGATGTAGGTGCCGGCCACCATCACGTCGGCGCCGGCCGACCGGGTGGAGCGGGCCGTCTCCTGATTGATCCCGCCGTCCACCTGGATGTGCCGGCCGAACCGCTTCCTCAACGCCTCAATCTTCGGCAGCACCTCCGGCATGAAGGACTGCCCGCCGAAGCCGGGGTTCACCGTCATCAGAAGGGCCAGGTCGATCTGATCCAGGCAAGGATCCAAGAGCCCCAGCCCGGTCTGCGGCCGGAGGGCCACTCCCACCTTCGCCCCCGCCTGCCGGATCTGCCGGACCACCCGGGCCAGGTCGGAGCAGGCCTCGGCATGGACCGTCACCCGGTCGGCCCCCGCCTCGACGAACGCGCGGAGGTATCTCTCCGGCTGCTCGATCATCAGGTGGACGTCGAGCGGCAGCCGGGTGACCGGGCGAAGGGCCGACACCGCCTGCGGCCCGATGGTGAGGTTCGGAACGAAGTGGCCGTCCATCACGTCGAGGTGGATCCAGTCGGCGCCGGCCGCCTCCACCCGGCGCGTCTCCTCGGCCAGCCGGCCGAAGTCGGCCGCCAGCATCGAGGGAGCGACCAGGATCGGGGAGCCGGTCATGCTCACAGATCCAGCAGCTCCGGCAGGCGGGCCGATGCCTTCGGCTTGACCGGGCCGATCACCGCCAATCCGATCCGATCGGAGCGGACGATGCCCCGGGCGATCCGGGTGAGGTCTCCCCGCTTGACCCGATCCACCTGAGCGAGGATCGCCTCCACCGGCTCCACCCGCCCCAGCAGCATCTCGCACTCCCCCATCCAGCACATGTGCTCCACCGTGTCCTCCAGGGCGAAAAGGATCTGCCCGACGAAGAACTCGACCGCCTGCTCAAACTCCTTCTCGGAGACCGGCTCCCTGCGGATCCGCTTGAGCTGCCTCTGAATCACCTTCAGGCAGCTCAGGAAATGCCGGTGCTCGACCCCGGCGCTGACGGAGAAGAGCCCGGTGTCCCGGTAGCGCTTCACCTGCGAGCCGATCTCGTAGGCCAGGCCCCGGTCCTCCCGCACCTCTTGAAAGAGGCGGGAGGACATGTTGCCCCCTAAGATCACGTTGAGCAGGTTGAGGGCGTGAACCTGCGGGTGGTTGCGGGGGAAGGCGTGGAAGCCGAGGCAAAAGTGGGTCTGCTCCGTCTCCTTCACCTCCGTCTTCACCTGCGGGCTGCGCGGGCGCTGCCGGACCCTGGAGCAGATCCAGTGGCGGCCGGGGTGGACCTTCCCCCACCACCGCTTCACACCCTCCAGGAGATCCCGGTGGCTCACCCGGCCGCAGGCGGCGATCACGATGTTCCTCGGCGTGTAAAACCTCCGCTGGAAGGCGGCCAGGTCCGAGCGGCCGATCCGCCGGACCGACTCCTCCGTCCCGGAAAGGATCATCCCCAACGGATGATTCGGCCACAGGAGGCCGTTCAACAGGTCGTGCACCGACTGCATCGGGAGATCCTTGTACATCCGGATCTCCTCCAGGATCACCTGGCGCTCCTTCTTCAGCTCCTTCGGCTCCAGGGCCGGGTGGAGGACCATGTCGGTCAACACCTCCACGGTCTGGGCCATCGATTTCGGCTGCACCTTCGCCCAGAGGCAGGTGAACTCCTCGTCGGTGAAGGCATTGAGGACCCCGCCGACCCCCTCGATCGACTCCTTGATCCGCCGGCAGGAACGGGAGGGGGTCCCCTTGAACAGGAGGTGCTCCAGGAAATGGGAGATCCCGTTGAGGCGCCGGTTCTCGTACCGGCCTCCCACGTTGATCCAGATGCCGACCGCCACCGACTCGGCCTCCTCCCGGGGAGCGCTGACGATCGTGAGGCCGTTGGGAAGGAGGGTCCGGTGGTAGGCCTGCCTTCGAATGCGGTGGAGGATGCTCACAGGTAGCGCCTCAGCTTCGGCGAGACCGAGAGCCGGGCCACGATCTGGCGGATCGCCTGGGCCTGGCTCTTGTGGCAGACGAGGGTGGCGTCCGGCGCCTGAACCACGATCAGATCCTTCACCCCGAGGGTGGCGACGAGGCGCCCCTGCTGGCCGACGATGACCGACCCGGAGGTCTCGAGCCCCACGTGCGTCCCCAAGACGACGTTTCCCTCCGCGTCGGTCCCGTGGAGGAAGGCGAGGCTGTTCCAGGAGCCGACATCGTCCCAGGAGAAAACCGCGGGGACCATCCAGACATTCCTGGACCGCTCCAGAACCCCGACGTCAACCGAGATGCTGGGGAGCTGCCGGTACAGCTCGCCGAGCCGGGACTCGCCTGAGGGCGTTCCCCACTCCGGCCTTCGGCGGATCGCCTCCAGCCCGGCGTTCAGGCCGGGCAGCCATTGACGGATCGCGGCGAGGATCACATGCCCCCGCCAGCAGAAGATCCCGCTGTTCCAGAAGATCAACGGCCGCCGGATGAGCCGGCGGGCGACCGGCAGCGTCGGCTTCTCCAGGAAGCGGCGCACCCGGTAGCCGCCGGGCGGGATGACCTTCCCCATCGGCTCGATGTAGCCGTACCCCGTGGCCGGATAGGTCGGCTTCACCCCCAAGAGAACCAGCCCCTCCTGCTTCACCGCCAGGGCCGCCGCCTTGGCCACCGTCCGATGGAACTCCCCCACCGGCTGGATCAGGTGATCGGCCGGGGCCACGACGATCACGGCGTCCGGATCCTCCCTCAAGACGGCCAGCGTGCCGAGCCCGATGGCGGCGGCGGTGTTGCGGGAGGCCGGCTCGACGAGGAAATGCCCCGCTGGAATCTTGGGAAGCTGCCGGCGGACCAGCCCGGCCTGATTCTTCGTCGTCACCACGACGACGCGGCCGGCCGGCACGAGGCCGCTCAAGCGGTCGGCCGCCGCCTGAAGGAGGGAGCGCTCCCTCCCCAGCCGGAGGGTCTGCTTGGGGTGGCGCCTGCGCGACAGCGGCCAGAGCCGCTCCCCGCTTCCGCCGGCCATGATCAGCGCCCAGAGGCGCGGGGTGATCGGCCCGCTACGCATGGCAGGCGCTCCGCAACCTGCGGACAAAAGCAGCCACCCGGCTGAACCCCTTCCCTCTGGACTCGCCGATCACGTTGAGGAGGGCGGAGCCGATGATCGCCCCGTCGGCCACCGCCGCCACCTGCCGCACCTGATCCGGCCCGGAGATGCCGAATCCAACGCAGACCGGAAGATCGGTCAGCCGCTTGATCGACCGGACATGGGCCTTGATCTCCGGCGGCAAGGAGGCCCTGGCCCCGGTGACCCCGGTGAGACTGACATAATAGATGAAGCCGGTCGATGCCCGGACGATCCGCCTCAACCGGGAATCAGGGCTGGTCGGGGCCGCGAGGAAGATCGTGTCGATCCGGGCCGGCCGGGCCGCCCGAAGAAGATCCCCCGCTTCCTCAGGAGGGAGGTCCGGGACGATCACCCCGTCCACCTGACGGCGGGCCGATTCCCGGCAGAACTCCTTCACCCCGAACCGGCTGACCGGGTTATAGTAGGTCATCAGGACGAGCGGGAGATCCTGATGCCGGCGGCGGATCCCCCCCACCGCATCGAACACCCCCCGGACCGTGACCCGATGCTCCAAGGCCCACTGGGAAGCGGCCTGGATCGTCGGGCCGTCCGCCAGCGGGTCCGAGAAAGGGATCCCCAGCTCGACCAGATCCACCCCCTCATCCACCAGCAGCCGGACGATCTCCGGCAGGGCCCGGACCGACGGGAACCCGACGGTGAGGTAGGCGATCAGCGCCTTCCTCCCGTTCTTTCCGCTCAGCCCGGAAAACGCAGCGTCAATCCTGTTCATCGAGAACGCGGTGCCAGGATTAATCCTGGCACCGTTCCGTACAGTTCCTCCGCCACCAGCTCCACATCCTTGTCCCCCCGGCCGGAGAGGCAGACCAGCACGATGGAGCCCCGCTTCAGCCGAGGGGCCAGCCTTTTCAAATAGGCGATCGCGTGAGAAGGCTCCAGGGCCGGCAGGATCCCCTCGGTCTCGGCCAGGAGGCGGAATCCCTCCAGCGCCTCCCGGTCGGTCACGGCGTCGTATTCGGCCCGGCGGATCTGCTTGTAGTAGGCATGCTCCGGCCCCACGCCGGGATAATCGAGGCCGGCCGCCACCGAGTGGGCATCCTTCACCTGGCCGTCCGAGTCCTGAAGCAGGAACGACCGGGTCCCGTGCAGCACCCCGACCGTCCCCTTCATCAGGGTGGCCGCGTGCGGCCCCCTGGGGAATCCCTTGCCGGCCGCCTCCACCCCAATCAGCCGGACCGACCGGTCCGAGAAGAACGGATGGAAGATCCCGATCGCGTTGGAGCCGCCCCCGACGCAGGCGAGCACCACGTCCGGGAGCCGGCCCGCCGCCCCGCGGATCTGCTCCCTCGCCTCCCGCCCGATCACCGACTGGAAATCCCGGACGATCATCGGGTACGGGTGCGGCCCGACGACCGACCCGATGATGTAATGGGTCGTCCGGACGTTCGTCACCCAGTCCCGGATCGCCTCGTTGCAGGCATCCTTCAAGGTCTTGGAGCCGCTGGTGACCGGGGTCACCTTGGCCCCCAACAGCCGCATCCGGAAAACATTGAGCCGCTGCCGGCCGATGTCGGTCTCCCCCATGTAGATCTCGCAATCCCGGCCGAGGAGGGCCGCCACCGTCGCCGTCGCCACCCCGTGCTGGCCCGCTCCGGTCTCCGCGATGAGCCGGGGCTTGCCCATCCGCCTGGCGAGGAGGCCCTGCCCGAGGGTGTTGTTGATCTTGTGGGCGCCGGTGTGAAGGAGGTCCTCCCGCTTGAGGTAAACCCGAATCCCCCGGCCGAGCCTGCGGCTCAAGCGGGCGGCCGGGTAAAGCGGCGTCGGCCGGCCGGCGTACTCGGTCAGCGCCTGGTGAAGCTCGGCCTGAAACCGGCGGTCCCGGCGGGCCTTCCGATAGACGGACTCCAGCTCCGCCAAGGCCGCCATGAGCGTCTCAGGGACAAACTGTCCTCCAAAGGGGCCGAACCGCCCTCGGGAATCGGGGAGTCTCGACATAGAGGGTCAGTCTATCACAGCCGAGAAAGAGCTGTCAAAAACCGGGTGAAACCCCTGAGGGGGTCTGACCCCGTTGGGTCAGACCCCGTTAAAGAGCAGCTCAACGGTTCGGCCGCCGGCCGATCCGATGGGAGAGGGATTGGCGGGCGAGGTCCGCCTCGGGGCTGCCGGGATAGCGGGCAAGGAGCCGCTCGAAGTCTCCGGCGGCGGCCAGGGCCAGCGGGGCCAGGGGATGCTGCGGGGCCTTCTCCACGATCCACCGGAAATGGCGGTTCGCCCGCTCCGGCTCCTTGCGGCTCGCGGCGATCGCCCCGGCGAAGAGCCGCAGCGGAACCGCCAGCTCCGGATCGGTGATGTCTCCCAGCGCCATCTCCAGGACGCTGAGATGCCGGCCGGTCTCGGCAAGGGCCAGATCGTCCCTTTCCAGGATCGCCCGGTTGAGCTCGTTGATCGTTTTCCTCAGGAAGAACTGAAGCTGCGGATGGTCCCTCATGCTGAGGTAGATGAGCGGCGGCTGAAGCAGCTCCCGCACCCGCTCCGGCCCCCCTCCAATGACGAGGGCCGCCAGCGGATCCGGCCCGATCCGGTAGGCCTCGAGAAGCGCCTTCCGGTCGGCGGGAGCGAGCGGCTTCGGCAGTCTCGGCAAGCGCTGGGCCTGGACCCAGCTCATCTCGCCCGCCCCGACGTTCACGCCGACGCCGTTCAAGTGAGGCGAAAAGAAGAGAGAGCCGGCCAGCACCTTCACCGTGGTGGCGTCCTGCTGCGGATCAACGGCCAGGGAGAAGGCGGTCCCCTTCACCGTGGCGCTGGCCGACGGGGTGCGCACCTCCAGGCGGTAGCCCCAGAAGCCCTCCTGGGTCCGGGCCAGAAGCT
>JACPXU010000063.1 GCA_016196375.1 Candidatus Omnitrophota bacterium | reverse complement strand
TCCATGAGCCGCTCCCAGCCCTGGAGCCGCTCCGCCTTCCGCTTGGAGAGGACGATGATCCCTTCCTCATCCTCCACGGTCTCCAGGAGCACCTCGATCTCGGCGCCCACCTTCAACTCGGATCGATCGTCAAACTCCTCCAGCGAGATGATCCCCTCGGACTTGTAGCCGACATCCACGAGGATGTCGTTGGCCGTCATGCCGATGATCCGGCCTTTGACGATCTGGCCCTCCTGGATTTCCCTGAAGCTCTCTTCGTAGAGTTTGGAGAGGTCCTCAGTCAAGACAGCCACCCCCCTCTCTGATGATCCTTCGAGCATAATCCGACAGTTTATCAAGAACCTGATCTGATTTCAACCTCGTATTATCAACCAGGACCGCCCCCTTGGCCCGGCGAAGGGGAGAGGAGGCGCGCCGGCGATCCCTGAGATCCCGAGCCCTCATCTCCCGGAGCACCTCGGCGAGGGAGAGCCGGTGGCCGGCCGATTGAAGCTCCTCAAACCTGCGCCGGGCCCGCTGGGCGAGGGTGGCCGTCAGGAACACCTTGAGATCCGCTCCGGGAAAGACGACGGTCCCGGTGTCCCGACCTTCGGCGACGATCCCTCCCGCCGCGCCGATCGCCTGCTGCTGGCGCACCAGCGCCCGGCGGACCCCTGGAACAGTGGCGACGACCGAGGCCGCTTCAGAAACCTCCGGCCGCCGGATCGCCAGGGTCACGTCGGTCCCATCCAGGAGAACCCGGACCTGCCTGGAGCCTCTGGAAAACGAGATCCGTGAACTCCGGGCCAGCCCCGCCAACCGCCGCCGGTCTTTCAGGGAAGCGCCGGCCCTCAACGCCTTGAGTGCGACGGCCCGATACATGGCGCCGGTATCCAGGTACAGGTAGCCGAGGCGGCGGGCGAGACGCCGGGCGGCGGTCGATTTGCCCGTTCCGGAGGGGCCATCAATGGTGATCACAAGGGGCTTCACCGCTTGACTTGCCGGCGCTTCCGCTGGGCGGCTCGAAGGCGCCGGGAGAGATCGGCGCCGGCCCCTCTCAACAGGAGCCGGCGAAGGCCGCTCATCTGCCGGTCGAACCGGCTCAGCGCGGCAAGGATCTCCCGCCGGTTGGTCAGGCAGATCTCGCTCCAGAGCGAAGGGTCGCTCAACGCGAGCCGGGTGGTATCGGCGAACCCGCCCGCGGCCAGCGGCAAGGCCCTCCCCTCGGCGGACAGGGCCAGGGCCGCCGCGGCGAGGTGGGGCATGTGGCTGATCTGGGCCACCAGGGCGTCGTGCCGCGCCGGCCTCAAGAGGAGAACACGGCCGCCCACCGCCCGCCACAGGGACGAGACCTTGGCCAACGCCTCCCGCGAGGTCCGGGGAGTCGGCGTCAGGAGGCAAGCGGCCCTCTCAAACAGCTTGGGGTTGGCCGCCTCAACGCCGGACCGCTCGGAGCCGGCCATCGGGTGAGAGCCGACGAACCGGATCCGATCGGGGAGCATCCGCTCCATCTGGCGGACGATCCGGCCCTTCGTGCTGGCGACGTCGGTGAGGATGAAGGAATGCCGCGTCATCCTCCCGATCCGGCGAGCCACCGGCACCACCGAAAGGGGCGGCGTGGCGATCACCACCAGATCGGAAGCCCCCAGCCAGTCGGGGCAAAACTCGGTGCAGCCGTCGTCCACCGCGCCGCGGGCCCTCGCCTTCCGGAGGGTCGCCTCGCGCCGGGTGAACCCGATCACCTTTCCGGCGAGGCGGCCCCTGCGCAGGGCCATCCCCAGGGACCCGCCGATCAGTCCCAGCCCGACGATGGCGACTTGTCGGAAAAGATGTTTCACAGCTCGCGGCCGACGGCGTGGGCGACTCGCCTGAGCTCCCCCATGAGCTTGGCGAACTTCTCGGGGAGCATCGACTGAGGGCCGTCGGAGAGGGCCTCCTCCGGCTTGGAGTGGACCTCGATCAAGAGGCCGTCCGCCCCGGCGGCGACCGCCGCCTTGGCCATCGAGGGAACCAGCCCCCACCGGCCGGTGCCGTGGCTCGGATCCACCAGGATCGGCAGGTGGCTTAAGGACTTGATGAGAGGCACCGCGTTCATGTCGAGGGTGAAGCGGGTCTCGGTCTCGAAGGTCCGGATGCCCCGCTCGCAGAGGATCACGTTGAAGTTCCCGTTCTGGAGGATGTACTCCGCGGAAAGGAGCCATTCCTTGACCGTCGCCGCCATCCCCCGCTTCAAGAGGACCGGCTTCTTCGAGCGGCCGACCTCTTTGAGGAGGTCGAAGTTCTGCATGTTGCGGGCGCCGATCTGGATGACGTCGGCATGGCGCTCCACGATCTCCAGGTCCCTCAGATCCATCAGCTCCGTGATCACCGGCATCCCGGTCCGTTTCTTCGCCTCGGCGAGGTACTTCAGGCCCTCCTCTCCCAGGCCCTGGAAGCTGTAGGGGGAGGTCCGGGGCTTGAAGGCCCCTCCCCTCAAGATGGAGGCGCCCCCCTTCTTGACCCCTTTGGCGATCGCCAGCAGCAGCTCGAAACTCTCCACCGCGCAGGGGCCGGCCATCACCACCAGCCGTTTGCCGCCGATCCTGATGCCGTCCACATCGACCACGGTGTCGGCCGGCTTGAACTCCCTCGAGACCAGCTTGTAGGGGGCCAGGATCGGCATCACCTTCTCGACGCCGGGATAGACCTCCAGGGGCTGGACCCGAAGGAGATCCTCCTCCCCGATCACCCCGATGATGGTCCGCTCGACGCCGCGGGAGATCATCGGCTTCAATCCGATCGACTTGACCCTCGAGACGATGTGCTTGATCTGCGACTCGGTCGCTTCCGGCTTTAAGACGATGATCATCTCTTGAGCTCCTCTCTCAATGCTTGGATGAATGCCCGGTTCTCCTCAGGCAACCCGATGGTCACCCGCACGTACTCCGGCAGATTCCAGGCCGTCATCTCCCGGACGATGATGCCTCGCGCCATGAGCCCCTTGACCAGCTCCAGGGCGCGGGGGCCGACATGAAACAGGATGAAGTTCGCCGCGCTGGGGACCGCCTCCAACCCCAGCTCCTCGAGGGCCCGGTACACGACCGGCTTCTCCTCCCTCAGCAGGCGACGGGTCGCCTCCAGGTGCTCCCGGTCCTCGAGGGCGGCGAGGGCGGCCGCCTGGGCGAGGCTGTTCACGTTGAACGGCTCCCGGACCCGCTGCATCGCCGTCATCAGCTCGACCGGGGCGACCCCGTAGCCGACCCGGATCCCGCTCAGGCCGTACGCCTTGGAGAAGGTCCGGGTGACGATGACGGGACGCCCTTCCAGCAGATACCGCTTGCACTCCGGATAGTCGGGCGCATCCACCATCTCCGCGTACGCCTCATCGAAGAAGACGATCGTCTCCTCGGGCAGAGCCGCCATGAAGGATTCCACCTCCGCCTGTGTGACGTAGGTGCCGGTCGGATTGTCCGGGTTGGCGATGAACACCAGCTTGGTCCGCCGGGTGATCGCCTTTCGCATGCCGATCAGGTCGTACCTGAACCGCTTCAAGGGGACCCCCCTGATCTTCGCCCCCGCGATCTCGGCGGCGATCGAATAGATGAGGAAGGTCGGCTGGGCGATCACCACCTCGTCTCCCGGATCCAGGAAGGCCCGGACCGCCAGGGTGATCAGCTCGTCCGAGCCGTTGCCCACCAAGAAATGCTCCGGCGACAGCCCCCAGGCCTCGGAGAGCTTCCGAACCAGGAAGAAGCAGTGGCTGTCCGGGTAACGGTTCAGATTGGCCAAGGCCCTCTGGATCGCCTGAAGCGCCTTCGGGCTGGGGCCCAGGGGATTCTCGTTGGAGGCGAGCTTGATCACCCTGGAGAGCCCCAGCTCCCGCTGGACTTCTTCGATCGGCTTGCCCGGCGCGTAGGGGGTGACCCTCTCCAGGCACCTGCGAGCGAATGATCTTCCCATGGCTATCGAATCTCGCGATTCCAAGTCAGAGCTTCTCGACGGGATAGGACCCCAACACCTGAGAGGTGGAGGTGTACCTCTGAAGGTCGCTCAGGGCCCGCTTGACGCGGGGATCCGACTCGTGCCCTTCAAAATCAACGAAGAAAACGTACTCCCAGGCCCTCCGCCTTGAGGGACGGGATTCGATCTTGGTCAGATTGATCCCGTATCTCTTGAACGGCTCCAGGGCGCTGTGCAGGGCCCCCGGCCTATCCTGCAAGGCGAACATCAAGGAGGTCTTGCTGCGGGAACCGGAGCGCCTGTTCTGGCGAAGCGCGATGACGAAGAACCTGGTGATGTTCTCCTGATCGATGCGGATTGGAACGGCCTTCAATCTTCGCTTATCGACCAGCTCAATCCTGCCGATCGCCGCCCGCTCATCCAGATCCCACAGGCGCTCCTCCTGATCGAACAGGCCGTTGACCGCCTCCGCCGTGGAGCTCCGCTCCCGGCGAGTCGCGTAGGGATAGTGCTTGAGCAGCCAATCCCTGCACTGCGCGAGGGCCTGGGGATGGGAGTAAACGACCCGGATCTTCTCCGGGGCCGTGCCCTTCGGCATGATCAGGTAATGGTTGATCGGCTGCTCAAGCTCGCCGCAAATCCTCACCGGAGACCTCTTGAAATCCACGAACCGATCCAGGGTGTGCGCGATGGAGCCCTCCAGGGAATTCTCAACGGGGACCACCCCATACTCCGCCTTCTCCCGCTCGACCAGATGAAACACATCTTCAATGGTGGGGGCGTGGAGGTAGCGGCTCTTCTTGCCGAACTTCGCCAGGGCGGCGAAATAGGTGTTGGTATTCTCAGGACCCAGATAGGCAACCCGACTCATCGTGCTCACCCCTTCCCGCGACCGGACTTTAGAACCTGGAGCCTCCGGCTGAGCCGCAGGATAACGCGAAATATCTCGTGCGAGGCCGAGGGGGGCAGGGGGCCGCAGCTCGCCCGCATGAGCCGGCGCAAGACCTCCTCTTCACGACGGCCGTCAAAGACCGGCAGGCCCCGCTTCTTCTTAAACTCTCCTATCCGGAGGGCCAGGGCCGCCCGCTGATTCAACAGCCGAAGAACGTCCCGGTCGATCCGGTCAATCCGTTTGCGCAGCTGGTTGAGAGTCATCTTGTTGGGGCAGCGGGCCGCCGGCGATAGGCCCTTTCAGCTCTTCCAGCGTCGGCAGATCCTTCAGGTTCTTCAGCCCGAAGTGATCCAGGAATTCCATGGTGGTCCCGTAGAGAAGGGGCCGGCCGACCACCTCCTTTCGGCCCTGGACCCGGATCAGGTTGAACCTGAGCAGGGTGTCCAACACCCCCGAGCAGTCCACCCCCCGGACCTGCTCGATCTCCACCCGGGTGACCGGCTGGCGGTAGGCGATGATCGCCAGGGTCTCCAGGGAAGGCTTTGAAAGCCGGACCGCCTTGACCCGGTGGGTGAACCGGCTGACGAAGGGATAGAGCTGGGGATCGGTCACCATCTGGTACCCCTGCGCCACCTCCACAATCCGGATCCCCCGGTTGGCCTGGGCATATTCCCCGGCCATCTCCGTGAGGAGCCTGACGAGATGGGCCGGATCAAAGGGTGGCCCGTCGGCGGAGGAAGGGCCCAGCGCCTCCTGCGCCTGCTCCAACAGGAGCGGCTTATGGGAGACTAAAAGAAGGGCCTCCAGGGCTCTTTTCGCTTCCGTGTCGGTCATCTTATATCGCCGCCTCGATGCTGTCCCGGTTGCGAAGGATCACGATCTCGCCGAACAACTGGCTCTGCCGGACCAGGACCTCCTTCAGACGGATCAGCTCCAGGAGGGCCAGGAAGGTGGCCACCCACTCCCCCTTGGGCCGGCCCGGCCCGAACAGCTCCCCCAGACTCAGCCGCTCCCGCTCCTGGATGAGCCGGCGCAGGAGCTGGACCTTCTCCTCGACGGTGAACTCATCCTTGATGATCTCATGGATCATCTCCCGGCTGACCTCTCCGGACATGAACTCGGAGAAGGCGGTCAGGAGATCGAACAGGCTCGCCTCCATCAGCTCCTCGGTCTGGGCGGGAGCCGCCCCCTCCCCCAAAGGACGGCTCACCTGGACCCGCCGCTCTTTCTCCATCTGGCTCAACCGCTCCGCGGCCTCCTTGAACCTCTGGTACTCCTGGAGCCGGCGGATCAGCTCCGCGGCCGGATCCGGCTCCTCCCCCTCCTCCAGAGGGACCGCCTCGGGAGGAAGCAGGGTCCGGGACTTGATCTGGATCAGGGTGGCCGCCATCACCAGGAACTCGCCGGCGATCTCCAGATCCAGCGCCTGCATCAGCTGGAGGTATTGGAGATACTGGTAGGTGATCTTGGCGATCGGGATCCGAGCGATCTCCAGATGGCTCTGCTTGACGAGGTACAGCAACAGGTCAAGCGGCCCCTCGAAGATCTCCAGCTTCACCTTGTAGCTCATGGAGTTTTGATCCCTTCCGGCAAACCGACCGCTTTCCGAACCAAACGCATCGTTTCCCTGGCCTCTCGCCCGGCCCTCTCCGCCCCCCAGGCGAGAACGTCGTCCACATCAACCTGTTGCACGCGCATCGCGCGGAATTTCTCCGTGGCCTTGATCAGCACCTCGGCCAGCTCCTGCTTGTTCTGCGTGCAGCCCCGCTTGGAGGTGCGGCACTCGGCCCAGATCCGCTCCTTCTCCTGGGGGGCGAACACCTCCCAGTAATGGCAGACGTTGCAGGTCTCCGGATGGCCCGGATCGGTCATCTTGATCCGCTTCGGATCGGTGAACATCTTCTGCGCCTTCTTTCGGACCGCCTCCGGATCGTCCGAGAGGGCGATGAAGTTGTCGTACGACTTCGACATCTTCCGCCCGTCGATCCCCAGCAGCCGGGCCTCTTCGGTGAGGAGGATTTCCGGCTCGGGGAAGATATCGGCCTTGTACAGGAACTTGAAGCGGCGGACGATCTCCCGGGTCAGCTCCAGGTGGGCCTTCTGATCCTCCCCCACCGGGACCGCGTGCGCCCGGTAAAGCAGGATGTCGGCCGCCTGCAGGATCGGGTAGCCGAGGAAACCGTACGTGGCCAGGTCCCGGCCGGCCACCTCCCGAAGCTGTTCCTTGTAAGTGGGGATCCGCTCCACCCACCCCAGGGGGGTGATGATGGAGAGGACCGCGTACAGCTCCAGATGCTCCCGGACATCCGATTGGCGGAAGATCACCGAGCGGTTCGGGTCGACCCCGGCGGCGATCCAGTCGAGCACCATCTGCCGGCTCCGCTGGGCGATCTCCTGAGGGCTCTCGTAGTCGCTCATCAGGGCGTGCCAGTCCGCCACCATGAAGAAGCATTCGTACCGTTCCTGGAGATCCACCCAGTTCTTCAGGGCGCCGACCAGATGGCCGAGGTGAAGCGGGCCGGTGGGCCGCATGCCGGAGAGGATCCGTTGCCGCTGGCTCACAGCTTTTGCGCGACCGACTGCACTTCCACCGCTTCGATGACGTCCTCGGGCTGATAATCGCTGAATCCGGAGATGGAGAGCCCGCACTGCATCCCCTCGGTCACCTCCCGGACGTCGTCCTTGAACCGCTTGAGGGATTCGATCTTTCCCTGGTGGAGCTTCTCCTGGCCCCGGATGATCCGCCCGATGGCGCTGCGCGTGATCTTCCCCTTGATGACCTGGCAGCCGGCGATGGCCCCGACCTTGGAGACCTTGAATAGCTGGAGCACCTTGGCCCGCCCAAGGACCGTCTCGACGAGACGCGGCTCCAGGAGCCCCTCCAGGGCGGCCCGGATGTCGGCCACCGCTTCATAGATGATCCGGTAGAGGCGCACATCGACCTGCTCCTGCTTCGCCAGCGCCTCCGCCTCCTGGGTCAGCCCCACGTGGAAACCGATCACGACGGCGTTGGAGGCCTCCGCCAGGAGAACGTCCGGCTCGGTGACGTCCCCCACGCCGGCGTGCAGGACCTTCAAGCCCACCTCCTCCCCGGCGAGTTTCTCCAGGGAGTCGCGCAGGGCCTCGAGCGATCCCTGGACATCGGCCTTGAGGAGCAGATTCAGGCTCTTCACGCGGCCCGCCTCCAACTGGCGATGGAACTCCTCCAGGGTGATCGTCCGCCGAGGGGTGGTCTTCGCCCCCTGCATCTCCTCCTGGCGTCTCAAGGCCACCTCCCGCCCCTGCCGCTCATCGGGGACGACGAGGAACGAATCCCCCGCCTTGGGGACCCCGTTCAGGCCCATCATCTCCAGGGGTGTCGACGGCCCGGCCTGCTTGCGGGGGTGGCCCCTCTCATCCAACATGGCGCGGACCCGACCCCAGTATGTGCCGCTCACCAGGACGTCGCCGACCTGAAGGGTGCCGTTCTGCACCAACATGTGAGCGACCGCCCCCCGCCCTTTCGACAGCTCCGCCTCCAGGACGATCCCGCGGGCCGGCTTGGTGGGGTCGGCCTTGAGCTCCAACAGCTCCGCCTCGAGAAGGATGATCTCCAGAAGGTGATCCAAGCCGTCGCCGGTCTTGGCGGAGACCGGGACCACGATGGTCTTGCCCCCCCAATCCTCCGGCTGCAGGCCCAGCTCCGCGAGCTGCTTCTTCACACGGTCCGGGTTGGCGGAGGGCTTGTCGATCTTGTTCAAGGCGACGACGATCGTCGCGTCGGCCGCCTTGGCGTGGTCGATCGCCTCCGCCGTCTGCGGCATCACCCCGTCGTCGGCCGCCACCACGAGAACCACGATGTCGGTCACATGGGCCCCGCGGGCCCGCATCGCGGTGAAGGCCTCGTGGCCCGGGGTGTCGAGGAAGGAGATCGAGCCCTTCGGCAAAGTCACCTGATAGGCGCCGATGTGCTGGGTGATCCCGCCGGCCTCTGTCTCGACCACCTTGGATTTCCGGATCGCGTCCAGAAGGGAGGTCTTGCCATGGTCGACATGGCCCATGAAGGTGACGATGGGGGGACGGGGGATCAACTTGGAGCGATCCTCGACGTCGTGGGACGCCTCAATCTGCTCCTCCAAGGTGGGCATCCGCTGGTACTCGTAGCCGTACAGCTTAAGGAGCGTGGCGACGGTCTCCTCGGTGAGGAGCTGATTGATGGTGACCAAGATCTTCATGCCGAGCAGCCGCTTGATCGGCTCGCTGGGGGAGATGGACAGTTTCTCGGCCAGCTCCTTGACGGTCAGCGGGACCTTCACCGAGAGCGGCTTGAGCGGGACCGGAACCGGAGGGGCCGTGACCGCTGCCGGGGAGACCACCGGCTCAACCGGCTTCGGCGCCGGCACCGGCGGCTTCGGGGCGATCACCGGGGGCGGTTTCGGAATCGGCGCAGCGGCTGGCGCTGGCGGAGGCGCCACCACGCGCCCCGGCGCAGCGGCTGGCGCTGGCGGAGGCGCCACCACGCGCCCCGGCGCAGCCGGCTTAGGGGCCGATACGGTTGGCTTAGGAGCCGACACTACCGGTCTAGGAGGCGGTATCGGCAACCTAGGAGGCGCCACCGCAGGCCTCGGCGGGGCCACTGGCGGCTTCGGTGCCGCCATCACCGGCTTCGGTGGAGGTGGAGCTGGGGCCGTCTTCACCGGAGCTGCGGCTGGCTTGGCGGGCGCAACCGTCTTCGGGGCCGACGCAGTGGCTGGCGCTGGCGGAGGCACCACCGCAGGCCTCGGCGCCGCCACTGGCGGCTTCGGTGCCGCGGCCGGCGCTGGAGGAGGCGCCGCCACGCGCCCCGGCGCAGCCGGCTTCGGGGCCGATGAGGGGAGCTTAATGGAGGGGGCCGGCGTCGGTTTAGCCGCTGGAGCGGACCTGGAGGAGACAGCCGGTTTGGCCGGCTTTAAAGCCGTCTTGACCTTCGCGACCGTTTTCTCATCCAGTGTGGCCATGTGGGAGGAGGCCTTCAGGTGGAGCTTTGCCAGCAGATCCATCAGCTCGTTGGAGGTCACCCCCAGTTTCTTGGCCAGCTCAAAGACGCGCATGAATCAAGATCCCTCCTCGGCCGAGGCCGGAGGTCCCTGCTCTCCCGGCGGCTGCTGTTGTTCCTGCTGCTGCTCCTGCTCGTTCTGGGCGGAAAGCTCCGCCTCCAACTTCGAGAGCATCTCCTTGGCTCCCTCCAGCAGTTTCTTCGCCGTCTTCTCCCCGACCCCCTTGACCTCGGTGAGCCGTTCAACGCTCGCCTGGGCGATGGCCGCTATGGTTTCGTAACCGGCCTCCTTCAGCGCCTCAGCCAGCTTCGGGCCCACCCCCTCCAGGTCCGCGATGGAAACCTTGGTCAAGGCCGCCAGCTGGGAGCGGGAGCGGATGTCGATGTCCAAACCGGTCAGCCTCGAGGCCAGCCGCACGTTCTGCCCCCGCTTGCCGATCGCCAGGGAGAGCTGATCGTCTTCCACCATCACCTCGGCCCTCTTCTTGTCGGGGCTTAAATGGATCTCGGCCACCTTGGCCGGGGCCAGGGCCGTCGTCAGGTACTCCTCCGGATTCGAGCTCCACCGGATGATGTCGATCTTCTCTCCATGAAGCTCCCGGACGATATCCTTGACCCGGGTCCCCCGCATCCCCACGCAGGCCCCCACGCAATCGACCTTCTCATCCTTGGAGGTGACGGAGATCTTGGAGCGGTCGCCGGCCTCGCGCGAGATCGACTTGATCTCAACGATCCGCTGGGCGATCTCAGGGACCTCGAGCTTGAACAGCTCCTTCACCAAAGAGGGGTGGGAACGGGAAAGGATCACCTGCGGCCCCTTGGCCGTCTTGTTCACCTCCAGGCAGTAGGCCCGGATCCGGTCCCCGGGACGGAAACTCTCCTTGGGGGACTGCTCCCGCTTCGGCAGGATCGCCTCCGTCTTGCCAAGGTCCACGATGATCGCCCCCCGCTCGAACCGGTGCATCGTGCCGGTGATCAAGGTCCCTTCCCGCGGGGAAAACTCATTGTAGACGACGTTCCGCTCCGCTTCCCGGATCTTATGGAGGATCACCTGCTTGGCGGTCTGCGCGGCGATCCGCCCGAAACCGGCCTCCCGAACCTCCTGACCATCGGAGAAGATCTTAATGGCCCCCGTGGTCCGGTCGATCTTGACCGTGACGTCCGCCACGTCGGACCCCAGAGCCTTCCGGGCGGCGCTCACCAGAGCGGCCTCGACGGCCTCAATGATCACCTCCCGGTCGATCCCCTTCTCCCGGGTCAGGTGGTCCAGCACGGCCAGGAATTCCGCGTTCACAGGCTGATCTCCTGCGCGGCGCGGGCGATCTGGGCGATCTGGATCTGAAGCTTCTCCCCGCTGTCCAGCCTCAGGAAGACCGCCTCTTCGGTGGCGCCCAGCAATTCGCCCCGACAATCCGAACGGCCATTCACCGGAACCGCCGTCGTCACTCTGATCCGGCGGCCGATGAGCCGCTCGAAATCGGCCTGCGATCTTAAAGGGCGATCCATGCCGGGGGAGCTGACCTCCAGCAGATACCGGTCGGAGATCACCTCGTGCTCGTCGAGCAGCGCCCCGATCGCCTGGTTCAAGCTGCTCAACTCGTCCAGCCGGATCCCCCGGGCCGTGTCCACCAGGAAACGGAGCAGAAACCGACCCCCCTGGGGCTGGCAGGTCAGCTCCACCAGCTCCACCTGCCGGCTCCCCAGCAAAGGCTCGATCAGTTCCTTCACCCGATGAATAATCGCTTCTTTATCAAGCATCGATAACCCCACAGAACAAAAAAGTGGGAGAGACTCCTCCCACTAGGCTTTACCTGAAAAGCAGAACTCTATTATCCGACGACGGCCGCTCCCTTGTCAAGGAGCTTTTTGAGGGCGGATGGAACTTCGGAGAGCTTAACGAGGGTCGCCTGAGGCTGATCCCGCAGCTTAAGCTCCGCGGAGGATTGCTGCAACGTCTTCTCGCTCATGAGGATCCGAACGGGAAAACCGATCAGATCGGCATCCTTGAGCTTCACCCCGCCGGAAACCTCCCGGTCGTCCAGAAGGAGATCCAGGCCGTCCCGGGAAAGCTGCTCGGAGAGGGCCTCCGCCGCTTGCCGGGTCTTGGGGTCGGCGCAGTTGATCGGGACCACCACCACCGGGTAAGGGGCCAGCGACAGGGGCCAGCGGATCCCGGCCTCGTCATGATGGGTCTCGATCACCGCCGCCAGGATCCGGGTCACCCCGATCCCGTAGCAGCCCATGATGAACGGCTTCTGCTTGCCGTCCTCATCCAGGAAAGTCGCCCCCATGGAGGCTGAATATTTGGTTCCCAGCTTGAAGATATGCCCTACCTCAATAGCAGAAAGGGATT
>JACPXU010000057.1 GCA_016196375.1 Candidatus Omnitrophota bacterium | reverse complement strand
GGCGATCGCCTCGACCACCTGCTTGCACTCCGGGCCGGTCCGGGCGTGGATCATCGTGAAGACGGTGTAAGGCCAATCCTCGTAGGTGGGGCGCTGGTAACAGTGCGTCACCCCCCGGAACCCACCCATCAGAGGGCCCAGCTCCTCCAGCCGCTCGAGGGGAACCTTCCAGACCGCCATCCCGTTGACCACGAAGCCGGCTGACCGGTGGTGGAGAACCCCGGCGTACCGCCGCATGACTCCGTCCTTCACGAACCGCCCGCCGTGCGCCAGAAGCTCCTCCCCGGAGAGCCCCTCCGCCCGGGCCAACGGGTCGAAAGGGGCCGGCTCCACCGGCAGATCCTCCTGCAGCGCCCGGATCGCCTGGATGTCCCTCCCGCTCAGCTTCGCCGCCTCCGGCGGCTTCTTCCAAGCCCAGGCGGCCGGCCCATCCGTCTCGTCGGAGAGCTTCCCCTCCCCGGCCACGTCGAGCTGGACGCCGATCTTAAAGAGCCGCAAGGTCGGCATCAGGCGGGTCACCAGGCCGCCGGCCAGCTCGTGGAGACGCTGAACGGTCCTCTCCATCGAGACGCCCGGAGGCAGGGCGACCGTGTACCAGAGGTTATAGAGGTGGTTGCGGCCGTAATTGTGGCTGACCCCCGGATGCCCGTTGATCACCGCCGCCCCGGCATCCAGCCGCTCCTTGGGAAGCTGCATCGCCACCAGGGAGCTCTGGTATCCCAGGCGGCGCGTGTCAAAGATCGCCCCGATCTGCCGCAGGAGATGGCCCTCCTTGAGACGGCCGATCCGGCGGATCGCCTCCTCCTCCGAGAGGCCGAGCCGCTGGCCGAAGGCCGCGTACGGCCGCTCGCCGAGCGGAAAGTCGGCCTGGATGAGGGTGAGGAGCTTCCGATCCACCGGATCCAGATCCTGCGGTTTCAGCACCGCCGCCGGCTCCGCAGTCCCCTGCAGCATCAAGTATACCCTCTAGCGAAGATCATTGGCGGCGGCAAGGACCCAGTCGCCCCACCAGACCGATTCCGCCTCTTCCGCCACCGGCACCGGCTGGATCGGGGCCTCTTCCCGCCTGCCCTGCCCGATCTCCAGCATCCGGTTGATGCACAGGAGGGCCCGCCGGGCGATCCCGGGCTCCACCTTCACCTCGTGCTGGCCGAGCATCAAGGAGCGGAGGACCTTCTCCAGGGTGTTCCTCTGCATGTGGTGACAGGAGGCATGCTCGCTGGCCGGCAGGAACACCTTGGACGGGTTTTCCCTCCGCATCCGGTAGAGGATGCCGTTCTCCGTCGCCACGATGAAGGAGCGGGCGGGGGATTCCTTCACGTAGCGGATCATCCCATCCGTCGAGAGGATCTGGTCGGCCTGATCCATCTGCTTGGTCAGGCACCCGCACTCCGGGTGCATCAGGAACTCGGCATCCGGATAAACCCCCCTGAGATGGTCGATCTCCTCCGGGTTGATCACCGCGTGGGCGGGGCAGTATCCCTTCCAGAGATGGATCGGGCGGCCGGTCTTCGCCTTCAGGTAGGAGCCAAGGTAGTAATCCGGGACGAACAGGATCTCCTTCTCCGGGGGAATCGCCCCGATCACCTCGATCCCGTTGGAGGAGGTGCAGCAGTAGTCGCACTCCGCCTTGACCGCGGCCGAGGTGTTGATGTAGCAGACCACCACCCCCCCGGGATGGTCCCTCTTCCAGGTCCGGATCTGCCCCGGCATCACCGCGTCGGCCAGCGTGCAGCCGGCGGCCGGGTCCGGAACCAGCACCTGCTTGTCCGGGCAGAGCATCGCCGCCGTCTCCGCCATGAAGTGGACGCCGCAGAAGAGGATCACCGGCTCATCCACTTTTCTGGCGTGCTGGGCCAGCTTCAGGGAGTCGCCGACGAAATCGGCCACCTCCTGGATCGGCCCCTCCTGGTAGTTGTGGGCGAGGATCACCGCCCGGCGGGCCGCCTTCAGCTCCTTGACCAGCTCGATGAGCCGCTCCCGCGGCATGGCGAGAGGGTTCATGGGGCCTTGACCGCCTCCTGGGCGGAGTTGACCCCGATGATCTGCGAGATGTGCATCGAGCAGAACTTCGGCCCGCACATCGAGCAGAAGGCGGCCGACTTGTAGGCGTCGTTGGGGAGGGCCTCGTCGTGGTATTCCCTGGCCCGGTCCGGGTCGAGGCTGAGCTCGAACTGCCGCTTCCAGTCGAAGCTGAACCGGGCGCGGGAGAGCTCGTCGTCCCGGTCCCGGGCGCCGGGCCGGTGCCGGGCGACGTCGGCCGCGTGGGCGGCGATCTTGTAGGCGATGATCCCCTGGCGGACGTCCTCCGGATTGGGCAGCCCCAGATGCTCCTTCGGGGTCACGTAGCAGAGGAGGCTCGCCCCGTACCAGCCGACCATCGCCGCCCCGATCGCCGAGGTGATGTGGTCGTAGCCGGGGGCGACGTCGGTGATGAGGGGCCCCAAGGTATAGAAGGGGGCCCCGTGGCAGAGATCCTGCTGCTTCTTCACGTTCATCTCGAGCTGATCCATCGGGATATGCCCCGGTCCCTCGATCATCACCTGGACCTCCTGGTCCCAGGCCCGGAGGGTCAGCTCCCCGAGCGTCTTCAGCTCCGCGAATTGGGCGGCGTCGCTGGCGTCGGCGAGGCATCCGGGCCGCAAGCCGTCCCCCAGGCTGAAGGTCACGTCGTGCCTCTTGAAGATCTCGCAGAGCCGGTCGAAGCCGGTGGTGAGAGGGTTCTCCTTGTCATGGGCCATCATCCACTGGGCCATCAGGGAGCCGCCCCGGCTGACGATGCCGGTCACCCGATGCTGGACCAGCGGCAGGTATTCCCGCAGCACCCCGGCGTGGATCGTCATGTAGTCCACCCCCTGCGCCGCCTGCTCCTCGATCACCTGGAACAGGATCTCCTCGGTCAGATCCTCGATCCGCCGGACCCGCTGGACCGCCTCGTAGATCGGGACCGTCCCGATCGGAAGGGGGCTGGCCCTGAGGATCGCCTCCCGGATCCCGTGGATGTTCCCGCCGGTGGAGAGATCCATCGCGGTGTCGGCCCCGTACCGGACGCAGACCTGAAGCTTCTTCAGCTCCTCCTCGACGTCGGAGGTGACGGCCGAGTTGCCGATGTTGGCGTTGATCTTGCAGGCGACGGCCAGGCCGATCCCGGTGGGCCTGAGCTCCGGGTGGTTGACGTTGGCCGGGATGATGAGGCGGCCGGCGGCCAGCTCCCTGCGGATCAGCTCCGGATCCAGATGCTCGGCCGAAGCGACGGCCCGCATCGGGTCGGTGACGACGCCGGCCCGCGCGTAATGGAGCTGGGTGAATATGCGCCCATTCCCGCTCATCGGTCCGATCCCCCCTTGATCAGGGAGAGGAATTCCGCCCGGGTCTTCGGGTCGGTCCGGAAGATCCCCAGCATGGAGCTGGTGACCATCTTCGTGTCCTGCTTGAGCACCCCCCGGATGATCGTGCACAGGTGCTGCGCCTCCATGACCACGGCCACCCCCTTCGGCTTCAGGTACTCCTGCAGGGTCTCGGCGATCTGACAGGTGAGCCGCTCCTGCACCTGGAGCCGACGGGAGAGGGCGTCCACCAGCCGCGGCAGCTTGCTCAGGCCGATGATCTTTCCGTCCGGGAGGTAGGCGACGTGGCACTTCCCGTAGAAGGGAAGCAGGTGATGCTCGCAGAGGCTGGCGAAGTCGATCTCCTTGACCAGCACCATCTCGTCGTACTGCTCGGCGAACCAGGCCCCGTTGAACAGCTCATCCATGTTCTGCCGATACCCCTGGGTGAGAAACTGGAGGCTCCGGCTCACCCGCTCCGGCGTCCGGGCCAACCCCTCCCGCCGGGGATCCTCCCCCAGAGAGAGGAGCAGATCCCGGATCAGATCGGCGATCGCCGGGGGCTGCAGGCCGACGGCCGAATCCACCATTCTCAATTCCTCATTCTTCATCATCGCTCTTCTCTCCAATGGCTGGCCAGATCCACGAGGAGCCGCACCCCCGCGCCGGTGGCCCCCTTCGGCCTGTACGGCTGATCCGATTCGGCCCAGGCGACGCCGGCGATGTCCAGGTGGACCCAGGGGGTTTTCCCGGCGAACTCCTTCAGGAAATACCCGGCGGTGATCGTCCCGCCGCCACCGACGCCGACATTCTTCAGATCGGCCACGTCGGACCTGATCTGCTCGCCGTACTCGGGCCAGAGGGGCAGCCGCCAGACCCGCTCATGGGTGCGGGAGGCGGACCGCTGGACCCGCTCGATCAGCCGCTCGTCGTTGCCCATCACCGCCATCGCGTGATGGCCCAGGGCCACCACGCAGGCGCCGGTCAAGGTGGCCAGGTCCAGGATCGCCCGCGGTTTGAACCGCTGGGCGTAGCCGAGGGCGTCGGCCAGGACCAGCCGCCCCTCGGCGTCGGTGTTCTCCACCTCCACCGTCTTCCCTGAATAGGTGCGGATCACGTCGCCGGGCCGCTGGGCCGATCCGCTGGGGAGGTTCTCCGTCGCC
Organism: Candidatus Omnitrophota bacterium; assembly: GCA_016196375.1. Taxonomy (GTDB): domain Bacteria; phylum Omnitrophota; class Gorgyraeia; order 1-14-0-20-64-10; family 1-14-0-20-64-10; genus JACPXU01. The sequence continues at coordinate 4,815 of JACPXU010000057.1, read as the reverse complement.
GGGACCAGCCCCACGACATGGACCGGCAGCTTCAAGGCGGCGATCGCCCGGATCGAGGCCAGCACCGCCGCCCCGCCGGACATATCATACTTCATCTGCTCCATCTTCGCCGCCGGCTTGATCGAGATCCCGCCGGAGTCAAAGGTAATCCCTTTCCCGGCGAAGAGCAGCGGCCCGCCGGACCGGGAGCCGCGGCCCCGATACTCCAGGATGATGAACTGGGCCGGCTCCACCGACCCCTGGGCCACGGCCAGCACGGCGTTCATCCCCAACCGGCGCATCCGGGCCGGATCCAGAACCCTGCAGCTGAACCGGAATCTCCGGGCCGCCCCCTTCGCCTCGGCCGCCATGATCCGCGGGGTCAGCCGGTTGGCCGGCCGGTTGATCAGGTCCCGCCCCCAGCAGACCGCCTCGGCGATCACCCGGCCCCTCGCCACTCCGCGCCTGGCGGCGCTCAGATCCTTCGCCGCGGGGACCACCATCGTCACCGACTTCAGCCGCCGTCTCTCCTCGGCAGGGACGTTCTTCAGCTCATCGTAACGGTACGTGCCGAGGAGAGTCCCCTCGGTCACCGCCTGCGCCACCTCCTCGGCCGTCGCCTGCGCCACCTGAACCAGGCCGCGGGAGAAGGACTCGATCCCGGCGTTCATCGCCCGGCGGCTCGCGCTGGCCGCCGCCTGCCGGACCCGATCCAGGGTCAGCTCCTCCTTCTTGCCGGCCCCGACCAGGATCAGCCAGCGGGACCCTTCCGGCAGCAGGAAGGTTTCGTTGAGCTTCCCCTTAAACTGGCCGGAGCCGAGAAGCCGCTGAACCGCCTTGCGGACCGATTCCGACCAGCCGCCCGCCCAAGAGGGGAGATTCTTGCCCTCGGTGATTCCCAACAGGATCGGCCCTTGACGCGACGTCAACGAGCCGGTGGCCAACTTGAACTGCGTCATCTGCTGTCCCTCGATGAGCCCGCGGGGGTGAGCCCCCCTTTGATTTGCCCTGCCGCGACCCGTGGCAAGATCTCCAGCACCCGGTCAATCTCCTCTTCGGTCGTCTCAACTCCCAGCGTGAGGGTGATCGTCCCCAAGGCGTGCGCGTCGTCGGCCCCCATCGCCCTGAGCACGTGGGATGCCTTCATCGCGCGGGCGGTGCAGGCCGACCCGATCCCGACGGAGATTCCCTCCCGGTCCAGGGCCAGCACCAGCGCCTCCGCGTCCGCCCCCGGAAGGCTGACGCTCAGGTGGCCGGGGAGCCGCTCCGTCGGATGGCCGTTCAACCTCGCCTCGGGCAGCCGGCTCTCGATCCCCCGGCTGAGCCGGTCGCGCAACCCGATCCAGCCCGGGATCCGCCCCGGCAATTCCCGGGCCATCACCCGGGCCGCCTCCCCCATCCCGACGATCCCGGCCAGATTCTCCGTGCCGGCCCGCCGGCCATCCTCCTGCGCTCCCCCGACGAAGAGAGGCAGGATCCTCACTCCCTTGCGGACGAACAGGGCCCCCGCGCCGGGCGGGCCCCCGAAGGTGTTGGCCGCCAGCGACAGGGCGTCCGCCGGGACCGCCTTTAGATCGATCGGCAGTTGGCCCGCGGCGGCCACCGCGTCGGTGTGAAAGAGAATGCCCCTGGCCTTCACCCGGCGGGCCAGCTCCCCGACCGGCTGGAGGGTGCCCACCTCTGAATTCGCCCACTGGATCGAGACCAGCGCCGTCTCCGGCGTCAGGGCCGCCTCCACCGCCGCCGGATCCACCCGGCCGGCCCGATCCACCGGCACCGCGGTCACCTTCCAGCCCTCCTTCTCCATCCGGCGGGCCGTCTGAAGAATCGACGGGTGCTCGACGGCCGAGACCACGAGGTGATTCCCCTTCCGGGTACCGGCCTTCGTCAGGCCGGTCAAGGCCCAGGCGTTGGCCTCGGTCCCGGAGGAGGTGAAGGTGATCTCCTCGCCTCGGGCCCGGACAAGAGAGGCCACCCCGACGCGGGCCCTCTCCTTCAACCCGTTCGCGGCCCGCCCCTCGGCATGCGGGCTGGAGGGATTCCCCCCCTTGCCCCACGCCTCCTTCATCGCCTCGGAGGCCTGGGGCAGCAGGGGGGTTCCGTTTATCTGGTCGAGATAGATTCGGTGGAGTCGGCGGTCGTCCATTTTTGAAAATTTCATTCTACCTCGAACCGCCGCCGCCGTCAACGCCAGGCGCGCTTCTGTACAGCCGGGCCTGCTTCCGTAGTGTCTCAAGTTGGTGTCATCCTCGCGGAAGCGAGGATCGGATCCCCTCGGATCCCCGCCCTAGCCCTGTCGGCCTGATTTCCGACCACCCCAATCTTTGGGCCTAAAAGACTTGAATATAGAGTGGCGAAGTCATAGAAAGGAGGAGCGGCTCTACAATGAAATCATCCAAAAAGGCCATCCCGGCGGAGGAGTTTGATCGGGCCTTTGAGAAGGGGAAGGACTTGATCCCTTATCTCGACCTGCACTCGGCCAAGGCTCAGCATCCGACTCGGCGTATCAATGTGGATGTTCCGAAAGACCTGCTTGAGAAGGTGGATCGCGAGGCTGCCCGCATCGGCGTGCCTCGGACCTCCCTGATCAAGATCTGGATCGCCGAGAAGCTGGATCGTTTGGGGACAGCAGCATAAAGCAGAAAGAGGGGCCGGGCATATAACTGGGGACGAGAGGATTTGAACCTCCAAGCCTTGCGGCACGTGCCCCTCAAGCACGCGCGTATGCCAGTTCCGCCACGTCCCCTAAGCTTTGATGGGGTCTGACCCCGCGGGGTCAGACCCCTTTAGGTTTTGAACCCAGCTCCCAGTATAAAAGAAAGGATTGTCGCTGTCCAGTAGCCGCCCCGTAGTATACTCAAAACGGCATGGCCACCCTCGCAGGGATAGGAAGCAGCCAGGTCTCCGATTCATTCCGGGCCGGGGTCGAGGCGGCCACTCAGGCCCTGCAGCCGCTCGGATCGCGGCAACCGGATCTGGTCCTCCTCTTCGCCTCCGTCCGATTCGACCAGGAAAGCCTCCTCAAAGGGGTCACCTCCATGACCGGCCGGGCCCCGCTGGTCGGCTGCTCAACGGCCGGCGAGATCACGAGCCACGGCCCCTCCCGCCGCTCCGTGGTGATCATGGCGATCGCCTCCGACAGCCTCCGGATCGCCACCGGCCTTGGGAGGGGGATCAGCCATAAGCCCCGCGAGGCGGGCCGGCAGGCGGCGGCCGAGGCGAGCCGGGCGAGGCTGCCCAACCCGCACGCCTTCCTCATGTTCCCCGACGGGATCTCCGGGAACGTCGCCGAGGCGATCCGCGGGGTGCAGGATGTGCTGGGCCTGAGCTTCCCGATCGTGGGGGGCTCGGCCGCGGACGACTTCGGCTTCAACTGGACCAGCCAGTATTTCGAGGGGCGGGCCTACACCGACTCGGTGGCCGGCGTCCTGCTGACCGGGCCGATCGCCCTGGGGATCGGGGCCCGGCACGGGTGGCAGCCGCTGGGGAAGCCGCGCCGGGTCACCCGGGCCCGGGCCAACGTCGTCGAGGAGCTGGACGGCACCTCGGCGGTCAACCTGTACGAGACCTACTTCGAGACGGCCGCCGCCTCCATGAAGGCGGAATCGCTGGCCGGGGTGTCGATCCTGTACCCCCTCGGGATGCCGATCCCCGGCGAGGAGGAGTATCTGCTGAGGAACGTCCTGCGGGTTGATCCGGGCGGCTCCCTGATCTACGCCGGAGAGATCCCGGAAGGGTCCGAGGTCCGCCTGATGATGGGCTCGAAGGCGAAGGCGATGGAGGCGGCCCGCCGGGCGGCCGAGCAGGCGATGGTGGGGATCGCCCCCCGCCCCGCCCAGTTCGGGCTGGTCTTCAGCTCCTGCTCCCGCTACCGCCTGTTCGGCAGGGAGGCGGGACGGGAGCTGGAGCTGATCCGCCAGGCGCTGGGGCCGGCGGTGCCGCTGATCGGGTTCTACGACTACGGGGAACAGGCCCCGCTCACCGCCGCCGGCTTCCGGGGGAGGAGCCATTTCCACAACGAGACGGTGGTGGTCGTCGCGGTGTCGACGGAAGGGGCCGGCTGACGATGCCCCTCTCGATGAAGCTGGTCGTCCTCTTCAGCCTGCTCCTCCTGATCCTGATCGCCCTCTCCGGCTCCACCCTTCTCAGGGCCGCCTACAGCCTCTTCATCGTGCTGGTCGGAATCTCCCTCTTCAGCTCCCAGGAGCCGCTGCGCCAGCAGCTCGAGGTCTACCGGAAGGAGCTGGACCGGATGAACCGGATCTGCGACGAGCTGGACCAGAACACCAAGATCATCGTGCAGACCGACCTGGAGCTGACCCGGACCCAGGAGGCGCTGGATAAAAAGATCTCCGGCCTGTACGCGCTCCACGGCCTCTCGAAGCGGATCCTCTCGGTCCGATCGGTGGCGCAGCTTTGCCAGTTGATCACGGAGGCGACGGTGGCGACGCTCGGTTTTGAGAAGGCGATCCTCTGCATCACCGATCCCGAGGCCGGGACCCGGCCGGCCGCCGTCGCCCAGTCGGGGCTCGAGCCGGATGAGCTGACGAAGCCGGACCTCTCCCGCCTGCTGGAGATGGTCGGCCAGCCGGTCCTCGCCCGGGGGGAGCCGCTCCTGTTCGCCGGGGCCGGTTCCGGTTCCACGCCGGCAGCCGACCGGGCCCTTCAGAGGATCAGCACCCTCGCCCAGATGCGCTCCTTCGCCGCGGTGCCGCTCCTCCTCAAAGGGCGCCCGCAGGGGTTCCTCCTGGCCGGGACCAACCCCCCCTATCCGGATCTGGAGCAGTCCGATGTGGAGTTGACCTCGATCCTGATGAGCGAGGTGGGGGTGGCGAT
>JACPXU010000058.1 GCA_016196375.1 Candidatus Omnitrophota bacterium | reverse complement strand
GAAGAAGGTGGAGGCGGGGGGCTGCGTCGTGATCACCCAGCTTTTCTTCGACAACGCCTACTTCCACGAGTTCATGGAGCACGTCCGCAAGGCCGGCATCACCGCGCCGGTGGTCCCGGGGATCCTGCCGATCCTCTCCGCCGGCCAGGTGAGGCGGTTCGCCGAGTTGTGCAAGGCGACGATCCCGCCGGCGGTGGGTGAGGAATTGGCCAAGGTCGAGAACGACGACGAGGGGGCGGCTCAGTACGGAATCGAGCTGGCCAGCCGGATGTGCGAGGGGCTCCTAAAGAGCGGGGTGCCGGGCCTTCACTTCTACGCCCTCAACCGGGCCCACTCGGTCGAGGCGATCCTCAAGAACCTGCGCCTGGCCTGAGCCGCTGGCCCTGCCACCAGGCCAGCTTCCTCCGCTCCTCCTGCACCACCCGCTTCAACTCCTGGACGGCCCCGTTCCTGGAGCCGAGGGCGAAGCTCATCTTCCGGGAAATCCGATCCAGGTCTTCGGTGCTTTTCCGATAGGCCTCGATCTCCTTCTCGGCCCAGGTGGCGTACTGCCGGCCCTCCCGGTACAGCTTCAGGTGCCACAGCTCATGGTTCATGGCGGCGGCGAACCGGATCGGGTCCCTGAAGACCCCTTCGCTCAGGGAGATCTCGCAGAGGATCCCCTGGCCTTTCTTGGAAAAATCCACGAAGCTGTCCATCTCAAAGTTGGCCAGCCTCTTCGGGGCGACCCCCCACCGGCGGCCGAAGAAACCCTTCAGGTCCGGGACCACCTGGAACCGGACCGTGGCTGTTTGGTACGCCTCCCGAAGCTCCGGGCTGCTCATCAGGGCCATCTTGACGGCCCAGCCGAGGATCTGCTCGTAGCTGCGGCGGGTGCTTGTCGGGGTCTCCCGCGGACAGAGAAGGACCTGCCCGCCGCCGGCCGGGCCGGGACCGGGGAGGGCGCTTTCCCTCGCCTGCGCCCCCTCGCCCCCCAACGCGAAGCCGAGCGCCACCCCGAGGGAAAGAATTCTTTTATATGAATCGGCCTTCATACGGTTCGCCTCATAGATACCCTAAGTATACCCTGCCCGCGCAGATTTTTCAAGTGTCATAATTAAATTTATATCAACACTAATTTTTTCGTGGTGATCCCCAGCGGTTTCGCCCAGCGGCGGAGGTACCGCCGGTCCAGGCGGCCCCTCTGCTCCTCTAGGATCGTCTGGATATCCAGGCGGTCCATGGGGCGATCGGCGAGGAGCTTGTACAGAATCAGGTCCTCCGGGGAGATGATCCGCAGGGATTGGCCCCCGAACCGGACCGTAACGGCGCGCCGGATGGCCTGCCGCTGATAAGCCCCATGAACAAAGAAGAGGTCCACCTCCACCGGAAGCCCCTTGGCTGTTTTGAGGTACCGGCAAACCAGGAGCTTGTGGCCGACCATCGCCCGCGGGGCCGCCGGAAGGAAATGTGCGCGGCGCAGGGCCCGGACAAGATCCGCCTCCGCCTCTTCCTCAAGAGCAACGGCGATGTCCACGTCCTGGGTCACCCGGACCCGCCCCCAGACGGAAAGGGCCAGCCCCCCGATGACCATGTAGGGGATCCGCCGGCGCCGAAGAAGACGAAGCGCCGCCTTCAGGGCGTCATCGAGATCTTGGCTTGACTGCCTTGTCCCGCGCATGAAGAAGCCTCGCGACCTTTCGGTTGATCCTCTGATGCTCCTTGGCGGACCTCGCCCACCGCCTGCACCAGGTCTGCCAGGCCTCGGCCTCGGAGAGCCCCTGGGCCTTCATGCCGGCTAAGGCGAGCCGCTCGGACAGATCCAACAGCTCCAGCCAGGCCTGATACCGCTGGGCGGCCTGGCGCCGCCACGATTGCCGTGCCGTTTTGCGCACCATGGGGACGATGGTACCATAAGGTAGGATATAATTGTTTGGCGGCGAGACGGCCAAGGAGGGTTCAGCCGATGGCTCATTCATCCGATCGAGCGGAGCAGGTGGTCCGGGGATACGTCCGGGATTTCGTGAGGAACAACGGGGCGGCACGGCATCTGGAAAAAGAGATGGCCCGGGTCGGGGTCGGATTCATGCCGCTGGTGGACCACATCACGGTGCGGACCCTGGATGTGGACCGGCGGGCGAAGGAGTTCCTGAAGCTGGGGTTCACCTGGGACCGGGGCGTGGGAACCGGCGGGGTGCTCAAGTACGACGACTGGTGGGCGAAGGTGTACCGCAAGCCCGGGCTGCCGGCCGTCTTCATTGACCAGGCCTTTAAGGGCCGGCGGGGAAAGACCAGCGTGATCCCTCCATGGGTGGGCCGGTTCGGGACCAAGGTGCTGCACCATGTGGCGGTCCGCGTGGAGGAGATCGAGTCGGCGGTCGCCGCCTTAAAGAGGAAGGGGATCTCCTTCGCCGGCGGGGTCGTCGGGGCGAGGGGATCGGACTTAAGGCAGATCTTCACCGCCGCCGAGGAAAGGGGCGGCAGGCCCTTCACCGTGGTGGAGCTGATCGAGCGGCACCGGGGCTACAACGGCTTCTCCCCCCCATCGGCCGACAGCCTGATGAAATCGTCGGTCATCACCGCCGGAAGCAAGCGGTAGCCTGTGGAGCGGCCGCCCCCCGAGTACCTCAGGGACGCCTCTCATTTCAAGGGAGAGGCGGAGGAGATCGCCTTCCCCGACGGCGAAGAAGAGATCGTCCGGCTGGTCGAGCGGGCCAACGAGAAAAAGATTCCGCTGACCGTGGCGGGGGCCGGGACCGGCTTAACCGGGGCCCGGGTGCCGCAAGGGGGGATGGTCCTCTCCACCGAGCGGCTGAACCGGATCCTGAAGGTGGAGTGGAACGATTCGGCCCAGGAGGGCTGCGTGACCGTTCAGCCGGCGGTCACCCTGAAGGAGCTGGAGGAGGCCCTGGACCCGAAGGGGCTCTTCTATCCGCCCGACCCCGGCGAGAAAAAGGCCACGATCGGCGGGACGGTGGCCACCAACGCCTCGGGGGCGAGATCCTTCAAGTACGGGCCGACCCGCCGGCACGTGAAGAGGCTCCGGATCATCCTGCCGACCGGCGATCTCCTGGATCTGCGGCGGGGCCAGGCCCAGGCGAAGGGAGGGACCTGCCGGCTCACCCTGCCGAACGGGAGAGAGATTCAGATCCGGATCCCGACCTACTCCATGCCGCCGGTCAAGAACGCGGCCGGCTATTACGCCAGGCCGGAGATGGACCTGCTGGACCTGTTCATCGGCTCCGAGGGAACGCTGGGGATCTTCACCGAGATCGAGCTGGCGATCCTGAAAAGGCCGCAGGCCCTCTTGGCTGGGATCCTCTTCTTCGACTCGGAGGAGGAGGCCTTCCGGTTCAGCGAAGCGGCGCGCCAAGAGCCGGCCCTTCATCCACGGGCTCTCGAGTTCTTCGACTCAAGGTCCCTCAAGCTCCTGTCGCGCAGATACCCCGATATCCCCCCAAAGGCCGCGGGGGCCATCTTCCTCGCCGAGGAGGGGGCGCGTGAAGCCTCCCATTGGATACGGCTGATGGACCGGTTCCAGGGGCTGGTGCCGGAGCCCTGGATCTCCTCCGACCCGAAAGATCACCAGCTCTACCGGGAGCTGCGCTACTCCCTGCCGGTCCTGGTCAACGAGCAGGCCAAACAGAACGGCTTCCGGAAGCTGGGGACCGACCTGGCGGTCCCGGAGGCGAGCGCCAAGGGGATGTTCGACTTCTACCTGAAGCTTCTCCCCGCCTCCGGGATCGACTTCTGCCTGTTCGGCCACATCGGGGATCACCACCTCCACGCGAACCTTCTTCCCAGGACGGCCGAGGAGTTCGAGCGGTCGAAGGGGCTGTACGATCAGATGGCCCGGAAGGCCCTTGAGCTGGGGGGGACGATCTCCGCCGAGCATGGGATCGGCAAGGTCCGGATCCCTTACCTGGAATGGATGGTGGGAAGGAGAGGGGTGAAGGAGATGGCCCTCGTGAAGCGGGCCCTGGATCCCAACGGGATCCTCAACCGGGGCAACATCATTCCCTTGGAGCTGCTCTAGCGGGAATGCAGGAACCGGCCGATCGCCTGGGCGTTCGGCTCCACGATCCCCTGTTCGGTGATGAAGCCGGTGATCAGCCGGGCCGGCGTGACGTCGAAGGCCGGATTCTTGGCGCAGGTTCCGGGGTTCGCCATCCGGACCGTGGCCGCCTCTCCGGTTGCGAGGAGACCGCTCACCTCCAGCACCTCCTTCTCGTCCCGCTCCTCGATCGGGATCAGATCCCCCGACGGACATTCCGCGTCGAAGGTGGGGGAGGGGGCCGCCACGTAGAAGGGGATCCGGTGCTCCCTGGCGAGGACCGCCAGGGTGTAGGTGCCGATCTTGTTCGCGGTATCGCCGTTGGCGGCGATCCGGTCCGCCCCCACCACCGCCAGCTCGACCTCACCCTTGGCCATCAGGTGGCCGGCCGCGGTGTCGGCGATCAGGGCGTGCGGGACTCCGGCCTGGGTCAGCTCCCAACTGGTCAGCTTCGCCCCCTGGCTTCGCGGCCGGGTCTCGGTGGCGTAGACAAAGACCGATTGCCCCTGCCGATGGGCGAGATAGATCGGGGCGAGCGCAGATCCCCAGCCGGGATAGGCGAGCCAGCCGGCGTTGCAATGGGTGAGGACCGACCGGCGGCCTTGAAAGAGGGAAAGGCCCGCCTTGGCGATCTCCTCGGTCATCCGGGCGTCGTCGTCATAGACCGCCTGTCCCTCAGCGACCGCCCGCCGCCGGGCCTCCTCGATACCGGGCGCCCCCTTCATCGCGGCGCGGACCCGGTCCACGGCGTAGGAGAGGTTCTTCGCCGTCGGCCGGGCCGCCGCGATCGCCCCGGCGGCCCGCTCCACCTCCTGCCAGAAACCGCCGCCGGCCGGCGCCGCCAGGGCCGCCTGCGCCATGGCAAACCCGCCGGTCACCCCGATCGTCCCGGCGCCGCGCACCGCCATCTCCCGGATCGCGGCGATCGCCTCGGGATAGGTGGAGAGCCGCAGGATCTTCAGCGCATGGGGAAGCAGCCGCTGGTCGATGAGGCACAGATCCCTTCCCTCCATCCATACCGGACGCCCGGTGAGATCACTCAGACTCTTCATACCTCTCCTTCAGCGACTGAACCACCGCCGCCTCCGCCAGGGTGGTCGTGTCCCCCAGGGCCCTTCCCTCGGCGATGTCGCGCAGCAGCCGCCGCATGATCTTGCCGGAGCGGGTCTTCGGCAGCTCCGCGGTGAACAGGATTTCATCGGGCCGGGCGATCGAGCCGATCTTCTTGACCACGTGCCCTTTGAGCTCGTCCCGCAGCGCCGGAGTCCCCTCGGCGCTCCCCTTGAGCGTCACGAAGGCGACGACGGCGTTCTCCTTGATCTCGTCGTGCTTGCCGATCACCGCCGCCTCGGCCACCTTCGGGTGATCCACGAGGGCGCTCTCGATCTCCATCGTGGAGAGCCGGTGGCCGCTCACCTTGAGGACGTCGTCCACCCGGCCCAGCAGCCAGAAGAATCCGTCGGCATCCCGTTTGCATCCGTCGCCGGTGAAGTACAGGTTCGGGTATCTCGACCAGTAGACCTGCCGGTACCTCTGCGGATCCCCGTAGATCCCCCGCAGCATCCCGGGCCACGGGGACCTGATCACCAGATACCCGGAGTCCACCGACTCCCCCTTCTCGTTCACGACGTCCGCCTCGATGCCGGGAAAGGGGCGGGTGGCCGACCCCGGCTTCAAGGGGGTGATCCCGGGAAGCGGCGAGATCAGGACATGGCCGGTCTCCGTCTGCCACCAGGTGTCCACGATCGGGCACCGGCCGCCGCCGATCACCTGATGATACCAGATCCAGGCCTCCGGGTTGATCGGCTCACCCACCGAGCCCAGCAGCCGCAGGCTGGTGAGCTGGTGCCGGCGGGGAAGCTCTTCTCCCCATTTCATGAAGGCCCGGATCGCCGTCGGGGCGGTGTAGAAAACGCTCACCCGATACTTCTCCACGATCGCCCAGAACCGGTCGTTGCCGGGATGGTTCGGCGCCCCCTCGTACATCAGGGTGGTGGCGCCGTCCAGGAGGGGGCCGTACACGACGTACGAGTGGCCGGTCACCCAGCCGATGTCTGCGGTGCACCAGTAGACGTCCTCCTCTTTCAGGTCGAAGATCCATTTCGTCGTGGCGTAGCAGCCGACCATGTAGCCGCCGGTGGTGTGGATGATCCCCTTCGGCTTTCCGGTGGTGCCGCTGGTGTAGAGGAGGTACAGCATCTGCTCCGAATCGAGCGGCTCGGCCTCGCAGCGGTCCGGCTGGCCTTTCACCAGATCGTCCCACCAGAGGTCCCGCCCCGGCTTCATGGGAACCTCCCCTGAGCCGGCCGAAGGGCCGATCCGGCGGCAGACGATCACCTTCTCGATGGAGGGGGTCTCGGCCACGGCCTGGTCGGCGTTGGATTTAAGCGGCACCACCGCCCCCCGGCGCCAGCCGCCGTCGGCGGTGACGAGGACCTTCGATTGGGAGTCGAGGATCCGGTCCCGGAGGGCCTCGGCGCTGAAGCCGCCGAAGACGACGCTGTGGGCCGCCCCGATCCGGGCGCAGGCCAGCATCGCGACGGCCAGCTCCGGCACCATCGGCATGTAGAGGGTGACCCGGTCCCCTGTGCCGACCCCCAGCGACTTCAAGCCGTTGGCGAACCGGCAGACCTCCCGGGTCAGCTCGGCGTAGGTGAGCCGCCTCGATTCCCCCGGCTCCCCCTCCCAGAGGATCGCCGCCTTGTCCCGGCGGGGCGTGGCCAGGTGCCGGTCGAGGCAGTTGTAGGCGAGGTTCGTCCTGCCGCCGACGAACCATTGGGCGAAGGGGAGATCCCACCTCAAGACCTCGTCCCATGGCTTGAACCAGTGGAGCTCCCGGGCAAACCCCTCCCAGAATCCGAGCCGGTCCTTCGCCGCCTGCTCGTAGACGGAGGGGTCCTTCACGTTGGCCCGCTCCCGGAACCTCTTAGGAGGCGGAAATCTCCTCTCCTCCTTCAGCAGCGCCTCCAGCGCGTTCTCGACCATGGGTCTATTATACGACTTCATGTAAACCTTTTGGGCCGAGGTGGCGTCTAATCCTTTGGAAAGGGGGCAATCCAAGATGAACAGAATCCTTTGGTTGTTGGTGGGAATCGGATGGATCGTTGGGCCGGGGTTCCCCCGGGCTCAAGCGGAGGCAGGGGAGGGCCGGGATGCGGCCGAGGTGGTGGCCGAAACCCCGGCCGGTCCCCACGCGGCCTCTGTGGTGCGGGAGGCTCAGCGACTGAAGCAGTTGAAGAAGGAGAACCCGGAAGCGTTCCGCAAGGAGGTGGCGGAGAAGAGGTCCAATGTACGGGAGCGCCTTCAGCATCTCAAAGAGACCGACCCGGAGGAGTACCGGCAGACGATGACGCGGCTGCGGGAGAGACGGCATCAGCGGATGGAATTGCTGAAGGAGAACCGGCCGGAGCTGTATGAGCGGCTCAAGGCCAATCGGAGGGAACATCTGGAGAAGCGCCTGAAGGAGATCAAGGAAAAAGATCCCCAGCGCTACCAGGAGCTGATGAGCCGGCGCGCTGAGTGGCGCAAGGAGCGTCTCGAGCGGAAGCAGGATCGCCGGGAAGAGCGCCGGGAGGATCGCCGAGGGGACCGCCGGGACCACGGCGTCAGGGACCGGGGACGGGGGGAGGGCCGCGACGGGGTCGGCCAGGGCGGTGAGCATCGAAGCCCCAAGGCTCAGCCCGCGGTGAAGAGAGGGCTTCCGGCCGGCGGGACCCGGGGCGGGGGTGGACGAGGGGGCAGGTAATGGTACACTGGTGGCCAAGATGGCCGGCGTCAGCGATGGAGAGGTTATCGGTGCGATTCTGGGCGGTGACACCCATCGCTACGCGGAGCTGGTGGGGAAGTACCAGTCCCGCGCCTGGAAGCTGGCCTACGGCCTTGTCGGGAACTGGGAAGAGGCCAAGGATCTTTCTCAGAACGCCTTCGTCAAGGCATACAGGAATCTGGCCCGATTCCGCAGGTCGGCGCAGTTCTCCACCTGGCTGTACCGGATCGTCGTCAACGAGTGCAAGGACTTCTTCAGGAGCAAGGCGCGGCGGCCGAGCCTGGTCCCTCTTTCTCCCGACCCGGAGGCGGAGGATCCGATCCAGTTCGACCTGGCCGATCCGGCCGGAGATCCCAGCGACGCGGCGGCCGATCAAGAGCTGGCGAAGCGGCTGGGGGCGGCGATCGGGAGGCTTGCGATGAAGCAGCGGACCGCCTTCGTGCTGCACCATTTGAACGGGATGTCGTTGGAGGAGGTCTCGCGGGCGATGGGCTGCCGGGTCGGGACGGTGAAGGCGCACCTGTTCCGGGCGACGGAGGCGCTGCGGCGCTCCCTCGCCCCTTACCTCCTCATGGAGGTGACCCGATGATGAATTCCGATTCGTGGCTGAGATGGCTTGAGCGGTGGCTGAAACGGTATCCGGTCCAGGAACCTCCGGAGTTCATGCGGTACGGCTACACCGAGGAGGTGCTCAACAGGGTCCGGGCCGCCGGGGCGCCGGCCCCTCTCTACCGGTGGATCCCAGCCCCAAAGGCCTCCTTCGCCCTGGGGACCCTCATGGCCGGCCTCCTCGTCGGGCTGGTCCTTGTCCGGGGCTCCGGCTCCAGCTCCATCGAACAGGAGATCGAGATCCTGGAACAGGTGGATGCCGACGACTCCATCCCGACCGGGGAAGAGCCGGACTCCGAAGAGGGGCTGATGGAGGAGCTCCGGGAGAGTGACGAGGCCGATCTGGCTGTCTCTTGATGTGGTACGATAGCACACTGGAATGGATCTGACCTCTCTCACCGTCCAGATCGCAGCGTTGGGGGGCTGTCTCTGGGCGGAGTCCTTCTTCCCCCTGTTCATGGACCGCCGGGGAAAAATCCGCTGGGTCCACGTGGCCCGCAACGTCGCCGTCGGCCTGATGAACGGCCTGGTGCTCACCGTCGGTTTCTCGGGGCTGATCCGCTTCTCGGCGCAGTGGGGCGAGCTTCACCGGTTCGGGCTCATCCCCCGACTGGGGCTTTTCCCCGCGGCGGAGCTCGCGGCCGGCTTCGTCGCCTTCGACCTCTGGATGTACGGGTGGCATCGGGCCAACCACGCGATCCCGCTCCTCTGGCGGTTCCACCGGACGCATCACACCGATCCGGCGCTGGACACCAGCTCCGCCTACCGGTTCCACCTCGGGGAGATGGTTCTCTCCACCCTCCTCAGGCTCCTGGTGATTCCGCTCCTGGGGATCCGCCTGCAGAACCTGGTCCTGTACG
>JACPXU010000054.1 GCA_016196375.1 Candidatus Omnitrophota bacterium | reverse complement strand
GCCGGCAGGTACTTGCCGATCGGCTCCGACTTGACCGAATCCCCCACCTCATCCCAGTGCTGATCGGCGACGCCGACGACGAAGTTCTCGCCGCCGGCGGCCCCCTTCACCCAGAAGGTGATCGCCCTGTACGGGGTGGCGTCGAAGGTGCGCTTCCCCGGATTGAGCAGCGTGTAGTAGCCGCACCAGCCCCCCGAATCGTAGGGGCCGCCCGTCCCCTTCTTGTCGTACTTGAGCATGAGGGCGCCCGCGCCGGCGTGGGCCTGTTCCTTGACACGCAGGGCCAGCGCCCGGGAGGGCTCCTGGACATAGGTGTTTGACCGCCCACCGAGCTTGTTGGCGGACCCGCTTTCAAAGTCATCGATGAGCAAGGAGTCGGCGAACACCGGAACCAGCGGGGACAGCGAAAGGAGAAAGGCTAAACCCAAAAGGGGTCTGACCCCTTTTGAGGGGGTCAGACCCCCTCTGCTCCTCTTCATTGTGTCTCCCATTCCTTTAAGAGGTCCTCCTGAGTTTTACGAATAAAGCGCAGATCGTCCACGAAAACGGTCCCCTGACCCGGCTGGGGGAAATTGATGACGAAAGAGCCCATCTGGGTCCAATCCAGCTTACCAAAATCCGACAGAGGAATCACTACCTCCTTCCATTCGGCCGTCACCCCGCCGGCGAGATATCTCTCGACGGGGCCGGCCTTCACGGAATCGCCGATGGTCAGCCACGATCTGTCGGCCATGCCGATCTCAAAGGACTCCCCTCCCTTCAAGCCGCGCACCCAGAAGCGGACCGACTTGTACGGGCCGAGGTCGAAATAGGCCCCGTCCACCTGGTTCAGCAGGGTGTAGTAGCCGCACCAGCCGGTGGTCTGCTTCTCCCAATCGAGCCGAAGGCTCCGGCCGCCTGCGCCCACGCGCGGCTCGAGGACCCGGCTCACCGCGCAGACGGAGGGGAGCCGCTTATAGGCGTTGGCCTTGCGCCCGAGGAGGTTCAAGTCGCTGTGGTCGAAGTTGTCCAAGAGCAGCTCCCCCTGCCGCTCCATCAAGGCCTCCCGGTCCACCAGCGGCTCCGTGTGAAAGGCCAAGCCCTCCAGCCAGAGCTCCCCCGTCCCCTCCTCGTTGAAGTTGAGGACGAGGCTGTAGACGCGGGCCAGATCCGCCCCGAAGAAATCCTCCAGCGGGATCCGGACCTCCTGCCACTGGGGGGTGAGCCCCTGGGGGAGATACCGATAAATCGACCCCGCGAAGACGGCATCCTCTCGCTTGTTGGAGATGACGTCGTTGATCCCGATCTCAAAGGCCTCTCCTCCCTTCAGCCCCTTGACCCAGAAGCTCATCGTGGCGTAGCGGGAGAGATCCCCCACGAGGACGACGTAGACCCCCGCGAAGGATGGGCCGGCAGCCTTCAGGTACCGGACATGGATCGGCTGCTCGGAGGAGCCCTCCCGGCGGACCTTCCGGTCGGGGTAGACCCCGTACTTGGACGGCTTCATCGCGTACCCGCCGAGCCGGCCCCGCTGGCCCAGCCTGACCTCTCCTTGAAACAGGACCGTCCCCTGGGGCAGCGGCGGCACCTCCTTGAGGGCCGCCTGCTCGCCGAAGGCGGCGGTGGGCTCCAGGCTCCAGGCTGTGAGGAAGAGCAAGCTATAGGCGATGATGGAAAGGGCTCTCGTCTTCATTGCAGCTCCAGGACGTTGAACGTGGTGGGATCGCCCCACTGCCGTTCCGGAGAGCTCGAGAGCATGCATTTCTGCGGCTGCCGGGCGTCGTCGGTGTCGGAGAGATCCGCCATGATCCCCATCTTGAAGCCGGCCTGGAAGGCGGAGTGACCCACGGCCTTCGCCGGCAGACGGAGCTCCAGGGTGTAGCCGAACGGCTTCTTCTGCGCGGCGATCTGAATGCCGGCGAGAGAGCCTGGAGCCGCCGAAGGAACCCAGAGATGGACCTCCGGCTTGATCTCCTTGAAGTTTCCCGGGCTCAGGCCGAACTGGAAGTCATCGCTGGAGTTGACCGCCTCGTTGTAATCCCCCGCGAGGTCGGCGTCGACCCAGAGCTCCCCCGGGACCGAAGGCCACCTGGGAGCGCTGAGCCACCTGGGTCCGGGAGGCGCCGGCCCAGTCCTGAAGGTCCCCGTCGACGACGACCGGCGCCGAGGGCTCCGCCCGGGTCGCCGAGAGCGGCGGAACCTTCCCGGTCCGCTCCCGCGTCGGGACGTTGCGCCCCTTCTGAAGCAGGCGATAGCTGTCGTAGGCGTGGATCGCCAACCCGGCGAAGGCGGGGTTGGAGGCGAGGGCCTGCGCCACCTTGGCCAGCTCCTGCTCCATCTCGAGCCACCCCTCCTCGTGGAAGGTGTTCCGGCGCTTCCCCTGCCCCATCTGCACCAGGTCCTGGGTCTCCACCGCCACGACGACCTTCTTGCCCAGCCGCCTCGCCAGATTCAGGTGGAACCGGCTGTGCGCGACGATATCCTCCGCTGAATCGAAATAGTCCATCAGGGCGGCGACATCCACCTGGGAGAGGAGCCCCTCCTCAAACTGCGGCTCCCGCTCGTAAAAGACCGGGATCGCCACCCCCATCGTGAACAAGCTTCTGGGGTCAGACCCCTTGGGGTCTGACCCCTTCAGGGTTTCGGTTTCCTTGTCAATGAGCTTCCTTAAGCTCGCCAACAGATCCAGGAACTCCGCCTTCAGGCTATCCCGGTTGCCGCTTTCCCATTCGGAGGTGAGGTACGGCTCGATGTCCAGCGAGACCCCGTCGATCCTCTCGGCGGCCGGGTGGCCCTGGTTGAAATCGAGGTACCCTTTCACCCATTGAAAGGCGAGGTGATGATTCTGCTTGAGGGCCCAGCGGGGGTTGCCCTGGAGGGCGTGGACCTGGATCCCCCGACGGTGGGCCTCGGCGAGGAACTGGGCCAGCTTCTGCTGATAATCGGGCGGGGTCCTTGAGATAGGATCCTCACCGAGATAGATGTAGAGGGTGGTGAGGGCCGTCCGCTCGCAGAAGGAAAACAGCTCCCGCCGGACCTGCAGGTTCGAAAGGGGATCGTATTTCCAGACCCAGCTGGCGCGGGGGGCCCGGGGATCCGGCTTGGCCCGGGGGATATTCTCCTCCCGCAGGCGCTCCACCTGCGGGTCGTAAACGAAGGCGACGTCGTCGATCTGGATGGCCCCCTTCCCCTCGTACCGGAACCGGAAGACGAGGGCCCCCATACGGCTCAACTCCAGGTCCGAGCCCATGCCGGCGAGCGGGATCTTCACCTGCTGCCATTCGGGGGTGACCCCCTGAGGGAGGAACGACTTGATCGACCCGGCGTAAACGGCGTCGATCTCCATCCGCTGCATCCGCTCGTCCGACAGCCCGATGTCGAACCGCTCCCCCCCACGCTCCCCCTTGACCCAGAAGGTCAGGCAGTTGTGGCGCGAGACGTCGATCCCGTTCAAGAGGGTGTACCAGCCGCACCAGCCGCCG
>JACPXU010000053.1 GCA_016196375.1 Candidatus Omnitrophota bacterium | reverse complement strand
CCGGATCAAGCGGATTGATCCGGTCTGGCGCTCCAAGGCCCGTCTCAGGGCCAAGCGATGGAGGGTGATTCACAAAGATCGGATCCGGGCCTATCGGGACGCCACGATGGACCAGTACCGGATCTACATGCGGGAGTATATGCGCCGGTACAGAGCCGTGATCCGAGCCCAGGCCGCCCCCGCCAAGTCTCGTGCCGAGGTGAAGTAGGCTCATGCCCAATCCGTTCAAGCTCCTCAAGCTGTTCGGGGTCATCTTCAAGGGATTGGCCTGGGGTACACTTCTCATCGGGATCATCGGGGCTGTGGGGGTCCTCGTGGCGGCCCCGGTGCCGGAGGTGCCCCGGTCAATGAGTCTCGCGATCCTGCTCAACAGCGCCTTGTTCTTCCTCCTCTTCTACGCCTTCGGGGAGCTGATCCGGATCCTCCTCGCCATCGAAGCCCAAACCCGCAAGTAAGTACGCGAGGGGCTTGACTTCTCCGACTGTATCAAGTAAGCTTTGGACCGATGAGATACAGTTCGTGAGACGGTTCAGGTTCTTCTTTCCCTGGATTCTCACTGGGTTTCTCCTAGCCCTCACCATATCAATCTACCCTGCTTTCGCCGAAGATACTCCGCTCACGATTGAGTCGGTACGGGTCATCCCCACCCCGGAAGGGGCCTTCATCGAAGTCCATATCAACCAGCCATTTTCCTTTGTGACCTACACGCTGACCGATCCGGACCGGCTCATTGTGGATCCGGTGGAGCCTCAGGTGGTTTCGCCGCTTCCGGAAGTCACCCCTCTCAGCCAGAAACCGATCTCGGCCCTCCATATGGTGCGATCGACAGGAGCCGGCTCCACCGGGAGCGTCGATTATCTGGAGTTCGATCTGACCGGGCCCGTTGAGCATCTCGTGGAATCGACTGAAGGTATGCTGGTGATTCGGGTCCGCCCGAAGGGGGGCCAGGAGGATCCTCCGCCAGCCGCTGCGCGGCTGCCGCTAGCGGAAGTCCCGCAGGGACTCCCTGCGGTCGCGGCACCACTCGACCCTCCTGCCTCGCCGGAGCGCGTGGCTGCCGCTGGCGGAAGCGGCACCACTAGCCCCTCCTGGCGCGTGGCGGGGCTTCCTCCAGCGCCGGCCGCTGAGCCGGTGGCCGATACCTCCGCCTGGGATCTGGATCCGGTGATGGATTTCGCCTTGGGCCGGCATCGCCCGGTTCAGATCGGCCGGGAGGAGGTGGAGTTGGCGCAGATGAAGGTGAGGGAAGCGAAGCGGGCCCTGTACCCGGCGGCCACCTTGAAATCAAGCTGGACGACCGGGACCGCCTCCAATGTGGACTTCCGGGAGGCCTCCAGCGGCCTGCAGGTGGAGCATCCGTTGTACTACTCCGGCCGTTTGAAGGAGGCGTACCGGCAGTCGCTGGTGAATCTCCAGGTGGCTGAGAAGCGCCAGGGAAAGGTCAAGGCCGACTTCGCCCTGGAGGTTGCCCAGGCCTACCTTCAGCTGATCGGCGCCAAGGCCGGCCTGGCCTCCCAGGGGGGCTTGATGGAGGAGGTGGACAAGTTCATGGAGCAGAGCCAGGCCCGTTTTGACAAGGGGCTCCTCACCCGGCTGGAGCTGCTGAATGTGGAATCCCAGGCCAATCAGGCCAAGTTCCAACGGGCCAGCGCCGAGAATGACTTGGCGATGGCCCGCTTGAAGTTCCTCCAGCGGCTCAACATGGACCCGAATGCCGCGGAAGAGGTCCCCGACCATTTCTCCTCCGCTCAAGTTCCGCAGGTGGATCTGGAAGAGGCCTTCCAGTTGTCCGATCGGTACCGTCCCGACATCCAGGTGAACAATCTCCTCGTGCAGTTCCATGAGCATGAGGTGCGGATCGCCAAGGCGAAGGGAGACCTGAAGGTTGATCTCTCCGGGTTCATCGGCAGCTCCGGGGCCGCCTTTGAGTCGGAGGATCTGAGATTGAAGAAGGATTACTTCGTGGGGGTCAAGGCGACTCAGTCCTGGGGTCCCCACGGGGCCACCGCCTCGGTCACGGACACTCACACCTCCCCTCGCTTGGGCCAGACGACCCGGACCGATTCCACCGTCTACTCCGGGGAGCTGGGGATCTACAGCCAGCTCTCGGGCCTCTCGGAGGTCCAGCAGGCGCTGATCAATCTGGAGAAGGCCCGCAACGATCTGGAGGAGACCAAGCAGGCCGTCTTTCAGGAGGTTCAGGAGGCCTACCTCAGCTTCGCCAAGGCCCGTCTGCAGGTCGAATACGCCAAGCAAAAAGTCGCCTTTCGGCAGGAGCAGTTGAAGATCATCAAGGCCCAGGCCTCCCTGAACGAGGTTCTCCCCTCGCAGGTTCTGGAGGCGATCTTGAGGCTGGCCGAGGAGCGGGTGGGCCAGACGCAGGCGCTGACCAATCTCCGGGTGGCCCTGGCCAAACTCAACAAAGCGATCGGGCTGCCGGGCCATTACCGGTAAGCGAGAAAGGAGCGGATATGCCTAAACGATTTCAAACCGTCGTCATCTTCCTCGCCCTCATCCTTGGAGGGGTGGTCGTGGTGCAGTGGATCCTACCCGCCCTTCTTCAGGGGCCGAAGGTGACCCGTCTGCCTCCAGGGGTCAAGCCGGCCGCCGCCCCGGGAATGGAGGAGGAAGCGGTTCCGGTGGCGGTTCGGACCTTCAAGGCCGCGCGGATCGAGTTCACCGATCTGTTGCCGACGATGGGGACCGTGTGGGGGGAATCGGAGGTGGAGCTGAAGTTTGAGGTGAACGGCGTCGTCAAGAGCGTTGACTTCAGGGAGGGGGATCTCGTCACCCAGGGGCAGGTGTTGGCCACCCTGGAGGACCGGGACGCCACGCTCCGGGCCGAATACGCGGAAGGGAAGCAGCGCACCGCCCAGACCCAGCTTGACCTTGCCGAGAAGCGGCTGTCGATCAACCAGGACCTGTACCGGCTGGGGGCGATCATCCGGCCGAAGCTGGAGGAGTCCCAGTTGGAGGTGGAGCAGGCCCGGGCCCAAGTGGAGACGGCCGAGAAGGAGGTCGAGCTGGCTCGCGCCGAGCTGGATAAGACGAAGCTTTCGGCTCCGATCGACGGGGTCATGGGGACCCGGGAGATCGACGCCGGAGAGTACGTCACCCCTCAGTCGGTGGTGGCCACCCTGATGGATGTGAAGTCGGTCTACGTGGAGCTGGGGATCATCGAGCGGGACATCGAGCGGATCAAGCTGGGCCAGCGGGTGAAGGTTTCGGTGGATTCCCTCCCCAACATCCCCTTCGAGGGGAAGATCGACAACCTGGCCCCGCTGGTCGAGGGGAAATCCAGGACCTTGACCGCCAAGGTGAAGGTGGAGAACCCCCAGGGCAAGCTCCTGCCGGGGATGTTCGCCCGGTCGGAGATCGCCGTCTTCGAGAAGCCCAACGCCCTGGTGGTTCCCACCAGCGCCCTCAGGGATACCGATGGGGATGGGAAATTCGATTCGGTCTTCGTGATTGAAGGGGAGCAGGCGAAGCTGAAGCCCATGTCCCTCGGGTATCTCACCACCGACTACGCCGAGATCGCCGACGGGGTCCAGGAGGGGGAGCAGGTGGTGACGGAGGCGCGGGGGCCGTTGAAGGAGGGCTCGAAGGTGACCCTCCTGGAGACGGAGGAGGCGGGGATGAAGCGGGCCGAGCCGGAGATCGCTCAGAAGGCAGGGGAGTGACCCCGCCCCTCCAGATTCCGCGCCGTCAAGCGGCGTCAGGCATTGAGTGGGACGGCGCCCGTGCCGAGCTCTTGCTCGGCGCGGCGACTCCGCCTGCTTCGTTTTGCGAAGCAAAGCAGCGGGGTCATGGATCTGGGGGGGCGGGGTGAGCCTGCCCCGCTTCGCCGTCCGGCGGCCCGTCACGACGGTCATGATCGTCCTCGGGGTCGTCCTCCTGGGGGTGATCGCCTGGACCCGCCTGCCTCAGGAGCTGTATCCCCCGATCACCTATCCCCAGCTCACCGTGGTGACCCACTACAAGGATGCCGCCCCCGAGGAGATCGAGATCCTGGTCACCAAGCCGATCGAGGAGGTGGTGGGCACCGTCTCCGGTCTTCGCCGGGTGAGCTCCATCTCCAAAGAGGAAGTTTCCCTGGTGATCGCGGAGTTCAACTGGGGCACCCACATGGACTTCGCCGCCCTCGGGGTCCGGGAGAAGATCGACCTGATCAAGGAGAGGCTGCCCCGGGGGGCCGAGGATCCGGTCGTCATCAAGTTCAACCCCTTCGAGTTGCCGGTTCTGGTGCTCAACGTCTCCGGCGAGATGGCCCCTCACGAGCTCTTGAAGATCGCCCGCAAGCAGATCAAGACCGAGCTGGAAAAGGTGGAGGGGGTGGCCGCCATCAATGTCTCCGGAGGCCTGGAACGGGAGGTCCTCGTCGAAGTGGACCAGGGGCGCCTCCAGGCCTCCCAGCTTCCCATCTCCCAGGTGGTCGAGAGCGTCTCCCGGGCGAACCTGAACTATCCGGCCGGCACGATCAAGGAGGCCTTCTACGAATATCTGATCCGGACCATGGGGGAGTTCCAGGTGGTTCCGGAGATCCCCGAGATCGCCGTCGGCGTTGAGGAGGAAAAGGGGAAGGTCCCCAAGCGGGAGCCGGAGCCGCCGGATCGGCCAGGGCCTTTGAAGCGGGAGAAAGGGCTGGCGCCGCCGCAGCGGATGATCCTTCTCAAGGATGTGGCCACCGTCAGGGACACCTTCAAGGAGCGGGCCTCCATCTCCCGTTTTAACGGCAGCGAGAACGTCTCCCTCCAGGTCCAGAAGCAGGCGGGGACCCACACGCTCCAGGTGGTGACGCGGCTTAAAGAGGCGATGGAGCGGATCCGGCCCACCCTCCCGCCGGGGGTGCAGTTGAGCGTCGCCTACGATCAATCCCTCTTCATCCGCCAGTCGATCGAGGGGGTTCGGGACGCCGCCCTGGAGGGCGGCGTCTTGGCCTTCATCGTCCTGTTCCTGTTCCTGGGGAATCTCTGGGCGGCCCTGAACGTGACCTTCGCGATCCCGATCTCGGTCTTCGCCACGGTCGGGCCGATGTACTTCAGCGGCCTCACCATCAACGTGATCTCGATGGGGGGCTTGGCGCTGGCCATCGGCATGCTCGTCGACGCGGGGACCGTGGCGGTGGAGAACATCGACTTGAAGCGCCAGGCGGGCAAGCCCCCTCAACAGGCGGCCGTCGAGGGGACCCAGGAGATCTCGAGCGCCCTCTTTGGGACGATCAACACCACCGTGGTGGTCTTCCTTCCGATGGTGTTCGTGGTGGGGATCGCGGGGCAGCTCTTCAAGGAGCTGGCCTACACGGTGACGGTCTCCAACTATGCCAGCCTCGCCGTCGCCCTCACCCTGACGCCCCTCTTCGCCTCCCGGATCCGGTACGCCACCGGCCGCTCTCCGATCGAGCCGGCGGTCGACGCGATGCGCCGGTTCGATACCCGGCTGGTGAAATGGTTCCTTCGCCATAAGGGGCTGGGGACCGCGGGGGTCACCCTTCTTTTCGCCGCCTCCCTCTTCGCCTTCGGCCGGT
>JACPXU010000050.1 GCA_016196375.1 Candidatus Omnitrophota bacterium | reverse complement strand
TGTCGGCCCTGGCGGCGGTCTTCGGGATCGTGGTGACCGCCTTCTACATGCTGAGGGGAGTCCGGACCGGATTCCTCGGCAGCTCCAATCCCCGCTGGGCCGCGGTGCAGGACGCCACGCCGTTCGAGCGGCTGCCGTACCTGATCCTGATCACGGCCCTCCTGGTGGTCGGCTGCTGGCCGAGGTTCCTCACCGACGTGATCAGCGCCTCCACCGGATCGGTCCTCAGCCATCTGAACCCGCTCAGGGTGGTGGCCCGGCTATGATCGCCGCCGCCACGCCGACCGGCTGGTCCCTGATGCTTCCGGAGCTCTGGTTGGGCGGGCTGCTCCTGATCCTGCTGGGGCTGGACCTGCGGTGGAAGGATCGGCCCCGTTCCCCTCTGGGGGCGCTGACCGCACTGGGGCTCCTCGCCGCCATCCCGTTCCTCGCCTGGCAGAGCGGCCTGGGGAGCCAGACCCTCCTCGGCGGGATGTACCGGATCGACCCGCTGGGGATCTTCTTCAAGGGGATCTTCCTGGCCACGGCCCTGCTCGTCACCCTGATGGCGCGGGAGATGGGCCGCTCCTTCGAGCGGGACGCCGGGGAGTTTTACCTGCTGATCCTCACCTGCACCCTGGGGATGTTCTTCGTCGCCTCGGCGGGCGATTTCCTGATGCTGTTCGTCTCGCTGGAGCTGATCACGATCAGCTTCTACGTGATGACGGCCTATCTGAAGACCGACCTCCGCTCCCTGGAGGCGGGCCTCAAATACCTGATCCTCGGCTCCGTCGCCTCCGGCCTGTTCCTCTACGGGATCGCCTTCGTGTACGGCGCCACCGGCTCCACGCAGTTCGCCCAGATCCGCGCCGTCCTCCAAGGGGCCGGGACCGCAGCCGCAGCCGGCTCGGCTCCCCCGCCCCTGCCGGCGGGGCTCCTGTTCGGCCTGCTCATGATCCTCGGCGGGATCCTGTTCAAGACGGCCGCCGTCCCGTTCCAGCTCTGGGTGCCGGACGTCTACCAGGGGGCCCCGACGCCGGTGACCGCCTTCCTGTCGGTCGGCTCCAAGTCGGCCGGGTTCCTCGTCGCCTTCCGGGTCCTCGTGGAGCTGTTCCTGCCGGCCCGTTCCCGGTGGTCCGGCCTGATCGCCCTGCTGGCCGGCCTCACGATCCTGTACGGCAACCTCGGCGCGATCCCGCAGAAGAACATCAAGCGGCTCTTCGGCTACTCCTCGATCGGCCACGCCGGCTACCTGCTGATCGGCCTGGCGGCCGGCTCCGCCCTCGGCTCGACGGCGATCACCTTCTACCTGGCCGGCTATCTCGTGACCAACCTGGCCGCATTCCTGGTGATCTCCGCCTTCTCCCGCCAGGCCGGATCGGACGAGATGGCCGACTACGCCGGGCTCTCCCAGCGCTCGCCGCTCCTTGCGGCGGCGATGTTCCTGGCCCTTCTCTCGCTGGCCGGCGTCCCGCCGCTGGCCGGATTCTTCGGGAAGTTCCTTCTCCTCATGAGCGCGGTCCGGGAGGGGTACCTCTGGCTGGCGGCGATCGGCGCGGCGGCGGTGGTGATCTCTCTCTACTACTACCTGCTGCTCGTCAAGAGGATGTACGTCGATCCGCCGGCGGACCCGACGCCGGTCCCGGTGAGCCTGCCGGTCCGGATCGCCCTCATCGCCTGCCTGATCGGCATCCTGGGGATCGGGATCTGGCAGGGGCCTTTCGTCAACCTCTCCTTCGCCTCCGTCAAATCCCTGTTTTAGGCGGGACCCATTCCTGCGGCAAGCTCCTCATAGACCCTCTCTCGAGGGCCGATGGCAATCACCACAACGGTGATGGTCTGCCGCTGGATCTGGTAGATGACACGAAAGCGCCTGGCCCTAAGGGAGTAAAGCCCGGCGAACTCATCCCTCAACGGCTTGCCGATCCAGGGATCCTTACAGATATCCTCCAGCGCCCGCCGGAGGGTCCGTTTTGTCTCGGGAGGGAACGTTCGCAGAGCGGCTTGAACCTTCGGCGTGATGAGGAGCCGCCGCCTCACACGCGGCCCCAGTCAATCTTCTCAAGAGGAATTCCCTTCCCTCCGCGACGCAGATACCTCAGGGAAGCCCGGATTTGGGCCGTCAGCTTGGCGTCCTGCTTGACGGCCAGGGTCTCAACGATCGATTCCCACTCCTCGTAAGAGACCAGCACCGCCGCGGGCCTGCCCTTGGCCGTGATAACCACCTCATCCCCCAGGCGGTTGACGCGGCGGACGGCCTCAAGGGCGTGCGTTCGAAACTCCGTAACCGGCACCACATTGAGCAGTCTCATCGATTCATCCTCTAAGTAAAGTGTAGCATTAAAATGAGCACCTGTCAACGGCCCGGAAAGGGAGTGCCCGGAAAGGGAGGTTACGCGAAGAGGGCGTGCCAGAACCGCCCCTGCGCGTCCTGGAAGGTCAGGGCCCCCACCACCTCCTCCAGCTTCGCGCCGGGTCCCTGAAGGGCGAGCAGGACGATCGAGATCAACCGGGGCATCGGCCGGGCGTTGTCCAGCTCCGCCTCCGGCAAGATCCGCTGCTCGTAGAGCGGCCCGATGAGCCAGTGCCAGAGGACCGCTCCCGGCCTTTCAAGAGAAGCGGCAGCGGGCGGGACCGGCCGAACCCGGACCTGGATATTCTCCGGCAGCGAGCTTCGCTCCCTCGCCGATCTCTCTTCCAGGCCGCTGAGGAGGGTGGGGTCGGCGTAGATCTGAATCTGCGTCGTCACATCGCCAGGCAGAAGAAAGACCCGCTTCGCATCCCTCGGAACGTCGATCTGCGGAAACCGGGCGCGAAACTCCCCCGCCCCCATCGCCAAGAAGGGGCGCTCCTCCAGCCCGGCGGCGGGGGCGGCAGGCCCTACCGGAACAAGCTCCCTTGGGGCCGCGGGGACGCCGGCATCCTCGGTCTCCGGAACCCACGGCTCCTCTTGCTCTCCCTCATCCGACTCCGCGGAAACTACCAGAAAATCGACTCTATCTCGATACTCATCCATCCAGGAGGAGCGATCCTTCCAAGACCACAAATCGTCCCCCCTCTCAAAGAGCTGCGGGAAGGACTCATTTCCACGCATCGGGATTCCGGCCGACCGATGATCCCCCCACCCACGGCTTTCTCCGATCCGATAAGAGACGTAACGGACCGCCCTGGAAAAAATGAATGGGTGGAGGATGTACCGGTACTGCTCCAATGCCGGCGACTGGTCAACGATCAAAACCTTCTGCCCATGGAGATAGCCGCTCCACAAGCTGAGAGAAGACCATTCAGCCAGTATGATCCGCTTCCCCTCACCTTGCCGCATCCACTGTTGGAAAGAGGCTTCCTGAAGAAGCGGCAAGCCGAGGAAGAGCTTGACCTCGGCATGGTGCCGGCGCCTGAGTCTCCAGATCTCCTCCCAGAACTTCAAGGAGACGGTCACCGAAGGGGGCTCCTGCTCCTTCGGCAGCGCGAGGAACGTCCGGAGCGAAACGGCCCCTGGACCCTCCAGGTACTCCTGGATCAGCCGGATAAACTCCTGAAGCGGCCGGCGGTCCCCAAGAGACATGGCCCATCTTTGAATCGCCTCTGAATAATTCTCGCTGTCCGTCAATGCCCACCGCTTGAACCCGGAATCGGCCAGATGATCGATCAGGTCGAGCTGAAAGAGCCATCCGTTGGGAAGAGCGTCTTTCTTGAACCGATCATCGATAGAGATCGTTGACCTCAAGAAGAGGGTATCTGAGGAAGCGGCCCGCTCCACCAGGGTCCGGATCGGGTAGTCCCAGGCCTTTTGGGTCTCCTCGGAGCGGGGAGTCACCACGTTCTGAAGCAGAAGAAGCTTCAGGGCCAGCTTCTTCCCCTCCTCAGCTTCCTTCACCACCTCCGCCGAGGAAGGGGGCTCAAAGGAGTCCGGTTCCTCCTCTGTGGACATGAGTGATAATTCCAATGCCCACACCTCATCCATATCCTTTGGAGTCCAGGCCTCCCAATTCTGAAGGAGCCGGCCGATCACCGGCCTTAAGGCGGGCTGGACCCGGCTCAATTCGATCAGCCGCTTCTCGTAATAATCCTTGGGATCCAAGCTGAGCCAACCTGACGTAAAACCAAGGAAGAACTCCGCGAGGGCGACCCGATACAACATTCTCACCAAATCCAGGTGCTCTTCGATCCGGCGGGTGACGGGGGAGGCCTGTTCCAATCTCTGCTCCAGAACGAGGAGCCGGACCAAAAGATACCACCAGCCCTCGAGGCCGAGATCTTGGCTCTCTAAAACAGAGAAAATGCCAAGGGAACTGAGGGACATTGATGGAGGATTGAAGAGTTCATACTGGATCTGCCCGGAGAGGAGAGCCCGTTCGGAGTCGGTGAGGTCAAGGTTTGGATTTGAGAAGTTCTCGGGGATCCAAAAGAAGATTTCGGGGCTCTCCAAAAAAAGGGCGGTGCCGGCATCGAGATCTTCCGCCTCGGCCTCGCTCCATGCCTGCCGGATCCTCTGGGCAACCTGCTCAGCCGGAGGAATCTCGGAACCGAGCAGATCGATCGCCTCCTTGACCGCTTCGGGGAGCTTCAACCGGATGGGGCCGTCAGGCCCCGGAATCTCCGCCTCCTCCTCCAGCCCGGCCTGCAACCTCTCACGAACCGGCGACTCCTCTCCGCCGGCGTTCAGCGGACGCAAGGCCAACGCAGGGGAGGGCAGCTCACCCAACAGGAAGGCCGCGAGGAGAAGAGGGGTCACCGCCCGCGGAAGGAAATCATTCATACGATAAGCATACCTCATCTCCAAATGAATATGTCAAAAAATTACTAGCTTATATCTTACTACTAACTACGGAGGAATTTGGCCATCCGCCGAGCAAATTGCTCGAAATCCGGCAGGCGGTCTTGAAGGGCTTCGTAGATCTTCCGAGGATCCACCTTCAAATAATCGTGGACGAGGATATTGCGAAACCCGCCCATGGGGGCAATCCGCTTGGCGAACGCCTGAGGGAGTAACTTCGCCTCCCCCAGGATGAGAAACACCTCTTTGTAATCCTGAGCCCTGCGAAGCCCACGGTCGGCAATGAGATGGTTCCCCAGATCGAGGCAGCACTCGATCGCCAAATGGAGGTATCGTTCTACACTTCCTCGAACGAACGGATCGCTTGCGAACTCACGGTAGGAATAACGCTTCAATATCCTGAGATAACCCAGATATTCACGCAGCTTGGCAAGCCGACTTGCAACCACCTCAGGATTGACCATGCCGATTATCCGGCCCTAAGGAGTTGGCGCTTCAGGTAGGACCGGCTCACGCGGTAAAACGGCTCCAGGTCGAGGTAATGCTGAACCGCGCGGGCCTCAAATTCCACGCGCGCGTCATGATCCCGCTCATAGATCAGCCGGCCGCCTCGAACGACCTCGTAAGCCAACAAAGGAGTCGTCTCATTCAACAGAACCAGATCGACATCCGACTGCCGGCAGGCGCGCATGACCTCGGCCATGAGATCCAGACGACAACTGAAAAATCTCCCGGGACGGATTTGTTTCTCATTGAGCAGGACAGCGACATCCAGATCGCTTAAAGGTCCCGCCTTTCCTGTCGCCTGAGAACCGAAGAGATAGAGAGCACTAATCCCCCGGTGGGCTTGGCCCAAGGCCCGTAATGAGCGAAGAGGAGGCGTCATGGGAGCAGTATACCACGCTGCCAGCTTACGAAGCGGTGGGTTGGGATGCCGATGGAGCGAGGCCGAAGTTGGAGGCGTAAAGCTCCGAGATGCGGGAGAGATCCTCGGCGGTGAAGTCGGGGGCGTCGGAGGCGGCGGCGAACTCGGCCAGGAGCTGGTCGTTGTACAGGTTGGGCAGGACCGAGGCGACGGAGGGCTCGCTCAGGATGAACTTGAGGGCCGCCTGGCCCAGGGTCCTCCCCGTCCCCTCGGTCAAGAATCGAAGCCGGTCCACCTTCTTCAAGCCCTCCTCCTGCCACTGGCGTTTCCGCTCGTCGGTGGAGACCCGGTGGTACCGGTGGTCGTTCTCGGTGAAGGTGGTTTCCGGCCGGACGGTCCCGTCCAGCAGGCCCGAGGCGTGCGGCACCCGGACCAGGAAAAGAGACCCGCGGGGCCGCCCCACCGGAAAGAGCCGCTCCCCCAGCATCTGCTCGAGGAGATTGTAGATGATCTGGACGGCGGCGACCCGCCGCGTCTCGATGGCGGCCTTCCCCTCGTCGGCCTGGCGGGGGGCGATGGCCGGCCCCAGGGCGACGCCGTAGGAGCGGATCTTCCCCTGCCGCCTGAACCGCTCCAGCGCCTCGAACAGATCATCCCGCTGGATCGCCTCGATCCGTGGATTGTGGAGCTGGTACAGGTCGATCCAGGAGGTCTGAAGGCGCCTGAGCGATTCATTGAGGGCGAACTCGAGGTAAGGGAGGGAGAAATCCTGCGGAAGCTCCTCCTGCCCCCGCCGGCCCGTGTGGTGGTAGAAGTCGTAGCCGACCTTGGTGCCGATGACGATCTTGTCCCGCCGGTCCCCCAGCGCCTTGGCCAGGATCGTCTCCCCGAGGCCGTTGCCGTAGGTGTCGGCGGTGTCGAAGAAGCTGATCCCCAGGTCGAAGGCCTTCTTCAGCATCGAGATCCCGACCGACTCCTCCTTGACGCCCCACCAGGTGGTGGAGACGGTCCAGACCCCGAAGCCGATCTCGGAAACCTTCAAGCCGGTCCCGGCCAGCTCTCGGAGGCGCATATTAACCCCTGATGGGGTCTGACCCCGCGGGGTCAGACCCCGTTTGGTTGTAGACCGCTTCCCAGCTTCCGCGCTCGCCGCCGCCGTGGATCGCGCACCGGTGGGGGAACTTCAGCTTGCACTCAGCAAGCGGCTTGCGCAAGGCCGGGTCCATCAACTCATGGATGTCCAGCTTCATCCCGTCCCGCGAGTAGGCGGCGACATCCAGGATGTTGGTGTCCATCCGGATCGCGTCCTCCGGGCAGACCTCGACGCAGTAGCCGCAGTAGACGCAGACCCCCAGGTCAATGTCGAACCGGACCGGGTACTTCTCCACGTTGGGGTCCGGGTGCTCCCCGGCGACGATGGTGATGCACCGGGCCGGGCAGACCGTCTCGCAGAGCATGCAGCCGACGCAGCGGGGCGTCCCCTCCTCCCGCGCGGTGAGCCGGTGCCGGCTGCGGAACCGGGGCGCCAGGGGCCGGGGCTGCTCCGGGTACTGGAAGGTGACCGCGGCCGGGATCCCCTTCAACAGGCCGAACCGGTGGGCCGTGTGGAGGAAGAGGTTCCGGAAGAAATGCCTGGAGGTGAGCCAGGTCCCCCGGATGATCTCCGGAACGTAGAGCCGCTCCCAGAAGGTCAGCTCCCGCTTGCGCCGCATCTCACCATCCCCCTGGATGCAGGATCGCCAAGATCGCGCCGGTGACCAGCAGGTTGGCCACCGCGATCGGGAAAAGGATCTTCCACCCCAGCCGCATCAGCTGATCGTACCGGAACCTGGGCAGGGTCCACCGGATCGCCATGAAGAGCCAGCAGAAGGTCAGCACCTTCAAGGAGAAGCTTCCCACCCCGAGGAGGATGTAGGTCCATTGATGGACCGGGACCGCCGCCCCCCAGGGGAAATGGAAACCGTCGGGGAAAAGGAACGGCACCTGCCAGCCGCCGAAGAAGAGGGTCGTGGCGAGGCAGGCCACCAGCACCGTCTCCACGAAGTCGGTCAAGAAGAACATCCCGAACTTCATCCCGCTGTACTCGACGAAGTAGCCGATGATCTCCGACTCCCCCTCCGGCAGGTCGAACGGCACCCGCTTGGTCTCCGCCAGGGCCGCCGTGAGGAAAACGAAGAAGGCGACCGGCTGGAGGAAGATCCCCCAACGGGGGACGATCCCGCCGAGGGTGGCCCCCTGGGCCCGGACCATCTCCTGAAGGTCCAGCGTGCCGAAGGTCATCACCACCCCGACGACGGAGATCCCCAGGGCGATCTCGTAAGAGAGCATCTGGGCCGAGGCCCTCAAGCCCCCCATCATGGCGTAGTTGTTGCGCGAGGCGAACCCGGCCAGGATCACCCCGTAAACCCCGAGGGAGAGCATCGCGAAGACGTAGAGGAGGGCCCCGTCGATCTTGGCCACCTGCAGCTCGATCACCCGGCCGCCCAAAATCAGCCGGTCGCCGAACGGGATCCCGGCGAAGGCGACCAGCGCGAAGAAGACGGAGAGGAACGGGGCCAACGCGTGGAGGAACCGGTCCCCGTTGGCCGGGACGAAATCCTCCTTGGTGAACATCTTCACCGCGTCCGCCAGCGGATGGAACAGCCCCAGCAGCCGGATCCCGAGGATGCTCGCCCGGTTCGCCCCGATCCGGTCCTGCATCACGGCCGACTGCTTCCGCTCGACCCAGGTGTGCAGCCCGGCCAGGTTCAGCACCCCGAAGAAGACGATGCCGGCCAGCGCCAGCTTGATGAGGAGATCAGCAAACATGGACTCCCTGCAGCCCCACCTTCTCGTAGGTCATTCCCGCGAAAGCGGGAATCCCGGCCCCCAGGCCGGCGAAGATCTCCTCCGGCCCCTTCCAGGGGACCGGGATCTCCAGCCGCCGGAACAGCGTGAGCAGGATCTCCCACTCCGGCCGGGAATCGGTGAGCGGCTCGAAGGCCTTCACGATCCGCTGGACCCGGCCGTGGCAATTCACAAAGGTTCCATCCTTCTCCGCGTAGACGGCGCTCGGCAACACCCAATGGGCGTAACGGCTGGTGCCGTTCCCGTTCGACCCGACGAAGACCAACTGACAGAGCTTCTCCGATAATCGCTTCACCTTCTCTTCGCCGAACAGCTCCACCAGGTCATGCCCGAACACCCAGAGGGCGCTGACCTGCCCGTCGAGGGCCCGCTCTATAAGATCAAACCTTGCGGGGTCAGACCCCATCAGACCCAAAAGCTCTGCCCCGGCGGTATTCGGGTTCTTGTCCCCCTTCATCAGGAAATCGTCGCTGGTCCCCGGTTTGGCCGGCACCTGCGCCGAGCATTGGGCGACGCCGAGGGAATCGACAAAGAGCTTCCGGACCAGGTAAAGCTCTTCGGTGGTCAACTGCGCGGAGGCCAGCACGGCGACGCTCGCCTGCTTCCCCTCGGTCCGCGCGCCGGATAAGCCGGCCGCCATCTGCCCCAGCGCCTCCTCCCAGGAGATCTCCGTCCCCCTGTGCAGAACCTGGCGCAGGCGCCCCTGGTCGATGAACTTATAGCCGTACCGGCCCTCGTCGCAGATCCACCATTGGTTGACCTCCGGGTTGTGCCGGGGCTTGACCCGCATCACCCGGGCCCCGTTGGCCAGGTGCGGCCGGTCCAGCACGTAATGGAGGTCGATGTTGCAGCCCTGGGAGCAGCCGTTGCAGACCGACGGGGAGGAGGAGAGGTACCAGACCCGCGCCTTGAACCGGAAGTCCCGGTCGGTCAGGGCCCCCACCGGGCAGATGTCCACCACGTTGCCGGAGTATCTGTTGTCCAGCTCCTTCCCCGGATACAGGCCGATCTCCGCCTGGTCCCCCCGGTTGAAGATCCCCAGCTCGCCCGTTTTGGAGATCTCGTCGGTGAAGCGGACGCAGCGGGAGCAGAGGATGCAGCGCTCCGCGTCCAGCATCACCGTCGGCCCCAGCGGGACCGCCTTGGCCTTCTTCACCTTCTCCTCGCGAAAGCGGGGATCATAGAGCCCGTAGGCCATGTAGAAGTTCTGCAGGTCGCACTCCCCGGACTGGTCGCAGACCGGGCAGTCGAGCGGATGGTTGATCAGGAGGAACTCCAGGACCGACTGGCGGCCCTGGTTTACCTTCTCGCTCACGGTCCGGACCACCATCCCATCGGCCACCGGGGTGTTGCAGGCGATCTGGAGCTTCGGCATCTTCTCCACCTCGACGAGGCAGATCCGGCAGTTGCCGGCGATGGAGAGGCCCGGGTGGTAGCAGTAGCGGGGGACGAAGATCCCCAGCTTCTCCGCCGCCTGGATCACCGTGGTGCCGGGCTCGACCGTGACCTGCTTCCCGTCAATCGTCAGGGTGGGCATGGGTTACCATCCGATCCTCACTTTCGTGAGGATGACATCTCCTTTATCATCTCGCATCTCCCCGTCGCGATGTGATGCTCGAACTCGCCGCGGAATTTCTGGATGTACGACTGGACCGGCCAGGCGGCGGCGTCGGCGAAAACGCAGATCGTCTTCCCCTCCATGTTCCCCGCCATCGAGAGGAGCCCCTCCAGGTCGCCGGGGCGGCCCTGCCCCTTCATGATCCGGTCGATCACCTTGAAGATCCATCCGGTCCCCTCCCGGCAGGGGGAGCATTGCCCGCACGACTCATCCTTGAAAAAGTGAGCCGCGCTCCAGAGGGCCTGCACCATGCAGGCGGTCTCGTCCATCACGATCACGCCGGCCGAGCCGGCCATCGTGCCGGCCGCCATCAACGAGTCGAAGTCCATCGCCACGCCGATCTCCTCCGCCGTCAGGATCTTGGCGGAGATCCCGCCGGGGATCACCGCCTTCAGCCGCTTCCCTTCCCGGACCCCTCCCCCGTACCTCGGGTCGAAGATCAGCTCCTTCAAGGCGACGCCGACCGGCGCCTCGTACAGCCCGGGCCGGCTCACCTGCCCGCAGAGACTGAAGAGGCGGGTCCCCCCCTGCTTGGGGGTTCCCAACTTGGCGAACCATTCCGGGCCGTTCCGGATGATCGGCGGCACGCAGGCCAGCGTCTCCACGTTGTTCACGATCGTCGGGCACTTGAACAGGCCGGAGATCGCCGGGAACGGCGGCTTCAGCCTCGGGAAGCCCTTGCCCCCCTCGAGCGAGGTAAGGAGGGCCGTCTCCTCGCCGCAGATGTAGGCGCCGGCGCCACGGTGGACCACCAGGTCCAGGTCGAAGCCGGTGCCCTGGATCCTCTTCCCCAGCCACCCCTTGGCGTACGCCTCATCCACCGCCTTCTGGAACCGCCGGGCCGGCCGGACGTATTCGCCCCGGATATAGACGTAGGCCTTGCGCGACTGAATCGCGTAGGCCGCGATGATCATCCCCTCGATCAAGGCGTGCGGATCCCGCTCCAGGATGTACCGGTCCTTGAAGGTGCCCGGCTCCCCCTCGTCCGCGTTGACGACGAGGAACTTCGGCTGGGCGGAATCCTTGGGGATGAAGCCCCATTTCCTGCCGGTGGGGAATCCGGCCCCGCCGAGCCCCCGAAGGTTCGACTTCGTGACCGCCTCAATCACCTGGGCCGGGGTCATGGAGGTGAGGGCCTGCCTGGCCGCCTGGTATCCCCCATCGGCGACGTAGGCGTCGAACCAGGTCCCCTCCGGATTCTTGAAACGGTGGGAAAGGACCGGCCCCTCCGTGGAAACGAAAATGGGGTCTGACCCCGCGGGGTCAGACCCCATCGGCTTGTCGGG
>JACPXU010000052.1 GCA_016196375.1 Candidatus Omnitrophota bacterium | reverse complement strand
TCGGCGTCGGTCTGTGAGAGAAGCTGGCCCTCCCGGTACCGCTTGACCAGCCCGGT
Source organism: Candidatus Omnitrophota bacterium (assembly GCA_016196375.1). Lineage (GTDB taxonomy): Bacteria > Omnitrophota > Gorgyraeia > 1-14-0-20-64-10 > 1-14-0-20-64-10 > JACPXU01. Next base: position 4,870 of record JACPXU010000052.1, on the reverse strand, counting down.
GGCGACCTCCCGGACCGCGGTGATTTCGGCGCCGTCAGCCGGGAACTCGTAGGAGTACTCGTACAACAAAACCCAACTGGGGTCTGACCCCGCGGGGTCAGACCCCTTAAAAACCCGGCGGATCTTGTCGTAGGCGTACTCAGTGGTCACCGGCATCTGGGCGGCGTCGGCTGATGTGGTGACGGTGCGGCTCAGCCGGCCGGCCGAATCATAGAGATAGGTAGTGATGGACCCGTTTTCAAGGAGCCGCGTCAGCCGCCCCTGGGTGTACTCCAGCCGAGCCCCGTCGGCCCGGGTGGCCTGGAGGAGCTGCCAATCCTCGGAGTAGACCATTGAAACGAACAGCCCGGAGGGGTCTGACCCTGTGGGGTCTGACCCCGTCAGATTCAGGGTCGCAACCCATTGGGAGGGGTCAGACCCCGTTTGGTTTAGGGTGTAGGTGTTTGCGTCTGGCAGGGTCAGCTGGCTGGGCTGGCCGTGCGCGTAGAGGACCTTGGATCCGTCGGGAAGGTTCGCCTCGGCGAGCCGGCCGTCCCGGATCAGGGCGACGGTTCCATCGGGGCGGGTGAGGGTGCCGGAGGAAAGTTTTCCTTGCGCATCCAGAGTTGCGTGGGTCAGGGTCCCTTGAGGGATTTGAATCCCTGTCAGTGTCTCCCCCTGGAAGTTTAAGGTGGATCCATCGGAGAGGGTGGCAGAGACAAGCTGACCCTGGGTGTCGTAGCGCCTGGTGATTCCCTGGCGAGCGGCAAATAAACCCTGAATCGTTTCTGCTTGGCTGTCCGGTTGATATTCTGTGAGGGTGCCGTCGGGGGCGCGCACCTTCGCGGGGATTCCCTCTTTCAGCAGAATCTGGGTGCCGTCCTGAAGCCAGGCCTCTGTGAGCTGCCCCTGCGTGTTGTAGCGGAGGAGTTTCGGCCAGGAGGTGGCTCTGTCCGCCGGGCGGGTCAGCAACGTTCCTCCCTGCGGGCTCTCCTCTTTTGCGTAGACCACCCGCTCCCCTTCGGGAAGGATGATCCCAGCCAACATCCGATCCTTCCAGTAGGCGGTTGAGCCGTCGGAGGAAACCAGGGTATCCAGGGAGCCGTCGGCCAGGTACCGAGCGGCTTGGCCCGCGGAGGCAGCCAGGCTTGTTGCGACAATTTCGCCGGCACCGTTCTTCCGGTAGGCGGAGGTGGTCCAGCCCGTTCCAGAAAATTCCTCCCGGACGACCCTTCCTTCGGGATCGAAGAGGGCGACCGTGCCGTCGGTGAGGCGGCTGGCCTTGGCCCGCCCTTCCTCTATATAAGCCAAGGTTCCGTCCGTCTGCTTCAACCAGCCGCGGGTGATTCGGCCTTCAGAATCCAACTGAGGGCCGAGGACGATCCCTTGTCCAGGGATCTCGAAGCTGACCAGTTGCCCATCCCGGAAAGAGGCGATGACCCCATTGGCCAGAGTTTGGGTGAGCAGTTGTCCCTGCGCAGGCAGGCTGGGCGGATCGGGGAAGGTAAAGGGCGCGCTCGCGAGCGTGACCTTGAAGAGCTTGACCGACTCCGCCCCAAAGGGGTTCGCGGCCCGTACCATGAGGCGGTTTTCCCCTGGGGCAAGGAGCCACTGTTCGGTAACGGGTTGTCCATCTACGGTGTAGGTCAGGGAATACTGAGGATTCGATGCGGTGTCGGAGGAAGTCACCTGGATCTCCGGCGGGCCCCGATAGGTGATCGCCCAGGTGACGGCAGTTTCGTTTCCTGCGGCGTCTCTTGCAGTGCGCGTGACGGTGTTGACTCCCGCCTGAAGGTTCACGGTCTCTTCTTGGGGCTGTCCGTCTGCCGTGTAGGTCAACCGGTAGGGAGAAGATCCGGTCTCTGCCGGCGAGGTCAGCACAACCACCGGAGGCGTGGTGTCCAGGGTGATCGGCCAGGTGACGGTGGTTTCATTCCCGGCCAAGTCAGAGAGAGTGCGCTGGATCTGGTTGACGCCGTTGTTCAAGGAGACCGTCTCGGTTCGGGCCTGCCCATCCACGGTGTAGGTGAGTGCGTAGCCGGCTTGGTTCGTCAGGGACGGCGAGGCAAGCGCCACCACCGGCGGGAGGGTGTCCAGGGTAATGGCGAAACGAGCGATGAGGGAGTTTCCCGCTGAATCTCTCACCGTCCGTTGCAGGGCGTTCAGGCCCTCCACCAGGGAAACCTGCTCTTCAGTGAGTGTGCCGTCCACCTTGTACCTCAGGCGGTAGCCCGGGTTTTTCGTTACCGCAGAGGAGGCCAGCTCCACCTGAGGGGGAAGGGTATCCAGCGTGATCGTCCAGGTGGCGGTGGAGGGATTGCCGGCCGTATCCGTCTTGGTTCGGGAGATTGCGTTGGCCCCCTCCTGCAGGGTAACCGTTTCGCTCACCACCTCCCGGTCCACGGTGTAGGTCAGCGTGTAGGAGGATTGGTTGGTCAGGGTGGAGCTGACCAGTGCCAATCGAGGGGCGACGGTGTCCAGGGTGATCACCCAGGTGGAGGTCGTGGCGTTGCCAGCCGGGTCTTGATGCGTGCGCGTAATCGTGTTGGCGCCTTCTGTGAGCGTCAGCTGCTCTTCCAGGGGGGCCCCATCCACGGTGTAGGTGAGTGCGTAGCCGGCCCGGTTCGTTAAGGACGGCGAGACAAGCGCCACCACCGGCGGGAGGGTGTCCAGGGTGATCGTCCAGTTGGCCGTGGCGGAGTTGCCGGCGGCATCCCGGAAGATTCTGGTGACCGCGTTGGATCCCTCGGAAAGGGTCAAGACCTCTTCCCGGTTTTCTCCATCCACCGCGTACAGCAGGCGATACCGGATCTGGTCGGTCAGCGTGGGGGAGGTCAGGTTCGCCGCGGGCGGGAGGGTGTCCAGGGTGATCGTCCAGGTGACGGCCGCTTCGTTGCCGGCGGGGTCTTTGAAGGTTCGGGTGAGGGTGTTTTCCCCCTCGCTCAGCGAGACGGTTTCCTCTTCGGCCTCTCCGTCCACGGTGTAGGTCAGATGATGGAAGGTCTGGTTGGTCAGGCCGGGGGAGGTCCGGGTCACCGCCGGGGGCTGGGTATCCAGCCGGAGGGTCCAGTTCACGGTGGTCGGATTGCCGGCGAGGTCTGTGAAGGTTCGGGTGATCCGGTTGGGGCCTTCCTGCAGGGAGAGCTCCTCGGAACGGGGCTCCCCATCCACCGTGTATCCGAGTCGGTAGGTCGGCTGGTTGGTGAGGGCCGGTGAAGCGAGCGCCACCGCCGGCGGTGTGGAATCTGCCGTGATCACCCAGGAGGCGACCGTCTCGTTGCCGGCCTCGTCGGTGATCTGCCGCGTGATCGTGTTGGCCCCCTCGTCCAGCCGGGTCGTCTCCTCCCGGGCCGCGCCGTCCACTTCGTAGCGCAGGAGATAGATGAGGGAATTGGACAGCGTCGGGGAGAGCAGCCTCAGGATCGGCGGGGTGGTGTCCAGGGTGATCGTCCAGGCGGCGGCCGTCTCGTTTCCGGCGGCGTCGGTGAACCGCCGCTCAAGCCGGTTGGCCCCCTGAGCCAGCGGGACGATCTCCTCTTGGGGCTGGCCGTCCACGCTGTAGCGGAGCTGGTAGCCGGCCTGATTGGTGGCGGTCTTGGAGAGGAGGATCACCTCCGGCGGCCGGCTGTCCAGCGTGACGGTCCAAGTGGCCTCCGCCTTCTTGCCGGTGGAGCTGGTGGCGCTTCGGGTGATCAGGTTGGCTCCCTCTTTCAGGAGAACCGCCTCCTCCCGGATCTCCCCATCCACGTCGTACCGGAGTGGGTAGCCGGCTTGCGTGGTGATGGCGGCGGACAGAAGGGTGAGAAGCGGCGTGGAATCCAGCGTGACGGTGAAGTACGCCGAGTTGCCGTTGCCGGCCCGGTCCCGGATGGAACGGTAGAACCCGTTGACCCCTTCCCTCAGAGTCACGGACTCGCTCGCTGTGCGGGGCGCGTCCACGTTGTCGCTGACCTGGTAGATCAGCGTGTAACTGGAGCGGTTCGTCTTTGCCGGGGAGGTCGTCCCAATCGTAGTAGAGGTATGTGGGCCCGGTCCCGTCAACGCTGTAGCGCAGCCGGTAGCCGGTTTCCCAGCGGTTGGCATCCCAGTTATAGCGGTAGTCACCGGAGGTGATGAGAGTCTTGGAGAGGAGCTGAACCTGTGGAGGGATGGTGTCGAGGGTGATGGCCCATCCCTTCGTTGTCCGGTTGCCGACGGGGTCGGTGAATGTCCGGGTGATATCGTTCCTTCCCTCTTGAAGCGGAATCTCTTCCTCCTTCGCTTGCCCATCGACGGTGTAGGTCAGCCGGTACAGGGGGGCGTTGACGGTGGTGGAAGAGGTCAGCGCCACCTCCGGCGGCTTGGTGTCGGCCCGGATCGTCCAGGCGACCGTGGTGGAGTTGCCGGCGTTGTCGGTGAAGGTCCGGGTGACGACAAAGTCCTCATCGAGCGCAGGGGGATAATAGGTGTAAGACGCCAGGCGCTTCAGCTCAGCGGTCTCCTGCCGCGGCTGGCCGTCCACGGTGTAGGAGATGGTCGTGACAATGGCATCGATCCATCGGGAGGCGTTCCAATCGTAACGACTATCCACCCGCAGTTGGTTGGTCAGGGTCGGGGAGGTCAGGGTCACCACAGGGGGTGTGCGGTCCAGGGTGACCGTCCAGGCGACCGTGGTCTTGTTGCCGGCCCTGTCCCGGAATGTGCGGGTGATCTCGTTGGGGCCTTCCATTTCCAGCGCCACCCTCTCTTCCCGGCGTTCGCCGTCCACCGAGTAGATCAGGGGATACTGTTGCTGGTTGGTCAGCCGTTTCCAGAAAGGGATTCGATTCACCTCCTGCGGTTGGCCCGGGGCCGGATCCACCACGGGAGGTTTGGTATCTATGGTGATGGTCCAGTTAACGGTGGTGGTGTT
>JACPXU010000012.1 GCA_016196375.1 Candidatus Omnitrophota bacterium | reverse complement strand
TCGGGAGATGCTTCCCCGCGTCGATCAGGGCCAGTTCATCCTTCGGGCCAACCTCCCGCCGGGGACCCGCCTGGAGGTGACGGATCGGACGGCGCAAAGGATCGAGCGAGTCCTTCAGGCGATCCCGGAGGTCCAGGACGTCACCGTCACGATCGGCTCCTCGAAGGAGCGGAAGGCGGAGGAGTTGTTGGAGACGCTGGGCTCTCACCAGGCGCAGATCCTGGTGAACCTGAAGCCCAGGTTCAAAGGTTGGGGATGGGGAGGGAGGGGCGATCCCCGGTTCCGCACCCGAAAGACCGCCCAGATCGTTCAGGAGCTTAAAGAGACCCTGGGCCGGGAGCCGCTCGAGGGAGCCCAGATCGAGTACCTCCTGCAGGAGTCCGTCTTCAAATCGGCCTTTCTGGGAGGTGCCCCCATCGTGATGGAGGTGAAGGGGACGGAGCTGAATCGGTTGGAGGGTCTCGCCGAGGAAACCAAGGGGGTCCTCGGCCATATCCCGGGCCTCTACGGGGTGCAGAGCAGCCTGGTCCCTCCCTCTCCGGAGACCAAGGTCCGCGTGATGAAGGATCGGGCGGCCAGCTATCACCTCACCGTCAGCGACATCGCCCTGACCGCTCAGACCGCCCTGAAGGGATTCGTCGCCACCAAATTCAAGGAGGAGGGGAGGGAGATCGACATCCGGGTCCGCCTGAGGAAGGAGGATCGTCAGGATCTGAGCAGGGTCCGCCGGCTCCTCCTCCACTCCTCGCTGGAGGTGGACGTTCCGTTGGCTGAGGTTGCTTATTTTAGCGTTGGAAAAGGCCCCACCGAGATCCGGCATGTGGACCAACAGCGGGCGATCCTCCTCTCCGCCCAGTTGTTCGGCCGGCCGCTGGCGCAGACCCTTCAGCAGGTGACCCGGCGCCTGAAGGAGCTGAAGGTCCCGGCCGGCTACAGCGTGGCCTTGACCGGCGAGAGCGAGCAGATGCAGGAATCGTTCCGCTCCCTTGCCTTCGCGCTCCTTCTCTCGGTGATCCTCGTCTACATGGTGATGGCCTCTGAGTTTGAATCCCTCTGGCAGCCGTTCCTCATCATGGGGACGATCCCGATGGGGATCATCGGCGTCGTCCTGGCCCTCTGGCTGACCGGGACGCCGGTCAGCGTCATGACGCTTTTGGGGATCATCATCCTTGGGGGGCTGGTCGTCGATGACGGAATCGTTCTCGTGGACTATATCAACCTCCTCAAGGGGCAGGGGATGGATGCGGAAGAGGCGGTGGTCCTGGCCAGCGAACGGCGCTTGAGGCCGATCCTGATGACCTCGGGGACCACCGTCCTGGGGCTCCTTCCCTTGGCGTTGGGGCTCGGGGAAGGGGTGGAGCTTCAGGGGCCGATGGCGATCACCGTCATGGGGGGGATGACGGTCTGCACCTTCCTCACCCTGATCTTTCTTCCCACCCTGTATCTGATCGCCGACCGGTTCTTCTCCAGGTTCCGGCGGCCGGCCATCGAAGAGCCCCAAATGGCGGCAGCCCCCGCGCCCGTCTTGGCCGGCGTCCAAGCCGAACCTCTCCCTTCGTCCCTCCCCCTCCAGCCCTCCTCCACCGTCGATCTTCCCGATATCCCCTCCGACTTCGGCGGCGAGGAGGCGGTCCCCGAGAAGTCGGACTTTCCCACTTTTCCCTTCGGAGAGTCGCTCAGGCCTCCACCTCAATCCCCGCCCCCCGCCAGCCAACCGGCACCGATGCTCAATCCGCGGCAGCAGCAGATGCTGGATCACCTGAAGAGCCACGAAAGGATCACCCGGAAAGAGTACGTTCAGTTGACCGGGGCCTCGGTCCCGACGGCGGCTCGGGATCTGAAGGAGCTGATGACCTTAGGGCTGATCCGGGGCTTCGGCCCCTTCGCCCGAGGCCGGTACTATCGTTTAGCCGAGTCAAGCTGACCCTTCCATGATCACCGTCGTCGTCTACGGTGTGCTGTTCCTGCTGGGGTTCCTGGCCCTGGCCCGCCTCCCCAGCTTCTCCATCCGCCGGCCCGTCACCGTCACGATGGTGTCGCTGGGGCTGGTCCTGGTGGGGGCCATCGCCCTGACCCGGCTTCCCATCGAGCTGTATCCCAACTTCAGCTTCGGAGACATCTCGATCATCATCAACATCCGGGGGGGGATGCCGCCGGTGGAGGTGGAGTCCCGGGTCACCAAGCCGATCGAAGAGGCGGTGGGCGACGTGACCCACATGAAGGACATCATCTCGATCTCGGAGGAGGCCCGGTCCCGGGTGGTGCTGACCTTTGAGCCGGGAACCGACATGGATTTCGCCGCCCTCGAGGTCCGGGAGAAATTCTCCAAGGTGAGATCCAAGCTTCCCCCGGAGATCGAGAAGCCGATCATCGCCAAGTTCGAGCAGACCGACCAGCCGATCCTGATCGCTGCGGTCACGGCCTTGAACTACACCCCGGAGATGCTGCGCCGGCTGATCGATGAGGAGATCAAGGAGAAGATCTTCCGCGTCGAGGGGGTCGCCAACGTCGAGGTGGGGGGAGGGCGGGAGCGGAAGATCCTGGTGGAGGTGGACCTGAAGAAGCTTCAGGCCTTTCGCCTGCCCATCGATCGGGTCACGAGGATCCTGAACCTGAGCAACCTCAACCTCCTCTCCGGGGAGGTGGATCAGGGGCGCAACAAATACCTGATCCGGGCCATGGGGGAGTTCGGTTCCCTCCGGGAGATGGAGGATCTGGGGCTGGCGATGACGCCCAGCCGCTCCGTCATCCGGCTGAAGGATGTGGCCACCGTCAAGGATTCCTTCCTGGAGGCGACGAGCTACGCCCGGGTGAACACCCTGCCGGTCGTCTCGATGTACATCCAGAAGGAGACGACGGCCAACACGGTGAAGGTGGCCGGCGAGGTCATGAAGACCTTCGAGAGGATCAAAAAGGATCCCCGCATGCCGAGGGATCTCAAGACCATCATCACCTACAACCAGGCGGTCCAGATCCAGCGCTCCATCGACGCCGTCGGTTCCGCCCTGATCGGGGGCGCGGTGCTGGCGATCCTCGTGCTGGGGCCGTTCCTGGGGACCCATCCGTTGCCGCGGCGGATCGCCCTGCCCGCGGTGGCCGCGGTGACGGCCCTGGCGGTCGCCACCGAGCGGTTCGCCGCCGTCCCGGCCTCCACCGTCCGGTGGATCATGAGCCTCCTTCTCGCCTTCCTCCTCGTCACGGCGGCTCTTTGGAGGCATCTGCGCCTGACCCTGATCGTCGCCATAGCGATCCCGCTGGCGACGGTGGTGACCTTCGGGATGATGTTCTTTCAGAAGCTGACCCTGAACATCATGACCCTGGGAGGCCTGGCGATGGGGATCGGGATGCTGGTGGACAATTCGATCGTCGTCCTCGACAACATCATCAAGCATCGGGCGCGGGGTGAAGCCCCAAGGTCCAGCGCCCTGACCGGCGCCACGGAGATGCTCCTGGCCATCGTCGCCTCCACCTTCACGACGATCGTGGTGCTCTTTCCCATTGTTTTCGTCAACAAGGAGATCCGGCTCCTCTACACCGGATTCGCCCTCACCATCAGCTACGCCCTGATCATCTCCCTCTTCGTCGCCCTGAGTGTGGTGCCCCTGTTGGCCTCCCGCCTTGACTTCCCGGTGGAGGTGGCGCCGCGGCGGCCCTTGAAGATCCGGAGCCGCTATCGCCGCTTTCTCATGGGCTGTTTTAAGTCCCGATGGCCGATCGCCGCCGTCACCTTCTTCGTCTGTCTCGCTGGCTGGCAGGTCTACCAGACGATCCCGAAGGAGTTCTTGGGCACGGCGGAGGCCGAGGATTTCACCATCTTCGTGGAGCTGCCCAGCGGGGCGAAGCTGGAGATCTCGGACCAGGCGGTGGCCAAGATCGAGAAGATCGTTGAGGGGGTGCCGGAGGTGAAGTCGGTCTCGGCCCGGGTGGAGCCCTGGTCCTCCAAGGTGTACGTGAAGCTCCTTCCCTTGGCCGAGCGGAGCCGCTCCACCAAGGATGTGATCGACTCCCTTCGGCCCCAGGTGGAGGAGGCGGAGCGCTCCTTCCGGGAGGCCTTCATCTACTTCGAGGAGCCCCACGAGGTGGAGACCAACGAGGTGATCGTCGAGATCTACGGCTGGGACTACGAGATCCTGAACCAGCTGGCGGTCGAGATGTTGAAGAGGATGCAGGCGGTGCCGGGCCTGACCGATCTCAAGATCCGCTGGCGGCGCGGCCGGCCCGAATGGCTCGTCCGGGTGGACAAGGTGAAGGCGGCCAGGTTCGGGCTGACGGTGGAGGAGATCGCCAACGCCCTGCACGCCCAGATGCGCGGCTTGAGGGCGACGCTCTATCACACCGAGGGAAAGGAGGTGGAGGTGGTGACGCGCCTCCAGGAGGAGGATCGAGCCACCCTGGAGAAGCTGCGCCGGATGACCTTCACCCTGCCCAGCCGGGAGGTGGTCTTCCTGGAGCAGGTGGCCCGCTTGGAGCCGGGGATCGGCCCCTCCAAGATCTGGCGCAAGAACCATGAGCGGATGATCCAGGTTTCCGCCAACCGGGGCCGCTACGCCTTCGGTGAAGCGGCGGGGAAGGTCTTTGAGACGATCAAGGGGATGCCGTTTCCGAAGGATTACTACTGGCGTTTCGGAGAGAACTATTGGCGGCTCCTTCAAAACCAGAAGGAGCTGCGGCTGGCCTTTATCCTTTCGCTGGTCTTGATCTACCTGGTTCTGGCCTCCCTTTTCGAATCGTACAGCCAGCCGCTCATCATCGGCGGTCCGGTTCCTCTGGCCTTGGTGGGGGCGACCCTGAGCCTCAAATTCGCCCATCAATCCCTCAACGTGGGAGCCCTGATGGGGATGATCCTGCTGGGAGGGGTGGTGGTGAACAACGCGATCATCCTGGTGGATGAGATCAACCGCCTCCGGCTGCTGGGGGTCCGGGTGAAGCGGGCGGTGCTGGCCGCCTCTCTGAGCCGGGTCCGGCCGATCGCCATGACCTCCCTGACCACGATCATCGGGCTTCTCCCCCTGGCCCTGAGCCGGTCCGAGGAATCCAGTCTCTGGTCTCCGATGGCCATGGTGGTAATCGGCGGTATGGTCGTTGGTACGGTTCTGACACCGATCGTCACCCCTGGTTTTTACCTGATCCTGGAGGACTTGAGAAGGATCTTTCCTGCTATGATACCGTTTAAGAAGCGCCTACCTTCCACTGGAACGGTATCTTAACCGTCTCACAATCGGATTCTCCTGCGCCAGCCCCTCCGGGTCTCAATGGCTTCGGCCATCTCGGTTTGGTTAAGAGCCGGTTTTAAAACCTAAAGGGGTCTGACCCCGCGGGGTCAGACCCCATCAGGGCTACCCCTCACGCGTCGGGGGGCCACCCGAGGGAAGCGGGGTGAGCAGGATCCTGAAAGCCCGAGCGGGCAGGGATCCCTCGTCTGCCGATCTTCTTGGTCGGACGAGGGAGAGCGAGGGCTTTCAAATAGCGCAGCCGGCCTCGCCGGGGCCGGCAAGCGTCCTGCGAATCCCCGCTCCCGAGTGGTGGTCCCCTCTTGCAGAGGCGGCGCGAAAGGTGCGTCGCCGGTCACCTCAGAGAGGGGTGGCACCAACCGCTCGAGCCGGACAAAGTAAGTCGTAGTCTAAGTTTAGTTGTGAACCTTGACAAACCGATATTTTCATGCTATAGTTACTCTTGATGAGGCCAAATCCAAGTTCGACATTCTCCGGTGGAGAGGTTTTTGTCTCGGTGGGATGGCAGGTTCAGGTGAGGAGCCGAGGATGATTTTTTTTGCCCATTTATCAGGAGAATTTGAAAAGATTATTGTCTTGATTTTATATCAGGGATGTTGCTATGATCATGGGGAATTCCCCGATAAAGGCAAACCCGTCGTGAGACGGGGACGTCCCTCGTATAGAGGGACCCCGCAGGATAGATTTGCAAAGCAAATCTTGCGGGGCAAAGCTACGGGCCCCACAAGTTTCATTTTGGCTTCGCCAGAAGCGAAACAAAACGTGTGGGGCTGCCGGGCTGCCGACAGGACGATGAAAAGGATGAGTTGGCAGACCGGTGGAAAAGAAGGAATCTCCTAAGGGAAGAGAGAAGGGTCCGGAAGAGTCCAACCTGATCCCGGAAGGGGTCGTGTTGGAGTGGACCTCGCCTCGGCGCCTGCCGATCCTGCGGGTCGTCGCTTCAATCACCTGTTTCACCTTCATCCTCACTCAATCGCCCGTCATCCCCTCCGCCTTCGCCCGTCCTCCGCAGTACCTGACGCCGGAGAACGTCGCCAACATCGGGAATTACATCTCGAATTCGGCCAATCTCGCCACCGTGCAGCGGGGGATCGATAACCTCCGGGAAGATCAGAGGCACCGGTTGAACCTGGAGAACGCCCAGCTGATGGGGCAGTTGACCGCCCGGGCCGGGATGACCCAGAACCTGCAGCTCTTGACCGGAGAGGTGGGGCAGGGGGGGGAGGCGATCGAGCGGGCGAGCAGCTTCGGGAGCTCCCGGATCCAGGAATGGGCCGGGGTGACGACCCCCTTCAACTATCTGGTCCAGCGGCAGGATGACCCGACAGGGAAGTACCCCTATGTGAAGATCTTCTTCAAGAACAGCCGGGCCGACTCGGTTTGGCATGAGGTGGTGAAGGGGCCGGGCGGGGTTTCCTACCGGAATACCCGCGACATGAAGTACGACGAGAACGGCCTCCTCGCCTCCTACGCCTCGACCGAGGTGCGCGAGATCCCCGGCATGAGCCAGCCGCTGGTCCTTCGGGAGACCGTCTGGAAGGGCAAGTGGAAAGAGGGGTCGAAGTTCTACGCGACCCAGGAGACCAAGGCGGTCAAGCAGCTCCTTCAGGAGGAGCTCAGCGTCACCCAGTACAACACCCTCACCCAGGGGGATGTCGACAGCATGAAGGCGAAGATCGCCGAGATCGATGGGAAGGCGGAATCGGCAGCGGCCCTCGCCTACGCGGCCGCCATGCGGAAGGAAATGGATGAGGGGCGGATCGCTGCGGGGGTGACCCGGCAGTACACGACGGTGACCCAGCGGTCCTTCACCCAGCATGACCGGAGCCGGCCTCTGGCGTGGCGCCAGAAGGTGACCGACCCGACCGGCGTGACCGAGTCGGATGTGACGGTTGCTTACGAGGGAGACAGCGACAAGAAGCTGGCCACCTACAATGAGGTCGGCGTGCGCCGTTCGGTCCCGCTCACCGAGGAGGAGTTCAAGACGATCCAGGAGTTGGCCGGGACCCTGGCCGGCTCCGCCTCTCCTCAGGAGCGGACGGTGGGGCGGAAGGTGACCGGGATGATCACGAGCGGCCTCCTGAGCCCCGGCCGGACCTTGGAGACCCAGTTCACCGTCCAGCGGAAATATCTTCAGTACCACTCGCAATTCGAGGAACCGACCCATTACACGGAGCGGCGGACCTCCTCCTTGAATCCCTCCGTGGTCACGGAGGAGGAGGTCAAGCTGGAGTACGACAGCCAGCAGCGGGTGACCCGCCGGGAGCAGCTCGTGACCGAGAACGGGGCCCTTCAGGCGGAGGATGTCGCGGCCCTCCGGCGCAGGGCGGAGGAGATCCAGGCCCGCAAGCTGGACGGCTCAAACCATCTCGAGGACGGCACGGAGATCACCCAGGGGATGGAGGAGTGGACTGAGGAGACCCTCCAGGAGCTGAACGGCGGACAGCTCTCTGTGGGGAAGCCTTTCAGCCGGCGGTCCCGGGTGGTGCAGCAGGGCTTCGTCTACAACGATGCGCTGCAGGAGGTGGAGAGGCAGCAGACGACCCAGATCCAGGTGGGTGACACCCCCGAGGCGGAGGCGACCACGGTGAAGGAACGGATCCTGACCTACGACAACGATCCCCTCGGCCGGACGATCCGGCAGCTGATCTTCACCGAGGAGGAGACGCCGCTCACCGATTCGAGCCGGCGGAATTTCAGGCGGCAGGCGGAAGCGGTCCTTGAGGACCCGGCCTCCACGGAGGCGGCCCGGGAGGCGGCCCGCGCGGCCCTGGTTCAGTTGGAGAAGGGGGACACCGGCTTCTTCTTCCGGCGCCGGTCGGTCCGGTACCAGCATGTCCAGTTGAGAAACGGGGCCGGGCTTCCTCTACATACGGTGGAGTACAGCACCTCCAACGCCGACCGGTTCCTCACGGTGACGGAGATCCCTCTGGTGGTGTACGACCGGAAGGGACAGGAGCTGGCCTCCTTGACCCGGATCCAGCGGACCGGCGCCAGCACCCATTCCATCTACCGGCTGAAGGATGGCGGCAGGCTGACCCCCGTCCTCTTGAAGGAGCTTCTGGAGAAACGGTCCACCCCCACTCAGGTGGCGACCCTCGCCGACCTGGAGGCGGCCGGCGACATCCTCCTGGATCCCGCGGCGACCGACTCCTTCTCCCTGAATCAGACGGTGGCCCGGTACGGGATGGCTTACGACAGCGCCGGCCGGCTCATCGACGCGGTCGAGGAGAGCCGGGACCCCACGACGCTGCTGGACACCACCACCCGCACCTTTGGAGTGACGTACGATTCCAAGAACCGGCAGGATCGCTTCCTCTCGATCTCCCGCCGGCAGTCGGAGGCGTACCGGACCGCCCTCTTCTCCCAGGGGAAGGAGCTGGATGCCTATGATCTGCACGATCTGGTTGAGGAGACCGGGCTTTCCCCCTCCGAGCTGCTCGAGGGGGGAATCCTCGAGGAGCGGTCGGTCCTTTTGCCGGTGGATCAGACGGTCGTCGCCTACCGGAAGGAGAGCCGCTACCAGGACAACTCCAACCTCCTGAGCCGGACGAGCGAGGTGATCAACACGCGGGGCCTCGGGGAGGATGGGGTCACGGAATCGCTGAAGACCGACCTGATCTTCTACGATGAGGCGGGCCGGCCGCTGAGCCAGCTCGTGACGAGCCGGCGGCAAGGGGTCGGCATGATGACGGTCCAGATGATCGGCGGCGAGGAGCTCCGGTACGAGAACCTCAAGGCGCTCCAGGAGGCCCATCCGGACAAGGGGCTCAAGGATCTGTTCCACGAGGGGCTGATCAGGACGGCGACCCGGCCCACCGTGGTGGATCTCCGGACCGACACCTTCCGGGACAGGATCCGGTACAACCGGGATACCGGATTTGTGGAGCACCAGGAAGAGACCGTCACCGGTGATACCAATCCGGGTCAATCGAAGACCACCTTCCACACCGCCACCTATACCTCCGCCGGCCAGCTCAAGAGCGCCGTCACCGAGACGGAGTACAACCTGTTCGACCTGGAAGGGAACCGCAGCACGGTCCTCACCGACTACAGCCGGGACGATCAGGGCCGGCTGATCTGGGCCCGGGGGGCCGGCACCCAGGAGAGCTTTGACATCTTCGGCAACCGCTCCAGGAGCGTCATGGACCAGATCTTCGTCGGGGCGGCGGGGCAGCCCCGGATCGCCCTCAACGACGCGAAGGGGCTCGCCACGGAGGTGGCCGGCGATCGGTACCGGATTCGCCAGCTCACCGCCTCCGATGTCGACCTCAATGGAAACCCGATCCGGACGGACGGCTCCAGCAGCAAGGAGGGGAGCGACATCTTTGGAAATCGGAGCCGGCGGTTCTTCCGGAACATCTACGTCCAGATCAACCGGGAGGCCCGGGTCAAGCTCTCCTATTCTGTGGATGGACCTGCCTGGGTTGATCCCTCCATCGCCGGGACCGGCTTCACCCCGTTGACCGCCGGGGAGCAGCAGCAGGCCGGCGGGTCGTCGCCGGTGCCGGTCTTGGCCAATCCGGGTGACTACGACCGGGTGAGTCTCGCCAAGTACGGCTCGGTCGAGGTGGCCCAGTTCATCAAGAAATCGGATCAGAGCTTGGCCGGAGTCCTCATCGAGATCCCCGGGGCCGCGCCGATCACCCTAAGCGAAGGAGTCACCCAGCCGGTCGTCACCGACGGGCAGACGGTCATCGAGGCCGGTACCGGCGCCGGCCGATCCCAATACACCCTCCGCCAGGAGGGAGCGGCGGCGGTCCGGATCACCCGTTCCTCATTTGATTCCTCCGCCTCCAGGTGGGTGCCGGTCCAGGAGGCCCTCTTCGGGCCCGGCTTCATCCGGCAGGACGATTACCGCCGGTCGGATCAGACGGCCGGATCCACCGTGGCCCAGCGGACGATCCTCTTCTCCAACCAGGAGACGGGGGCGGCGGACCAGATCATCCGGATCACCTACGATGCCTATGACCCGGCGGTGTCGAATCCGACCGGTCAGGTGCGGCGGGTCTATCTGGAGCAGTACAACTCCTTTGGGGCCGCGGTGAAGGTGATGGAGCTTGAAAGGGGCTCGGATGGGGAGCTGCGCTGGGCCAAGCGGCAGGACTATGACCCGAGCGGGAACCGGCGGGTGATGCAGTTGGAGCGGCGATCGCACCAGGATGGCTCCTCCTATCTCAC
>JACPXU010000051.1 GCA_016196375.1 Candidatus Omnitrophota bacterium | reverse complement strand
TCCCCGTCCCTTTCGGGCCGGGGACCTTCCGGTATGAAATTCTGGATGAGAGAGGGAAGATTCCGCTCAACGCCCTCCGTGGGCTGGACGAAGCGCTCGCCCCCTTGGGGATCAATCTGCTCGAGCGGTTGGGATTCGCGCCGGACGCGGCGCAGCAGCTTCTCGACCGGTTGAACGAGACGCCCGGGAGGCCGATCCAGCAGTTGGGGGAGCTGGCGGCCCTTCCTGGAATGACGCCGGAGCTGCTCGACCGGTTGGCCCAGCGGGTGACGGCGGCGGGGGCCGGCCCGGTCAACATCAACACAGCCCCCGCGGAGGTCCTCACCTCCCTCGGGCTTTCTTCCGCGCTGGCCGGCCGGATCACGACCCTGTATCGGGCCGGCCCGGGACCGGATGGGATCGAGGGAACCTCGGACGACGGGGCCTTGACCCAGCCGGGACAGATCCAGCCGGTCTTAAGCCTCAATTTCGGTCCTCTCTCTCCGACGGATAACGCCTGCCTGACCGCCTTGATCCGGCACAACCCTCCTCTCCTGGGGGTTTCCTCCTCCTTCTTCCGGGTCGAGTCGGAGGGCCGGGCGGGGCGGCATGGGATCCGCAAGAAGGTGACTTCGGTTTTACAGAGGAACGGCTCCGGCGTTCCACCACTCACGCGAGGCTGGCATGAATCTTAGAACTCTTGGTTCCGTCGCCCAGGTCATCACGGCGGTCAGCATCCAGGACACATGGATCAAGCTGATCCAGGCCCAATCCGCCGGGGAAGGGCCGAGGAGGTTGTTGGCGATCAAGTCCCGGCGGGTGTCCGACTTGAGCGAGGAGGCGATCGCAGGGGCCCTGAAGGAGATGGTCCGGTCGCTGCCGGTTCCGCCCAAGGAGGTGCTGGGCCTGCTCTCGACGGGGGAGGTCCTGACCCGGTACCTCAACCTCCCGTCGGAGGATCCGGATGAGCTCAGGGCGATGGCCCTCTACCAGCTGGAGGGGACCCTGCCGATCTCCCTGCAGACCTGCGTGACCGGGGTGAAGATCTTAGGTCCCGTCGGGGAGGCGACGCGGGTTCTGGTGGCGGTCGCTTATCGGCCGGTGGTGGAGCGGTTCATCCGGATCTGCCGGTTGGCGGGGCTCACCCTGACCGGCGTCGCCACCTCGACGGAGGCAATCGGCCAGTGGCACCGGAGCTGTTGGCCGCAGGGGGTGGAGACCGCTCCCCGGATCTGGCTCGTCGCGGAGCTGAGCCCGTATGGGCTGGATATCGGCGTGCTGGTGGAGGGGTCGTTGATCTACGTGCGGCAGGTCCTCCATGCCGGGATCGGCTCCGCGCTGGAGGAGCTGACGGCCCAATTGAAGGAGACGATCCAAGCCTACACGAGGGAGAAGGTCGGCCCTACCATTGAACAGGTCACGCTGAGCGGGTGGCTTCAGGGATTCGGCCCCGCTCCCTTGGAGCGGCTGGAGGCGGGGCTGGGGATCCCTGTTCATTGGGTGGATCCTTTGGAGGCCTCCCCATTCCGAGAATCCTTGAGCGCCACCGCCCAGGAGCTGTCGCCCGAGGCCTCCTTCTCCGAGCTGCTGGGAGCGGCATGCGCCCCGAATCTTCTGGGGCTGGATCTCCTTCCGTTGGAGACCCGGTGGCAGCAGGCGCAAGAGGCCCTCTTTCGGAAGATTCGCGTGGCGGCCCTGCTCGCGGTCTTCGGGCTGGCGGCGGTCCTGGGCTGGGCGGGGGTGCGGATCGGCGGGAGTTGGTGGCAGCTTCGGCAGACCCGGTCCCAAACCGATCTCTCCTCTCCTTCGGCGGCCCGGGTGAGGGGGATGGTGGATGCGGTCCGCCGGGTCGCCCTGGCGAGGGAGGCCTATGCCCTCCAGATGGAGCTGCTGGGGAGCTCGACGGGGCGCCTGCTGTCCGGGATGACCCTGCAGTTCCTCGGGCTCGAGGGGAATGCCGGCCTCACCCTTCGAGGGACCGCGCCGGACCTGGCGGCGGTCACCGGCTACGCGGCGGCCCTGCGGGGAGAGCCGATCTGGAAGAACGTGACGCTCCGCTCCGCCAAGAGCGGCAGAGGGCCGGGCCCCGCCGCCGTGGAGTTTGAGATGGTCCTTGAGCCGCAAGAGGCCAAGGAGCGGAAATGAACCGTTCCTTGTCGAGGGTGGGGATGGCGCTGGGGTGGATGCTGTTGGTCATCCTGACGGTCCGTTTCGCGGATGGGGCCGCGGCCCTGTGGCGGCGCCAGCAGGAGGCCTTGACCGAGGCCCAGGAGCGGCTGATGCGCCTTAAAGGGTGGATCGCGGTGGAACCGGAGGTGACCCGGCGGCGGGATGAGGTGTTCGGTCCCTTCAGCCATCTGGCCCGCTCGGACTACAGCTGGGCCGCCCTGCAGAGTTTGGAGCAGGCGGCCAAAGAGAAGGAGATGATGGTGACGGAGCTGCGCCCCTCCTGGATCCTCGGCAAGGGGGGACAGCCGGCCGGTCTCCGGTTGGACGCGAAGATGGAGGGGGGCTTGAGCCAGCTGAGCCGGTTGCTCCTTCGCCTGCCCGAGGTGATGCCGGGCCTCCAGCTGGAGAATCTGCAGATCATGCCGCAGGGCGGGAATCGGATCCAGGCGCTCCTTCGGATCCGCCTGGCCGGGCCGGGGAGCTCGGAGGGCTAAGATG
>JACPXU010000049.1 GCA_016196375.1 Candidatus Omnitrophota bacterium | reverse complement strand
GTGGAAGGCAGGGCGGATGTGATCGTGACGGGCGACCATCATCTCTTGGAATTGGGAAGTTTTCAGGGCGTTCACATTCTCGCCCCGCGCCAGATTCTCACCCAACTCACCCGGTGAGTAATGCCGAGGCGGGGATTTGAACCCCGATGAGCTTTCGCCCACTACGCCCTGAACGTAGCGCGTCTGCCAGTTCCGCCACCTCGGCGTTATGATGGCCCTCTCAGGATAGCAGAAAGGTTCTAATGCCGTCAAACCGGATCAAGCGGGATAGCACCTCCATGGACAGCGCCTCCATCTCATTGACGCGGTTCAACGAGCTGATGCGGGGCAGGGAATTCCTCCAGGGCCGGTGGGAGCTCACCCCGAACCATGAGCTTCAGTACCGGAAGCAGGGCGGGGAAGAGGAGATCGTCTTGACCGGGAATCTGGTCGCCGCCGAGCCGGCCGCCCTGGTGGCGCAGATCCGGGAGGATCTGGCCGAGGGAGAGACCGTCAGCCGGCTCCTTTCCCTCCGGGGCCGGTGGCAGGCGGACGATCGGAACCGCCTGGCCTTCTTGGTCGAGCGGCAGAAGGGCCGGCACGACTGGTTGACCTTCGAGGGGGCCTGGGAGGTCGGGCCGGGCCAGGAGATCCTGTACCGCTATCAGCGGACGGAGCAGAAGAAGGGGAGCCGGGCGGTCCATCTCCTCAGGTTCCGGGGCTACTGGGAGCTCTCCGAGGACAAGCGGCTCACCTATGTCCTGGATGAGGCCTCCGACTCCACCTTCCGGTTCCGCGGGACCTTCCAGAGCCCCTCGGTCCTGCCCAAGGGGGGATCGATCCGGTACCAGGTCGGGATCGAGGTGGAGGGCAGGCGGCGGACGAAAGCGATCACCCTGTTCGGAAAATGGAAGCTCTCCCGGAATCTGGCGCTGGAGCTGGAGATCCCCTACGGGGGCGGTGGGGGGGATGGCGACGGTGATTCGACCCGCTCGATCGTGTTCGGGGCCACCTACCAGTTCGATTCCCGGAACGCCGTCACGGGGCGGCTGGCCACCCGAGGGGGAAGGCCGCTCGGCGTGGAGCTGCTGTTGACGCGGGAGTTCCTTCAGGGTCAGGGGGAGGCCTTTCTGCGGCTGCGGAAATCGCTGGAGGAATCGGCCGTCGAGGGCGGGGTGAGGTTCCGCTGGTAAGGTAAGGGCCTACACGACCCCTTTGCGGCGCAGCATCCGGTCCAGCGCCTCCACCACCTCCGGCCGGAACTGGGTGCCGGCGTTCCGATGCAGCTCCGCCAGCGCCTCGGCCGGCTTCATCGCCCGCCGGTGCGGGCGGTGGCTGACCATGGCGTCGTAGGCGTCGGCCACCGAGACGATCGCCACGAGGTCCGAGATCCTGGAGCGGTCCAGCCCCTGCGGATAGCCGCTGCCGTCCTCCCGCTCATGGTGGCTGACGATCAGGGAGAGCTCCTCCGGGGAGAGGTCCAGCGGCTGGAGGATCTTCCCGCCGATCGAGGGGTGCCGCTGGATCACCTGCCGCTCCTCGGTGGAGAAGGGGGCCGGCTTCTGGAGGACGGCGTCGTGGATCCCGATCTTGCCGATGTCGTGCAGCACCGTGAGCCGGTTCAAGGTCTCGATCTCCCGGGCTGATTTCCCCAGCGTCTTGGCGATCTCGGCGGCGTACTGCGTCACCGATTCCGAGTGGCCCCGCGTGTAAGGATCCTTCGCTTCCAGCGCCAGCATCAGAGACCGGATCGCCCGGATCAGCGACTCCTTCAGATCCTCCCGCGCCCGCTTGACGGCCCGGGTCATCCGGTTGAAGGCGGCGGCCGCCTCCTGGAACTCGTCGCCGGTGGCCACCTGGACCTCATGGGTCAGCTCCCCCGCCTCCACCCGGCGCATCCCGTGGACGAGCCGATCCAGGGGCCGCGCGATCCACCGGGCGACGATCCCCCCCAGCAGGACCGCCAGCAGAATCCCGACGCCGAGGCTGAGCGCCAGCGACCGCCGGAAGCTCTGCTGGAACTGGTCGATCTGCTGGCCGTAGGCGTCCACGCCGAGGAGGGCCACCACGTGGCCGGCCCGGTTCCGGATCGGGGCGTACCCGGAGATGGAAACCCCCCAGGGGTCTTTCACGAGCTTCCGGTCCGCCGCCGGGCCGTTGAACCCGTTCCAGAGATCCGGGGCGGCCGAGGCGTCGTACTTGAGCCCGGGGCTCGGCTCCTTTCCGCCGACGTCGCCGACGAAGATCGTCTCTCCGGCCCGCGGCCCCTTCACCATCGTCCAGACGTAGCGCAGGCCCGGGTTCATCCCCAGAATCCTCCGCAGCCGCCCCTGCAGCTCCTGGTAGGCGGGCAGCCCCTTCGCCGACGGATCCGGCGGGATCGTCTGGTGGAGGTCCCCGTCGATGGCGAGGCTCGCCGTGGCGGCAATCCCCCGCACCGTGTGGCGCATCCCATCGAGATGGTCCTCGAAGGCCTTCGGGTAGGTGGCCGCGGCCAGGGAGAGGATCAGCGCCGTGTTCACCAGGGTCAGGACGATCGTGACCTTCCGCCGGAACATAGGCCCAATCATACCACATTAAGGTTACGTAAATCTAGTAAATATTTTCAGAAGCCCTTGACATCCCAATCCGTACCTGGTATTTTTAAAGGTAGGATTACAAAAAGCATCAATAAAGCCATAGGAGGTCATTTCCGAGTGAAACGAAGCAGAGATACCGCTCGTCTCGTGGCATTCCTTGTCGCCCTCACCCTGGCTGCGCCTCAGTCCGCCTTCGGCTTGCGCCCCACCGAGATCCAGCAGCAGAAAACCGGCCTCGAGCAGCTGGAGCAATCCCTCGCTGTCTCCGCGCCCACCCCCGCCACAGGACCGGCGGGCAGGCCCGCCGCCGGTGGTTCGGCTCCGCTCACCGCCGGCCTAGAGGAGGCAGCGGATAGGACGGCAGCTGCAATGGCCGTAGACAGAATCATGGAGGGGATCCGGGTTGGCCAAGTCAGAACGGTCTATTACGTCACCGATCAAGGGGGCAGGACATTAAGCGGCAACGATTTGAACGAAGATAATGTCAGAAAAGCTGTGGGAGTCATGGAGAGGGAAGGAAAGGTGGGAATCCGTCTTCTTCGGAACCCGGACGGATCGGAGTCTGGTTGGATCCGACTGATCAGGCCTACCCTTCCCCGCGCCGCCGGGCTGGAGGAGCGCCGGCCGGTGAGCGCCCCGGAGCGGGAGAAGGCGCGGGGGGTGCTGCGGGAGTTCCTGGCGAATCGTGACGTCGCCGATGCGATCCGGGGGCTTTCCGAAAGCGGCGTCGGCATCGACCAACTGAAGAGCTACTTTGATCAGCTTGACCAGAGATTCAAGGAGGCCGGGTATCAGGGGAAGCTCCTCACCCCGCTCCTTTCCGAGCTTCCCAGCGCGGCCGCCGAGTTGGCCACCACCGTCTATGTGGATGAATCGGCTCCTCGTCGGGCCGAGGTGATCCAGCGGCTTCTGGACGCTAAAGACATTGTGGTGATGCCCGATTCGAGGAAGGATGATGCGGCCATTGTCATTGGGGACGAGTCGGTGAGGGGGACCGTCAGGCAGGCGCTGATTCAGGTGAACGACAGCACCGTCGTGGCGGTGACGCCGGCCCTCCTCAGGTACCTCGCCCAGAAGCAGCTTCTGGTTCCAGGCACCGTTGTCGACCTGAATCTTCTCTGGAGGCGCGCCGGGGATTCGGGCGAGGCCCTCCTCATCTTCGCGTAAAACCTAAAGGGGTCTGACCCCGCGGGGTCAGACCCCCTCAGGGTTTCCCTTGCTTGAGCCCAGTGCCGGGGTTAATCCTGGCACCGAGTAGCTCTTCTTGTCCGCGGCACAAGGGATGTGGTATTTTAAATGAGTGGGGGAGACCTTAATTGCCCGCAACCCGACGGCCGGCAGGGATTTCGACCTGCTGGACAGGGTGGAGGCGGGGATCGAGCTGAAAGGGGCGGAGGTCAAATCCCTTCGGGCGCACCGGGCGAATCTGAAGGACAGCTTCGCCCGGATCGACGGGGGCGAGGTCCAGCTCCATGGTTTGGACATCTCCCCCTACCCGCAGGCCGGGCCGTTCGCCCCGGAGCCGAAGCGGATCCGGCGGCTGCTCCTGCACCGGAACCAAATCCAGCGGCTGGAGGGGCAGGTGGCCCGCGGGGGGATGACCCTGGTCCCGACGAGGCTTTACTTCAAGGGGTCCCTCGTGAAGGTGGAGCTGGCCCTGGCCAAGGGGAAGCGCTCCTTCGACAAGCGGGAAACGATCAAGCGCCGCGAGACGGAGCGGGAGATTCAGCGGGTCTTGAAGAGCAGAAAAGGCTAACGGGGTCAGACCCTAGAGGGTCTGACCCCACGGGGGTAATTTTGGGGGCGATAGGTTTCGACTGAAGCGACTGGATCGTGGTCGCGTGCCGAGGTGGTCCGGAGGCCTCGTAAAACACCGGACAAAACGATACGTGCCAACGATATGGTCAAGGGGATCGCTCCGGTAGTGCCGATTCGGCCTGCCGTGGTCCCCATGGCACTGGCTGCCTAAAAGGCACGCCCGTCCGCCGGCCGACGCCTACTAGGCCGGAGGGACGCCAATAGAAGGCTGGCCGCGGCCTGCTACCTCCGGGGGCTGCGGCGAGGAGACCAACCGGGGGGTAGCTGATCCCGTGATCCCGTCCGCGGGAGCCGGGGTCGGCGAGTATCACCAAACGCGGACTACGCACGTAGTGGCGCGGTCTGAAGTTACTCCAGGACGAGAGTTCGAGTCTCTCCGCCTCCATGAACTTGTTCTCCATCAGTTTCCATTTGAAACTTAACCTTTGTCCCTTACCACTGATCGCCCTCCTTGTCGCGGGGTGCGCGACGCTGCCGCCCCCGCGGCCGGCCCTCTCCTCCTTTCTGGCGGCGAATCGGGTCACCCTCGGCTCCGTCTCGTACCTGCCCTCTTCGACGGTGGCCCAGGCGGTGAGGGGCCAGGCCTCGTGGGATCCGCAGACGCAGGTCTGGGTGCTGGCGGCCGGCCGGCACGAGCTGCGGGCGGCTCCGCAGATGAGCGTTGTGCTGGTGGACGGCGTCCCCCAGCCGGTCGCGGCCCCGCCGATCCTGCGGGAGGGCCGGCTCCTCCTTCCGGAATCGGTCTGGGCCCAGTGGCTGGCCCCGTGGGCCGTCCCGCTGCCGCCGGTTCCTCCCCGGCCGCCGGTGACGCATCCGCTGCGGACGATCATCCTGGACGCCGGCCATGGAGGGTATGATCCGGGGGCGATCGGCCATGCCGGCCTCCGCGAGAAGGCGGTGACGCTGGCCGTCGCCCTGCGGCTGCGGGATCTCCTGGAGCGGGACGGCGTCCGGGTGGTGATGACCCGGGAATCGGACCGGTTCATCTCCCTCGGCCGCCGCAGCGAGATCGCCAATCGAACTGGGGCGGATCTCTTCGTGTCGATCCATGCCAACGCCTCCCGCCGGCGATCGATCAGCGGCTTTGAGGTGTACACCCTTTCAGAGGCCACCGACGACCATGCCCGGGCCCTGGAGGCGGTCGAGAACGGCTCCCTCCCGGAGGCAGTCGGCGCCTCCCTCTCCCCCGAGACGGAGGCAATCGTCTGGGATCTCCTCTACACCGAGCATCGGGCGGAGTCGGTGGAGCTGGCCTCGGCCGTTTGCCGGGGTTTGAAGATGGCCGGCCTCGGCTCTCAGAATCGGGGAGTGAAGTCGGCCCGGTTCGCCGTCCTCAAAGGGGCCAGGATGCCGGCGATCCTGGTGGAGGTGGGATTCATCACGCATCCGGCTGAAGAGGCCCGGATGCGCAGGGCCGATCATCGCCAGCGGATGGCGGAGGGGATCTTCAACGGCATCCGGGCCTTCCGGGGGAAGTCGTGAGCGGCCGGGCCGGCGCCGCCGTCGGCGTGTTCGACTCCGGGATCGGCGGGCTCACCGTGGTTCGGGAGCTGATCAAGGTGCTGCCCGAGGAGCCGATCGTCTATCTCGGCGACACGGCCCGGGTCCCTTACGGGAACAAATCCCGGGAGACGGTGGTGAAGTTCTCCACGGAGAATGTCCTGTTCCTCCTCCAGCACGACGTGAAGCTGGTGATCGTCGCCTGCCACACCGCCTCCAGTTTCGCGCTCCCTTTCCTGGAGCGCCATTTCAAGCACCCGATCCTGGGGGTGATCGAGCCGGGCGTCGAGATGGCGTTGGAGGTGACCCGCTCCGGCAGGATCGGGGTGATCGGCACCCAGGCGACCGTCGGCTCCGGGGCCTATCCGCATTCCTTCGCCCACCGGAATCGATCGGTCCGGCTCACCCAGGCGGCCTGCCCTCTCTTCGTCCCGCTCGTCGAGGAGGGCCTGCCCAACGATCCGGTGGCCAGGGAGATGGCCCGGCGGTACCTGAGGCCGTTCACCGCGGCCCGGGTGGATACGCTGATCCTGGGCTGCACCCATTATCCCCTGTTGAAGCGGACGATCTCCGAGGTGATGGGGCCGAAGGTCCGGCTGATCGACTCGGCCCGGCAGGTGGCCCTGAAGGCGAAGGTGATCTTGGGGGAGATGGATCTCGCCGCGGGGCGGGGTCGGGGCCGGGGCGGAGGCAACGGCTCGTCGGCCCCGCGCCGATTCTACGTGACGGATGAGCCGCGGCATTTCGAGGCCCTGTCGGTCCGCTTCCTGGGCCGGCGCCTCGGCGATGTCTCCAGGGTGGACGTTGCGAAGGTCTAACCTGAAAGCGGTCGTCCTCCTCTCCGGCGGGTTGGACTCCGCCACCACCCTCTACTGGGCCAGGGCGAAGGGGTATCGCTGCTGCTGCCTGGCGGTGGATTACGGGCAGCGGCACCGGCGGGAGCTGAAGGCCGCCTACGCCATCGCCCGGGCGGCGGGCTGTCCGGTGGAGCGGGTCCGGGTCCGGTTTCCGTGGGGCGGCTCCGCCTTGACGGACCGGCGGATGGCGGTTCCCGCCGGCCGGTCTGGCCGGCGGATCAGGAAGAGGATTCCCCCGACCTACGTCCCCGCCCGG
>JACPXU010000048.1 GCA_016196375.1 Candidatus Omnitrophota bacterium | reverse complement strand
GGATCGCCTGGATCGCCGCACCAAGGTTGTGCTGCGCCACGAATCCGGCCGGAATTGGGAAGCCCTCCGGGTCAAACGCCCCAACGATCACCAGATGGTGCTGGATCTGCCGGAGGACCTCCTGCCCGGCAACTACTCTTTCATCATCCTGGGATCGCTGCCCCAGGAACGAACGATGAGAGATGTGCTCTACATCCATCCTCCGCCGGTCGTTGTCGAGGAGCCCTCCATGCTTCCGGAGAAGCTGCCTGCTCTGGAGAGCCCGCCGCAGCCGGGGGTTCCCCAGCCGCCCGAGGTGGTGGACCAGGGCCTTGAATATGTCACCATCGTTTGCCTGCTGAAGGATACCCGGAGGCCTTTCCTTCCCATCTTCTATTACAGCTCGCTGAAGAGGCGCCTGCGGGCGACCCACCAAGTTCTGCTGTCTGTGTCTCCCGCGCCCAAGAAGAAAGACGGGATCTGGTCCGCCGCCGGCCGATCCGGCCGCGCCGGGGCGCACTACGAAACGCTGCGGTCTTTCTTGCCGCCGAAGCACCTGCAGGGCCGGGTTCTGGATGCCGGATGCGGGCCCGGCTGGGATGCCGCGGCGATGGCGGCCGGAAACGGGGCCAGCCTCGTGGCGGTGGACTTGAGCTGGGACGCCGTCCGGCTCACTCATCGGCGGCTGGGATCCCTGCGCGGGACGGGTGTCGTCCAGGCCGATTTGGAGTCACTGCCGTTCCGGGAAGGGACCTTTGACTTTGTCTACAGCTACGGCGTTCTGCACCATCTTCCGGACGCGGATCGTGGCTTTGAGGAGCTGGCCCGCGTCGTGCGGCCCGGCGGGATGCTGGCGGTTTACGTCTATGAAGACTTCTCCGACAAATCAGCTCTCGAGCGAACCCTCCTGCGATGGGTGAGCCTTCTGCGCGGCGCCACGACCCTTCTTCCGCCGCGGTGGCTGTACGCCTTGTGCCGGACGGCGTCCCCGGCGGTGTTTCTGCTCTTCACCATTCCACACCGGATCCTGCGCTCCTTTCGGGCGACGAGGGGGCTGAGCGAACGGATCCCGTTCCGCCACGGCAGCTCCTGGTTCAGCCTGACGGGAGATCTCTACGATCGGTTCGCGGCCCCGATCGAGAACCGCTATTCCGAGCGCCAGGTGGAATCCTGGTTTCAGGAGGCGGGGCTGCGTCATGTTCAGGTCGTCCCGAAACGGGGATGGGTCGCCTTCGGGTGCAAACCGTGAAGAGGGATCTGCTGGATCTGCTGGAGTGCCCTCGGTGCGGGGGATCGTTCCAAGCCCTCCCCGAGCCGATGAACGGCGGGCTCGATCGGATCGTCTGCTCGGGCTGCGCGGAGGCGGTGGAGGTCCGGGGCTCGATCCCCCGCTTCGTCCGGTCGGATCAATACGTGAAAAGCTTCAGCTTTGAATGGACCCGGTTCCGGACCACTCAGATGGACAGCCATCAGGCAGACCCGGAGTCCCTGAGGCGGTTTCAGCAGAGCCTCGATGAGCCGATCGGGAACCTCAAGGGCAAGCGGGTCCTGGATGCCGGCTGCGGGGCGGGGCGATTCGCCGAGGTGGCCCTGGAGGCGGGAGCCAGGGTGGTCGGCGTGGACTTGAGCTACGCCATTGACGCCGCCCACCAAAACCTTTCGAATTGGGAGAGCTTGAGCCTGATCCAGGCGGATCTGATGGATCTCCCTCTCAAGGCCGGCTCCTTCGATCTAGTCTACAGCCTGGGGGTTCTGCATCACACGCCGGATGCCAAGAGGGCCTTCCTGAAGTTGGTGCGTTTTCTTAAAGCCGGTGGTAAAATCTCCATCACCCTTTATGCGGGATACAATAAGGTCTATGTGAAAGCCGCTGAGGGGTGGCGCAAGCTCACCACCCGGCTGCCCCACCGAGTGGTGTATGGGATCTCGACGCTGGCTGTCCCCCTGTACCCTCTTTATCGGCTGCCGGTCGTCGGCTTGATCGGGCAGGCGTTGTTTCCCATCAGCATGCATCCGAAGGCCAGGTGGCGTGTCCTGGACACGTTCGACTGCTACACGCCCCGATACCAGTCGTACCACACGCATCCGGAGGTGTTCCAGTGGTTCCAGGAAGCCGGCCTCACCGACGTGAAGGTCCTTGAGCCGGGGATCTCGATGATCGGAACGAGAAGATGAGCGCCGCCGCGCCGATGCAGGCGGACATCCTGAAGCTGATCGTCTGCCCTGGATGCGGACAGAAGCTGGAGCTCTCCGTGTCCCGCCAAACCAACGGGACCGTCTCGGAGGGGTGGCTGCGGTGCCCCTGCGGCCGCTCCTATCCGATCGTCGGGACGATCCCCCGGATGCTGCAGGACTGGCGCCGGCTCTTTCCGGCCATCCAAAGTGAGGGAGCGGGCCCTCCTCCACCACCCGCTGACTCTCGGCATGACGACCTGAAGCGGTGGACCCAGCGGCAATTCGGGTTTCAATGGACCACCTTCCACGAGGTGAGCTGCGATTTCTGGGAGAATTTCTTCACCTCGATGGGCCCGGTGGAGCCGGAATTCTTCCGGGGGAAGCGGGGCCTGGACGCCGGCTGCGGTTTCGGCAGGCATCTTCTCCAGGCGGCCCGGTGCGGCGCCCGCGTGGTGGGGATCGACTACAGCCGGGCCATCGAATCGAGCTTTGAGAACACCCAATCCAACCCGAACATCGCCCTCATCCAGGCGGACATCGAGCATCTCCCGTTCTCATCCGGCTGCTTTGACTTTGTCTACTCGATCGGGGTGCTGCATCATCTGCCCGACCCGCTGCGCGGCTTCTCTTCGCTGGTCCGGCACGTCAGGCCCGGCGGGGCGGTCATCGTCTGGTGCTACAGCAACCAGAGGCGCTGGACGATCCGCCTCCTGGCGGCGGCCCGGCTCATCACCACCCGCCTGCCGCTCAAGCTGCTGCGCTGGATCTCGGTGGGGACGGCGATCTTCGAGTGGGCCTTCATCCTGAGCCCTTACCGGCTGTTGCCCCAGGGACCGGTGAAGCGATTCTTCGCCGGCCGCTGGCCCCGGCTCAAGGTCTATGAGCCGTATCCTTTCCAGGTGATCTGCGCCGACTGGTTCGACCGGCTGGCGGCGCCGGTGCGGTATTACTTCTCGGGCAAGGATCTGGAGGCCTGGTGCGCCAAGACCGGATTGGTCCGCGCCCGGATCACCGCGACCGGTCTCTACGGCTGGACCCTGTATGCGGAGAAGCCTTGAGGCGGCCATGAGCGAATCCGTTCCATCGCCGTTTCCGGTGATGATCCTCTGCGGCGGCTTGGGCAGCCGCCTGCATGAGGAGACGGAGTTTCGGCCCAAGCCGATGCTGGAGATCGGCGGGCGGCCGATCCTCTGGCACATCATGAAGCTCTATTCGGCGCACGGCTTCAAGGAGTTCATCCTCTGCCTCGGATACAAGGGGCACCTGATCAAGGATTTCTTCCTCAAGTTCAAGGCCTATGAGAGCGACTTCACCATTCAACTGGGGGATTCGGAGCGGATCGAATACCACGATCGGGCCAACGGAGAGGACTGGCGGGTCACGCTGGTGGAAACAGGGCAGGCGGCTCAGACCGGCGCCCGGGTGGCCCGGGCCGCCCGGTATGTCCGGACCGGGACGTTCCTCCTCACCTACGGAGATGGGCTGGGGGACATTGATCTGAAGGCCCTGCTGAAGTTTCATCAGTCGCACGGGAGGATCTGCACGGTGACCGGGGTTCGCCCGCCGGGCCGGTTCGGCGAGCTGGAAATGGATGGAAAGGGGAGCGCCGTCCAGTTCAACGAGAAGCCCCAGGTGGCCGGCGGGATCATCAACGGCGGATTCTTCGTCTTTCAGCGGGAGTTCCTGGACCGCTATCTGGAGGAGCGGGACGATCTGGTGCTTGAGCAGGGACCTCTCCAGCGGCTGGCGCGGGAGGGCCAGATGATGGTCTATTCGCATGGCGGGTTTTGGCAGCCGATGGATACCTACCGTGAGTTTAAGCTGTTGAACGAGCTCTGGGGCTCAGGGAAGGCGCCCTGGAAGAAATGGTGATGGACGCCAAGTTCTGGAGCGACCGCCCGGTCCTGGTGACCGGGGCGAGCGGACTGCAGGGGAGCTGGCTGATCCGGGCCTTGACCGCTCGAGGGGCCGAGGTGGTGGCCCTGATCCGGGACTGGGTTCCGCAGTCGGAGCTGGTCCGCTCCGGCCTGACGGATCGGATCAGGACGGTGCGGGGGGACGTCAGGGACCAGGAGCTGATGGAGCGGGTCCTGGGGGAGTACGAGGTGAAGACGGTCTTTCACCTGAGCGCCCAGGCGATCGTCCCGATCGCGAACCGCAATCCGATCTCCACCTTCGAGAGCAACATCCGGGGCACCTGGGTGCTGCTGGAGGCCTGCCGGCGCTCTCCCTGCGTCCAGGAGATCGTGGCGGCCTCCTCGGACAAGGCGTATGGCGAGCACGCCGAGCTTCCTTATCGGGAGGATCTCCCGCTTCGGGGAAGGCATCCTTACGATGTGAGCAAGTCCTGCGCCGATCTGCTGGCCCAGGCCTACGCCCAGACCTACCGGCTGCCGGTGGTGATCACCCGGTGCGGGAACCTTTACGGAGGGGGGGACCTCAACTGGAACCGGATCGTCCCCGGCACGATCCGTTCCGTGATCCGGGAGGAACCGCCGGTAATCCGCAGCGACGGCTCTCCGGTTCGTGACTATTTTTACGTGGAGGACGGAGCCGCCGCCTACCTGAAGGCGGCCGAGCAGCTCGCCAGGGACCGCTCCCTGATCGGTCAGGCCTTCAACTTCAGCAACGAGCAGCCGATGAGCGTGCTGGAGATCACCGATCAGATCCTCACCTTGATGGAGCGGCGGGATCTCAAGCCGGTGATTGAGGGCTCCGCCTCCGGTGAAATCCAGCGGCAGTACCTCGATGCCGCCAAGGCGAGGAGGCAGTTGGGATGGGTGCCGATCTTCAGCATCGAGGAAGGGTTGGAGCGGACCATCGCCTGGTACCGGGAGTTCTTCCGGCAGGGGGTTGAGGAGGAGGTGGCGGGGCGAAATGATTGACGGGGTGTCGATCCATTCCCTCAAGCAGATCCCGGACGAGCGGGGCAAGGTGATGCACATGCTTAAAAACACCGATCCCCACTTCGAGAAGTTTGGGGAGATCTACTTCTCCGTGATCTATCCCGGCGTGGTCAAGGGCTGGCACCGGCACTCCAGGATGACCTTGAACTACACCGTCCTGGTCGGCATGGCGAAGGTGGTCCTTTACGATGAGCGACCCGGATCACCGACCCTCGGGGAGATTCAGGAGCTCTTCATTGGCGAGTCCAACTACTGCCTCGTCAGGATCCCGACGATGGTCTGGAACGGTTTCAAGGGGGTCGGGACGGCGCCGACGATCCTGGCCAACTGCGCCACGATCCCCCATGATCCGAAGGAGGTGGAGCGTCTCGACCCGATGAAGAACCACATCCCTTATGACTGGAGCCTCAAACATTGCTGACACAAGGTGCTCTTACTCACACCGAATGCCGGATCTGCGCCACCAGGCTTCCTGAGCCGTTTCTGGATTTGGGGCCCATGCCGCTAGCCAACTCCTTCCTCTCCTCTTCAAGGGAGTTTGAGAGCGAGCCCTCCTATCCCTTGGCGGTCACCGCCTGCCCCCAATGCGGCCTGGTGCAGCTCAACACCGTGGTTCCGGCTGAGCGGATGTTCCGCCAATACCCGTACGTCTCCTCCACCTCCGAGGCGGTCCGCCGGTACGCCGGGGAGCTGGCCGCCGGCCTGGTGAAGGAGCACCGCTGGGGCGCCGGCGATCTGATCGTCGAGATCGGCAGCAACGACGGACTGGTCCTCAAGGAGTTCCAGGGCCTCGGGCTGCGGGTGCTCGGCGTGGATCCCGCCCTGAACGTGGCGGCCATCGCCAGCTCCAATGGGGTCCCGACGGTGGCGGAGTTCTTCTCCGAGGCCACGGCGCGGAAGCTCTTGCGCGAATCGGGGGAGGCGAGCGCCATCCTGGGCCGGCATGTCTTCGCTCACGTGGACGACCTCCGTGATTTTCTGAAAGGAGTTTCCACCCTGCTGAAGGCGGAGGGGGTGCTCTTAATCGAGGTGCCGTACCTGAAGAATCTGATCGCCGAGATGCAGTTCGACACGATCTATCATGAACATCTCTCCTACATCTCCCTGAAGCCGGTCCGGGTCCTTTGCGAGGCCCTGGGCTTGCGATTGGTGGATGCCAGGCCGGTGGCGCTTCATGGAGGTTCCATCCTCCTGGTGATCCAGCGGGCCGGAAAGGCCGGGGAGCCGTCCGGGCCTCTCACCCGGATGCTGCGGGAGGAGGAGCGGCTCCGCCTGACGGATGGGGCGACCTTGAAAGGATTCGCCTCCCGGGTTCATCGCTGGAAGCGGGAGTTCGAGGGATTCATCGGCCGGCTTAAGGGTTCCGGCGCCCATCTCGTCGGTTTCGGGGCGGCGGCCAAGGCGAACACCCTGTTAAACTTTTGTCCCGACGTCGCCCGCTCCCTCTCCTGCATCCTGGACCGTTCCCCTCACAAACAGGGCCTCTATACGCCGGGAACTCACATCCCGGTGGTGTCGGCGCAGGGGTGGCGGAAGAATGGAACCACCCACATGCTGATCCTGGCCTGGAACTTCAAGCAGGAGGTCATGGACCAGATGAGCCATTTTGCCCGCGAGGGGGGCCGCTTCATCATCCCAATCCCTGAGCCGGAGCTTCGGTGATGGCCGGCCGCTCCCTGATCATCGGCGCCTCAGGGCAGTTGGGCCGGACCCTGGGACTTGTTCTCCGAGGGAGCCGCCATGAGGTGATCGAGACCGTCCGCCGGTCCCCGAAGCCGGGCCAGCATCTCCTGGACCTGGCCGATCGGGCCGGCATCTTGACGACGCTGGAAGGCTTAAGGCCGGAGTGGATCTTGATTGCGGGGGCCTTCTGCAACGTGGATCGCTGCGAGAGTGAAAGAGAAACCTGTTTCAGGGTCAACGTGGAGGGGCCGCGGGCGGTGGCCGAGTACGCCAGGGAAACCGGAGCATGGGTGGTCTACTACTC
>JACPXU010000041.1 GCA_016196375.1 Candidatus Omnitrophota bacterium | reverse complement strand
CGATGGAAACGTCCGTGATTCAAGTTAAAAAACTGAACGACTGGTCCTGGGAAATTCCTCCGGATGCCCGGCCTGGGATGCGCGTTCCGGGGCTCATCTTTGCCGATGAAAAGCTGATGGCCTCCATCCTCCAGGACAAATCGCTCGAACAGGTGGCCAACGTGGCGACCTTGCCCGGCATCGTGAAGGCCTCCATGGCGATGCCGGACATCCACTGGGGCTACGGGTTTCCCGTCGGGGGGGTGGCGGCGACCGACCCGGAGCAGGGCGGGGTGATCTCCCCCGGGGGAGTCGGCTATGACATCAATTGCGGGGTCAGGCTGGTCCGGACGAAGCTCAACGAAGAAGAGGTCCGCCCGCTCCTGAAGGGGCTCGTCGCCCAGCTGTTCCGGGACATCCCCTGCGGGGTGGGGGCCGGCGGGGACCTCAAGTTGACGAAGAACGAAGAGCGGAGAATCCTCACCGAAGGGGCCCAGTGGATCGTCAAGCAGGGGTACGGGGTCCCGCAGGACATCGAGCACACCGAGGCCCGCGGATCTCTAGAGGAATCCGATCCGGATGCCGTTTCCGAGCGGGCCTACGAGCGGGGCAAGGGGCAGGTGGGGACGCTCGGCTCCGGCAACCACTTCCTCGAGGTGCAGGTGGTCGACCAGATCTTTGACCCGCGGGCGGCCCAGGCCTTTGGTCTTTCCGAGGGGACGGTGACGGTGATGATCCACTCTGGTTCCCGCGGGCTGGGCTATCAGGTCTGCGACGACTATCTCGAGGCGACCTCAAAAGCGGCCGCCAAGTACGGGATCGAGCTCGTTGACCGGCAGCTCGTCTGCGCGCCGGTCAACTCCCCGGAAGGCCAGGATTATCTCGGGGCGATGCGCTCGGCCGCCAACTACGCCTGGGCGAACCGCCAGTTCCTCATGCACCGGGCCCGCAAGGTGTTTGAGGTTGTCTTCAAGAAGTCCTGGGAGGCGCTGGGGATGTCCCTCATCTACGACGTGGCTCACAACATCGCCAAGATGGAGAAGTATCTGGTGGACGGGAAGGAAAAGACCCTCTGCGTCCACCGGAAGGGGGCCACGCGGGCCTTCCCGCCGGGGCACCCGGAGCTTCCGGCTGATTACCGGCCTCTGGGACAGCCGGTGATCATTCCGGGCGACATGGGCCGCAACTCGTATCTGCTGTTGGGAAGCGCCGGCTCGATGAGCAAGTCGTTCGGCTCGAACTGCCACGGGGCGGGCCGGGTGATGTCCCGCACGGCGGCGGTGCGTTCCGCGCGGGGCCGGTCGATCCGGCAGGAGCTGGAAGCCAAGGGGATCCTCGCCATGGCAAGAGGCCGCACCGGGCTCGATGAGGAACAGCCGGCGGCCTACAAGGATGTCAACGAGGTGGTCCGGGTGGTGCACGAGGCGAAGCTCTCCCGGCGGGTGGTCCGGATGCGCCCGATCGGCGTGATCAAAGGATGAGGGGCTTTCATGCTGGATCTTAAATTCATCCGGGAACAGCCGGACCGGGTGAAGGAAACCCTCCGTCAACGGGGGATTTCCTTCGACCTGGACGGGCTTCTCGCGGCCGAGGCGAAGCTCCGGGCTCTTGTGCAGAAGGTAGAGGAGATCCGCCATGAGAAACGGGTCGCCTCCGACGAGATCGGCCAGCGAAAGAGAAAAGGGGATCGGGTCGAGCCGGAGCTCGCCCGCCTGCGCAAGGTCTCGGAGGAGGAGGACCGCCTCAGTGGGGAAGCGGCCCAACTGGAGGTGGCCTTGAAGGAAAAGCTTCTCCTCATCCCGAACCTCCCTCATGCCTCGGTCCCGGCCGGGCCAGGGCCGAAGGCGAACCAGGTGGCCCGGGCATGGGGGGAGCCCCGGAAGTTCAGCTTCCAGCCGAGGAACCACATGGAGCTCGCCGAGTCTCTCCGGCTGATCGATTTCGAGCGGGCCGCGAAGATTTCCGGATCCCACTTCGTGTTGTTTACCGGCCTGGGGGCGCGCCTGGAGCGGGCGCTCATCAACTTCATGCTGGATTTTCACACCCAGCGGCATGGCTACACGGAGATCTGGCCGCCCCAGCTGGTGAACCGCGCCGCCATGACCGGCACCGGACAATTGCCGAAGTTCGAGGAGGAGATGTACCGCCTGAAGGAGGACGACCTGTTCCTCGTGCCCACCGCCGAGGTGCCGGTTACCAACCTTTACGCCGGGGAGATCCTGGAGGCGAAGGAGCTCCCCAGGTATCTGACCGCCTACACCGCCTGCTACCGCCGGGAGGCCGGATCCTACGGCAAGGAGACCCGGGGGCTCGTCCGGGTGCATCAGTTCGACAAGGTGGAGCTCGTGAAATTCGTCGCTCCGGAGAGCTCTTACGACGAACTGGAGAAGCTGGTGAAGGATGCCGAGGAGGTGCTGCAGCTGCTGGAACTACCCTACCGGGTGGTGGCCCTCTCCACGGGGGATCTCGGCTTTGCCTCGGCCAAGACGTACGACCTCGAGGCGTACTCGGCGGGGACCGAGAGCTGGCTGGAGGT
>JACPXU010000055.1 GCA_016196375.1 Candidatus Omnitrophota bacterium | reverse complement strand
GACGATGTAGCGGCCCGGCCCGCTGAAGCCATACCTCAGCAGAAGCTCCTCCTGCTTGGCATCCTCGGCGATGATCACCACCGGGTCCTTGACCAGCGCCGCCACCACCCGCCCCACATCGGCGTTCTCGGGATCGAAGATGTGAACCTCCCCTAACCTCACCGAGCTCGGAACGAAGCTCATCAGGGCGCTGCGGATCTCCTCGAGCCCCGCGGGAAGTTGGCGCCCTCCGGCCGTCTTCCGGACGGCCTCCGGGTCGGCCACCCGCCGTGCTGTCGCTCGGCCTGACGGCCTCGCTTTTCCTCCTATCGTCGGCGCACGGCTCCCCTGGGCAGCCACATCGGAGAAAGGCTTAGGCTGCCCAGCCTCCAGGCCTGCCCTGAGTCCCTCGACGCTGCTCGGGACAGACGGGGCGGAAGGGGCGGAGGGGCGGGCGGCGAGCTGGTCCCGCGCGGCGGCCTCCAGGCGGTCGAACAGCTTACGCGCCTGGTCCATGTTGATCCTCAGACCCTGGCCGACACCGATGGAGGCGGTCACCTGCCCCGACTGCTCCAGCGCCTGCACGTCCAGACCTGGAAGGGGATTGTGGATGGAATCCGCGCTCAGGCCAAGCGGAACCGTTTCGGCGCGGCCGTCGGGATTCACCTGGTGGATGAAGGCGCTGACATTTTCCGCGGTGTCTACGCTCGAATTCACCACAACGGCGTACGTCCCGGCCGGAGAATTGTCCCTGATCACCTTCAGGGCATCGGAAGCGCGCCCGAGCTCGCCCAAAGGAATCAGCGCCACGCCCATCTGCTTCGCCGCCGCGGCCCAGGCACCGGACCAGATACCGTCATCCCCCTCTCGATGAGAAGAGACCAGGAGGATCTTCTGGAGAACGGTTTCCGGCGGTACGTAGACCAGGCTATTCTTCGGATAGGGCCGAGCGAGCTTCCGGGCACCGCCGGGGAAGATCCTCGGGCCGGAGGCGCTTCCGGGGACGCCTTCCAACGCATGGGTCGCAAGCCCCTCGGGGCCGATGCTGTCGATCCGATACTCCCCCTTCTCTTTCCCGGCCAGCACCACCAGGGAACCCCCCACCCCCACGTCACGGCTCAGATCGGTCTTGGCCGTGACCCAGACCGCCTTCGGGATCCGGTTCCAGGAGATCGGCACGGTCAGGTTGACCTGCGCAAGCGCCTCGGAAGCTTCTTCATTCGTCGGCCGGCCCTCCTCGAGCCCTGTCCCTGCGGACTCTATGGATTCCACGGGGAACTGCTTGAGGAGCGCCCGCACCTCGGAGCGGATCCTCTCAAGAGCCGGGGGATCTTCCCGGTGGATGAATGTATCCACGATGAAATCGGCGACCTGCCGGATCTGCGGCTCTCTCATCCCTTGGAAGGTCGGCGCCGCCACGCTCAGGCGGTTGCCGAGGATGGAGGGGACCCCCTCCCCCGGCGGGGCCCGGAATGGATTCTCGGGGGCGGAGATCCCGACGGACCAGAGCAGATCCTGCGCCTGCCGGCCGTTCAGCCCGTACGGACGCGGATCGATCAGCACGAAGTGGACATCGCCGTCGCCGCGGACCTTGACCCCCCGCTCCTTGAGCCGCTCGGCAAAGGCCCGCGCGTTGGGCCGGATCCGCCGGGCGAGGGCCTGGAATCGGTCGGTGAGGATCCAGTCGGCCAGGGCCCCTTTCGCGGCCACCGCCCCGGCGTTAAAACCGGCCTGGAAGCCGGGGAAGACCGTCTTGTTCACCTGCTTGCTCCACTCCTCCCGGGAGAGAACCATGCCACCCTCCCCAGCCCCAAGGTGACGCAGCGAGAAGCTGACGAAATCGGCCAGCCCGATTGGGGAATTGTAGCCCCCTCCCACCATCTGGGCCAGGTTCTGGCTGATGTCGGCCAGGAACAGCATTCGCTTCGAGGACCCTCGCCGGGCGCTGTTCTGGTTGACCTGGTTCACGATCCTGCGCAGCGCCGTGAAGTCGATCGGATAAGGGAAGGCGGTGCCGGCGACGATCAGCAGGTCCGGTCTTTCTCCCACCTCCATCTCGAGCAGGAAAGCCCGGAGAGTCTTGTAATCGATGTCCCCCGTCGGGGTCACCGGGATCGGAACGCTCTGGTAGAACTTGCTGGAGAAGCTCCCCTTGTTCCCCTCGGACATCTGCCCGCCGTCCAAGAGGTGCAGCCCCATCACCCTGCCTCCCACCGGAATCGCCCCGTAGGCGGCCAAGGTGGCCAGCACCCCGGAGAGGGGGGTGACATTCAGCCTGTACTCCTGATCCAGAGTGCCGGAGCCGACGTAAAGGCGGCGAAGGATGTTCATCCAGCGGTCATGCGCCTGGGTGAGCGAGCCGTAGTGGGCCGACTTCGGATAAAGGGGCTTCTCCGCCGTCCCCTCGACGTACGGCCAAGCCAGCGCCTGGTCGCCGACGAGGGCCGTCACCCAGCGGGGGCTGGGGATCGTCGGCCCCAGGTACAGCTTCTCTTCGACCTCCCTGCGGGCCTGCTGCAAAAGGTCGTAACTGGCGGGGCTGTGCACCCTGAGCTGCTCCTCCCAGGCCTCTTCCAACCCGGCCGCCCGCCGGACCACCAGCCGGCCCGGGCCGCTCTGGAGGATCGCCACCTTTGCCCCTTCCTGGGGAACGAGGGGCAGAACATCCTGGGTGAACCGCTGAAGCGCCGCGTCGCTCAGGAAGCTTATCTCGTACAGCTTCGGTCCAAACTGTTTCGCAAAGTAGACCTCCCGCAAAGAGGGGTGTGCCGTCTGATAGTCTCGAAGCTGCGCCGCCGCCTCCGCGACGCTCATCCCCTCCGGAGCGCCCACAAAAACCGGATTGGCCAGCTTGTACTTGAAGTGGATGATCCGCTCCCTGGGCCGGGTCTCGATGCGCGACTCAATCTCTCCATCGGCCCCCAACCGGCTGAACCGGACCGATCCGTCGGCGTAGGCGGCCCGAACGAAGACCCGCTCCGACTTGCTGACCAGCGTGTCCCCTTCCCGGATAAGGGTGTCGGGCCCCACTTCTGACAGCTCCTCCAGGCCCGCAGTGAGCCCTTCGACATTGCTCGGGGCAGGCTCAGCCGAGCCGCCGGCGGGAGGGCCAAAGGCGATCCGGGCGTTCCTGGAGAGGGAAAGCGGTTGACCCCCCGCCACCTCGCGACCGTTCAGATACAGCGTGTTGGGCCGGCCCCCGCCGGCTTGCCCACGCGCCACGCTGAAGAAAAGCCCTTCCCTGCTGCGATCCAGAACCGTCAAGACGACGGCCTCACGACGGAGGGATTCTACGGCGTCAGGTTGAAGGGGATCCGCCAGAAGCTTCCGGACGGCCTCGACCGGAATAAAGAAGATCGACATCTCTCTGTGGATGCCGAAGGGGACGCTGGCGGGCCATTCTTTGGGATGATTAGAGCGCTTCTGTGCCTCCGCGACGCTCTTCTCGAGGAATGAGGTCAGGCCGTTGGATTTATCTCCGGAGAGCTCGATGGCAAGTTTTTCCTGAAGGTATCTTTCACGGGCGAAGATGAAGTTGTTCCCACCATCGGTCAGCCGTAGAATAGGGCCCCCCTTGGGTCCAGGCCCTCCCCGCAGGAGTCTGTTCTCCGCCAACACCCACTTGAGATCCACCTCCCTCCCATCGATTGAAAGAAAAACCGTCCTGCGCTTCCGCAAGAGGAGCGTCGGCGGCTCCTCCAGCCCGCCGGCCGTCGTCGGGAAGGCCTGCAGCACCTCCTGCTTCAGCCGGCCGTGGTCGGTCTCGCCCTCTCGGAGGCGGAAGACCACCTGGTCCACCGCCTTTGAGAAAGGGCCCTCGAGCTTCTCTCGCCTGTCCAGGCCGGCCAGGATCTCCCGGGTCGGGTCTTCAGCATGGGGATGCTGCCGGAGGAACTGATCCGCCATCCCGATCAAGGTGTCGACATCCCTATCGTTCGCGAAGGGGTACAGGGGCGACATCCTCTGCCGGGCGCTGTCAAGACGGGTCTTCACCTCCTCCTCGGAGGTATTGAATCTCCTGGCGAGGAATCGCGCCATCGCTGGAAAAGGCCACCGATCCCGTTCCGGGTGGTTCCACCAACGGCGGCGGACGACGCGCAGAGAGAGCTTCGGCCCATCCGTCCAGAGCGGATAGAGCAGCTCCCTCTCAAAGATCTGCTCCAGCGCAGGGGAGGGGGTTTCCGGAGCAAGAGGAAGCGCAGGCCCGGCGGGAAGGGTCTTCATTTCACCTGAAGAAGCAGCCGTCGATTTGGGCGGCGTGGCGGGGCCGACAGGCGCGGCCGGCTTCTGTTTCCTCTCCTCCGCGATCCTGGCATTCTGGACGGCGGCGTAGGCCCGGACGCTGCCGGCGGTCACCTTCACCCCCATCGAGAACAGGTGTTTCCCCAATAGGGAAGGGGCCGGGATGCCGATCCTCTTGCCCGCCTTCTCGATCAGATAGAGAGGGGTTTCGAAGACAACAACCTCCCGGACCGCTCCTCTAAAGGAAGCGACGATGAAAGAGGCCGCATGCCGGTCGTTGATCAGCCGCTCCGCCCCCCGGGGATCGAGTGGGAAGCCGATAGAATGAAACCACTTCACACTCGCGGAGGCCCGGTACTGCTCCAGGTGAGACTGAAGTTGAACCTCCCCCATCACCCGGGAGCTTCTCCAGCCCGGCTGCTCCTTATCCTTTTCCTCGTAATGCCTCTGATACGATTCCGCCAGACGGTCCAGATCTCCCTTCAACAGCTCCCGGAGCTTCCCGTCGTTGGCCTTGGCCCAGGAAGGGGCGCCCGGCATGAATTGGCTCAGGACGGCTCCGACCGCCTCAATGTCGTGCCAGATCGCGCCGCCGGGATCAGGGAGCTTCAAGGCCTTGGTCCGATCCGTGATATGGCGATTGTGGCTCTTGTCAACGAACTTGTCGTAAGTGGGGAACTTCTCCTCGAGCCCCGTCAGGGCCCGGGACATTTCTCGATGGATGTCGGGGGACTGGTCCGGTTGGGTCTCCCGCAGGGCGTAAACAGGGGAAGGCGATTCCAGAAGGAAGCCGAAGATGAGGAGAACGGCCAGAACGCCTCGTGGTTTTGCCTTTATCGGGGAGTCGAACAATAAAAAACCTTCTTTCAATCCTGAACCGAACTGCGATAAACGAGCACCCTGAGCTTGAATCTTACAACTCAGGGTCAGGCGAATTTACACAGAGTGTACCTGATCGGTTTTCTACTTGTCAAGACCCTCTCACAAAAACTTCATTACGACTAACTATTTTCAGAAAATCGAAATTCTTGCGGCCTACTGCTGCTCAAGCCCCCTCGGCTTTGCCGCCGGAGCGGCCTGGGTCTCGGGGATCTCCGGGAAGCTCTCCAGCTCGGTCGCCGGCGGGGCCGGGGCGAGCGTCGTCTTGTCCCAGAGGGCCCGGCCGTCGAACGTGACGAAGCTGACGCCGGTCACCGACTCCTCCTCGATCCCGAGATCCTCGGTCAGGACCTCCAGGGAGGTCCACTTCCCCAGCTCCGGCAGGAGCCCGTAGTACCAGACCTCCTCCTGCTCGCCGGGATTGAACACCTCCTGCTCCCCCTCCCAGTAGACGCCGACCTGATCGCCCGAGGCGAGCTTCAACCTGAGCATGATCCCCTTGGGAGGATCGTTGGGATCGAGCCAGACCTGCTGGGTGAGCATGCTTCCCGTCGGAAGGGTCTGGGGTTGAGCGGTGTAGCCGTGGCTCTGAAGCCCCTTGGCGGAAGCATGCCCGTGGGACTTGGCGCCGCTGGCGACCGTCGAGGTGTCCCACACCCAGGTTCCCTCAGTCTGGGCGCCGGGGGGAAGATCGTCGTCGATCCAGACCGTCTCCGGAAAGCTCGCCGGGGCCGTCGCCACAGGGGTCGCCGGCGAAGGCGCGGGAACCTGCCCTGAGGCCGTCGAAGGGGCCGGGGCCGCAGCCGGGGCCGCGGACTCGCTGCCGGGCGGCGTGGCGGCGGCCGCGGTCTTGGTCTCCCCCTCTTCAGCGATAGAGATCCTTCCGACGCCGATAGAGGCGATAAAAGCAACTGCGATTCCCACCATCCACCATTTGCTCTTCATGTTCTTCCTCTCCTCTATTTGAGCGCTGCCTGCGGAACCGGCTCTTCAGCCGTGACGCGCGATTGGATCTCCCGTTTCGAGAACCGAAGGGCTAGGGCGACGACGCCCAAGCCGCCTAAGACAACCCCCCAGCGCAAGGGGGGATTCCCCCGATGCGCCAGGATCAGCGGCACCGCCAGCATCGCCACCATGTTCATCACCTTGATCATCGGGTTCAGGGCCGGCCCGGCAGTGTCCTTCAAGGGGTCGCCGACGGTGTCGCCGGTCACCGAGGCCTTGTGGGCCTCGGAGCCCTTGCCCCCGTACTGGCCGTCCTCGATCGACTTCTTGGCATTGTCCCACGCCCCGCCGGCATTCGCCATGAAAACCGCCAGGAGCTGTCCGGAGAGGATCGCTCCCCCGAGGAACCCGGCCAGGCCGGGCGTGCCGAAGGCGTAGCCCACGACGACGGGGGTCACGATCGCCAGCAGGGCCGGCCCGATCAGCTCCTTCTGGGCCGCAGCGGTGCAGATGGAAACGACCCGGGCGTAGTCGGGGAGCTTCTTCCCCTCCCAGACGGCCCGGT
Organism: Candidatus Omnitrophota bacterium; assembly: GCA_016196375.1. Lineage (GTDB taxonomy): Bacteria > Omnitrophota > Gorgyraeia > 1-14-0-20-64-10 > 1-14-0-20-64-10 > JACPXU01. Next base: position 14,381 of record JACPXU010000055.1, on the reverse strand, counting down.
CCTTGAACTGATGGCGCACCTCCTGCACGATCAGGCCCGCCGCCCGGCCGACGGCGTGGATGAGAAGGCTGCTGAACAGGAACGGCACCGCGCCGCCGATCAGGATGCCGATGAAGACGGACGGCTCCGCAAGGGTCAGCGTAGCCGCCACTTGCTCGTACGTCCGCTTGAGGATCGTGCCGATGTCGGTGATGTAGGCGTTGAACAGGGAGACGGCCGCCACCACCGCCGAGGCGATGGCGATCCCCTTGGTGATCGCCTTCGTGGTGTTGCCCACCGCGTCCAGGTCGGCCAGGGTCTGCCGCGCCGCCGGCTCCAGGTGGGCCATCTCGCCGATCCCGTTGGCGTTGTCGGCCACCGGGCCGAAGACATCCATGGAGATGTTGTTGCCGGTCAAGGTGAGCATCCCGATCCCGCACATCGCCACCCCGTAGGCGACGAAGGTGGGATTCGTCCCGGAATAGATCAACGCGGAAGCGAAGATCGCCATGGCGATCGCCAGGACCGCCCAGACGGTGGACTCGTAGCCGACCGCGAGGCCGGTGATGATGGTGGTGGCGTGGCCGGTGGTCGTGGCCTTGGCCACCGACTGGACCGGCGGCTTGCTCGTCTCGGTGAAATGCTCGGTCAGGCGGTTGACGGTGAGGGCCAGCAGGATCCCCACCCCGGTCGTCCAGACCGGCCGCATGTCGAGGCCCGGCACCCCGAGGCTGAAGCGGAACGGCAGCGGCCCCGACCCCGGGAAGCGAAGGTACCAAAAGCCCAGGGTCGTGAAGCCGATGACCGACGCCACCGCGGAGAGGCTGAAGCCGACGTTGATCGCCCGCATCGCGTCCCGCACCTTGTCCGAGGTCCGGACCGCGTAGGTGCCGATGATCGAGGCCAGCACCCCGATCGCCCGGACGAGGAGCGGGAAGATCACCCCCTTGTGGCCGAAGGAGGCCCAGCCCAGGATCATGGCGGAGACGATGGTCACCTCGTACGACTCGAAGATGTCGGCCGCCATGCCGGCGCAGTCGCCGACGTTGTCGCCGACGTTGTCGGCGATGGTGGCGGCGTTCCTGGGGTCATCCTCCGGGATCCCCTTCTCGATCTTGCCCACCAGGTCGGCCCCGACGTCGGCGGCCTTGGTGTAGATGCCGCCCCCCACCCGCATGAAGAGGGCCAGCAGGGTCCCCCCGAAACCGAACCCCAGCAGCACCTCGTAGGCCCGCTCCCCGTAGATCATGAAGATCATCGTCCCCCCCAACAGCCCGAGCCCGTCGGTGAGCATCCCGGTGATCGTGCCGGTCCGGTAGGCGATCTTCAGCGCCTGGCCGAAGCTGGTCCGGCTGGCCGCGGCCACCCTGATGTTCCCCCGCACCGCCAGGTTCATCCCGACGAAGCCGACCGTCGCCGAGAAGACCGCCCCCATGAGGAAGGCGCAGGCCCGGCCGAGGGCGATGTGGTGCTCCTGGGCGGTGAAGTACAGGACCCCGGTCAGGATCAGGATGAGGAAGAGGATCGCCTTGAACTGGCGGGAGAGGTAGGCGTTTGCCCCTCCCTGGATCGCCTCGGCGATCTGGATCATCTTCGGCGTGCCCCTGGGCTCCCGCAGCACCTGCCCCATCAGGAATCCGGCGTACAGGAGCCCGAGGACCGCCACCCCAAGGACCGACCAGAGCGCCCCCTTCTCCCAGACGGAGAAGACCGGGCTCGTCATAAAGGAAAAGTACTGAAACTCAGACATGGAACGCCTGCTCCCTCTTTGAACCGACCGACACGATGGAGATCTTGACCCTCAAGAGGTCCTCGAGCCGCTTGAGGTACCGCCGGGCCTGGGGCGGCAGATCCTCGAAACAGGAGACCTGCGAGGTGTCCATCAGCCAGCCGGGATGCTCCTCGTAAACCGGCTCCATCTTCCCCCAGAGATCAATGGCCGCCGGCGGGGACTCCAGGATCTTCCCCCCCAGCCGATAGCTGGTGCAGATGCTCACCCGGGGGGAGTCATCCAGCACGTCCAGCTTCGTGACGGCGATCTCGGTGATCCCGTTCACCAGGATCGCCTGCTTGACCAGCACCGCGTCGAACCAGCCGCAGCGCCGGGGCCGGCCGGTGGTGGCGCCGAACTCCTTCCCCTTGGAACGGATCTGCTCCATCAGGGGAGGGGGAAACTCCGTCGGGAACGGCCCCTCGCCGACCCGGGTGGTGTAGGCCTTGACCACGCCGATCACCTGATCGATCCGGGTGGGCCCCACCCCGGTCCCGACGCAGGCCCCTCCGGCGGTGGCGCTGGAGGAGGTGACGTACGGATAGGTCCCATGATCGATGTCGAGCCAGGTCCCCTGGGCCCCCTCGAACAGGATCGACTTCCCCTCGGCCACGGCCCGGTTCAACACCATCGGCGCATTGATCACGTAGGGGGCGATCCGCTCCCGGTAGCCCCGGTACTCCTCGTAGATCGGCTCGAACTGGAAGGTCGGGGCCTGGTACAGCTTCGAGAAGAGGGCGTTCTTCTCCTCCAAGTTCATCCGGAGCTTCCGGCGGAACAGATCATCCTCGAGGAGATCCGCCACCCGGATCCCGACCCGGGCCGCCTTGTCGGTGTAGCAGGGCCCGATCCCGCGCCCGGTGGTGCCGATCTTGCCGGGCCCCACCCGGGCCTCCTTCAGCTTGTCCAGCGCCCTGTGGTAAGGGAAGATCAGGTGGGCCTGGTCGCTGACCCCCAGGTTGTGGTCGATCTCGATCCCCCGCTTCCTCAACCCCTCGATCTCCTCCAGGAGGACCGCCGGGTCCACCACGACCCCGTTTCCAATGATGCAGAACTTCCCCCGGTGGAGGATCCCCGAGGGGATGAGGTGCATGATGAACTCCCGGCCCCCCACCACCACCGTGTGGCCGGCGTTGTTGCCCCCCTGGAACCGGACCACCAGGTCGGTCCTCTCCGTCAAGAGGTCGATCACCTTCCCCTTGCCCTCGTCCCCCCACTGGGCTCCAACGACGACGATGTTCGGCATCTAGAGCTTGATGAGCTTGGCGTCGAGCACGTCCGGGAGCTTGCGGATCTCGGCCAGAACCTGCGGGGTGGGAACCTGATCCAGGTTGAGCACCGTGATTGCCTCACCCCCCTGCGCTTTCCGGCCGAAGGTCATCCAGGCGATGTTGATCCCCTGGGAGCCCAGCGTCGAGCCGATCCGGCCGATCATCCCGGGCCGGTCCTGGTTGCGGACCACCAGCATCGCCCCGGAGGGGATCGCGTCCACGTGGAACTCGTTGATCCGGACGATCCGGGGATCGGCCCGGGTGAAGAGGGTTCCGTCCACCTCGACGTTCCCCTTGTCCGTCTCCACCACCGTCGCGATCAGGTTGGCGAAATCCTCCGCCTCGGTCGCCTTCGACTCGATCACCTTGATCCCCCGCTCCTTGGCGATCACGGCGGCGTTGACGTAGTTCACCGTCTCCTGGAGGGCCGGCGTCAAGAGCCCCTTGATGAAGGCGATGGTGAGGGGGGCCAGATCCAGCCGGACGATCTCGCCGATGTAGCGGACCCGGACCGTCCGGACGTGGCCGTCGAGGAGCTGCGCCTGAAGGGTCCCCATCCGCTCGATCAGCTTGAGGTACGGCTCGATCAGCTTCAGCACCTCCGGGTCCACCGATGGGACGTTGACGGCGTTGCGGATGCCTCGGCCCAGCAGGCAGTCCCGCACGCTCACCGCGATCTCCCGCGAGACGTTGGCCTGCGCCTCCTCCGTGGAGGCCCCCAGGTGCGGGGTCACCACCACCTGCGGCAGGGAGAGGAGCTCCTTGTTGGCCGGCGGCTCCTGCTCGAACACGTCGAGGGCGGCGCCGGCCACCTTGCCGGAGCGGATCGCCTCCACCAGGGCGGCTTCGTTCACGATCCCGCCCCGGGCGCAGTTGACAATCCGCACCCCCTGCTTCATCCGGGCGAACTCCTTGGCCCCGATCAGGGAGCGGGTCTCGTCGGTGAGCGGGGTGTGGATCGTGATGTAGTCGGCCTTGCCATAGATCTCCTCCAGCCCGGTCACCGGCTCGACGTTCAGCTCCCGGGCCTTCTCCGCGGAGAGGTAAGGGTCGTAGGCGAGGATCCGCATCCCGAAACCGGCGGCCCGCCGGGCCACCTCGGAGCCGACCTTGCCCAGGCCGACGACGCCCAGGTACTTCCCGTACAGCTCCACCCCCATGAACTTCGACCGCTCCCAGCGGCCCTCCTTGAGGGCGGCGTGGGCCTGAGGGATGTTGCGGCTTAAGGAGAGGATCAGCGACATCGTGTGCTCCGCGGTGGAGATGGTGTTGCCGCCGGCCGCGTTCATCACGATCACCCCCTGCTTGGAGGCGGCCTCGACGTCAATGTTGTCCAGGCCGGCCCCGGCCCGGCCGATCACCTTGAGCCGCTTGGCGTGGGCCAGGACCTCCTTGGTGACCTGGGTGCCGGAGCGGACCACGAGCCCGTCGTACCCGCCGATCACCTTGACCAGCTCCTCCTCGGCGAGCTTCAGCTTCACATCCACCTGGACCTGGTTCTCCGTCTGAAGGAGGCGGATCCCCTCCTCGGCGAGGGGATCGGTGACGAGGATCCGGATCATTTCAAGGCGGGGGCCTTCCACCCCATCTGGACGAGCACCTTCTCCAGCGCGGCGAGGCCGGCCCGGATCTCCTCCGGGCCGATGGCCCCCATGGTGGCGATCCGGAACACCTTGCCGGCCAGCTCCTTGCCCTGGCCGCCGGCCAAAACGATTCCCTCCTCCTTGCGGAGCCGCTTCAGGAGCTCCTTCCCGTCAATCCCGGCCGGCACCTTCACCGAGGTGACCCCGTTGCTCGCGCAGGAGGGGTCGGTGTACAGCTCCAGCCCCAGCCCCTTCACCGCCTGCCGGACCGCCTCGGCGTTGCGGCGATTCAGCTCAAGAACCTGATCCAGCCCGCCGGCCTGAATCCGCTTCAGCGACTCCGCCAGCCCGACGATCAGGGAGATCCCCGGCGTGAAGGGGGTGTCGGCCTCCTTCCAGGCCTCCCGGGCCAACCGGAGATCGAAATAATATCGAGGGGAACCGGACCGCTCCGCCGCCTCCCACCCTCTGGGAGACAGGGCGATGAAGGCGAGCCCCGGCGGAAGCATCAGCCCCTTCTGGGAGCCGCTCACCGCGGCGTCGACTCCCCAGCCATCCATCTCGAACGGATCCACCCCGAGGCCGCTGATCGCGTCCACCACCAACAGCGGCTTCGGGCCGATCGCCTGCCTCAAGCCCCGGATGTCGTAGGCGACGCCGGTCGAGGTCTCGCAGAGGGTGGAGAAGACCGCCCGGATCGAGGGATCCTTGGCCGCCTCCTCACTCGCCCGATTCAGATCGAGCGGCCTTCCCCACGGAGAATTGAACGGGACGACCCGGATCCCGTACCCCCTGCAGATCTCGGCCCACCGCTCGCCGAATTTCCCTCCCTGAATGACGAAGGCGGTCTCTCCCGGCGACAGGAGGTTCACCACCGCCGCCTCCATCGCCCCGGTCCCGGAGCTGGTCAGGATCAGGACATCCTGCTCGGTCCTGAAGACCCTCTTCAGCCCGGCCGCCACCTCCTTGAGGACCGCCTGGAACTCCGGCGTCCGGTGGTGGGGGATCGGGCGGCTCATCACCTCCCGGATCTCGGGAGGGACCGGGGTGGGCCCCGGCGTCAACAGGATCGGATCGCGCGCCATCGGTTACTTCTGCTTGCCCCGGATCACCTCGTCCACGATCCCGTACGCCTTGGCGTCCTCCGCCGACATGAAGAAATCCCGGTCGGTGTCCTTCTGTATCTTCTCCATCGGCTGGCCGGTGTGCTTGGCCAGGATCTCATTGAGCCGGTCCCGCATCCGGAGGATCTCCTTCGCCTGGATCGAGATGTCGGACGCCGCCCCCTGGGTGCCGCCCCAGGGCTGGTGGATCATGATCCTCGCCTCCGGCAGGCTGAACCGCTTGCCCTTGGTGCCGGCGGCCAGCAGCACCGCCCCCATGGAGGAGGCCTGCCCGATGCAGTAGGTGGCCACGTCCGGCTTGACGAACTGCATCGTGTCGTAGATCGCCAGCCCCGCGGTGACGAGCCCGCCGGGGGAGTTGATGTAGACGTTGATGTCCTTGTGCGGGTCCTCCATCTGGAGGAACAGCATCTGGGCGATCACCAGGTTGGCGATGAGATCATCCATTCCGGAACCGATGAAGACGATCCGATCCTTCAGGAGGCGCGAGTAGATGTCGTAGGCCCGCTCCCCCCTCCCCGTCTGCTCCACAACGATCGGCACTAAGGTTTGATTGCGCTCAGCCATTCTCCCATTCTCCCATTCTTTCATGACTCTTCCTGAATGCTCGCTTCCCGAACGATGAGGTCCAACACCTTGGCCCGGGCGATGCTCCAGCCCAGATCCTCCAGGAGATCCTTCGATTCCAGCTCCTGACGCGTCTCCTCGACGGACCGGCCGAGGCGCTGGGCGAGGCCCTGGATCCTCCCCTCCACCTCCTCGGCCCCGGCGGAGATCCCCTCGGCGGCGGCGATCCGGCGGAGGATAAAGAACAGCTTCACCTGCTTCAGGGCCTCCATCTTCGCCTGCTCGGCCATCACCTTGGCCCGTTCCTCCACCTCCGCGGACGGCGCCCCCTGGGACATCGCCTCGAGGGCCCGCTCCTTGAGCAGCCGCCGCGCCTGCGACGCGACCAGGGAGGGGGGCACCTCGAAGGAGCTTCCCTCCATGAGCTGCTGCATGGCCTGGGCGTTGAGGGCCTGCTGCTGGGATTCCCTCGCCTGGCGCTCCATGTCCTGCCGCACGGCCGAGGTCAGGGCCTCCAGCGATTCGAAGGGGCCGATCGTCTTCGCGAAGGCGTCGTCCAGCGGCGGCAGATCCTTCACCTTGATCTGCTTCAGCTCCACCGTGAGCGGCTGGCCCTCCTTCGGCTGGACCGACCGCTTCTCGCCCGGGCTCATCCCCACGAGCCGGCTCAAGATCCCCGCCGGATCCTTCTTCAGGTTCAGCTCGATCACGAGATCCCGGCGCCTCACCGGGGCCTTCCCCTTCTGCTCCTCCACCAGGTCCGCCAGGAGGAAATCTCCCTCGGCGGCGGCCCTCGCTTCCAATGCGGGGCGAAGCTGGGCGTGGACCTCCTGGAGCTGGGCCAGGACCGACGCCACAGATTCCTCGGAGATCCGGGCCTTCGGCCGGCTCAGCTTGAGCCCCTTGTAGCGCCCCAGCAGAACCTCCGGGGCCACCTCCAGCTTCACCTTGTAGGAGAGAGGCTGACCCGGGTCGAACCGGATGTCGCTGATCACCGGCCGCCCCACGATGTCGAGGGAGCGGTGGGCCTTCAAGGCCTCCTCCAGGGAGCGGTCGATCAGCCGATTCAAGACGTTCTCCCGCGCCTTGGCCCCGTGGTACCGGGCCAGCAAATCCCGGGGGGCGTGGCCCACCCGGAAGCCGGGGACATGGGCCACCTTCTTCAGCTCCTCGTAGACCCGGTCAAACTCCTCCTCCACCGCTTTGAGAGGGACCTGGATCTGAAGCTCCTTCTCGCACGGCGAGATTTCCTTCGGCTTCGGTTCGATCTCCACGGGCATGATCTATCCTTTACAGGCCTTATGCCGGGCGATGGGTCACTCGCCGGCGGGCAAGCCCCATCCGCTTCTCCTGGAGGCGCTTGAGCTGGCGCTCCAGCTTCGACAGGGCCTCCTCCATGCAGGTGAGAAGATCGGTCGCGTGCTTGGCCTTCCCCACCAGGTTCGCTCCCTTGGTGGAGAGGGTCAGCTCCGCCGTGTACAGATATTTCTCCCGCCCGAAGATGGCGTGCGCCTGAAGGAGGGTGTGGCCAAAGCGCTCCAGCTTCTCCACCTTCGATTTCAGCAGCTCCTGAACCCAGTCAGGCAGCTCCACGTGGCGGGCCGTGACGGTAATCTTCACCGTGAGATCCCTCGCTTCACATCTGGAACTTCGGGCCGAGATAGAGCTCTCGGGCCTTGGAGTCGTTGATCAGATCCCGCGCGCTCCCGGCGATCAGCACCTTTCCCTCGGCCATCAGGTAGGCCCGGTCGGTGATCGCCAGGGTCTCGCGCACATTGTGGTCGGTGAGGAGGATCCCCAGCCCCTTGGACTTCAACCCCCGGATGATCTCCTGACATTCCGCCACGGCGATCGGATCGATCCCGGAGAACGGCTCATCCAGCAGAAGGAAGGTCGGCCGGGTCACCAGGGCCCGGGTGATCTCGAGGCGCCTTCGTTCCCCTCCGGAGAGGGTGTCGGCCCGGCTCTTGGCCAATGGGGTCAGGCCCAGCTCGCTCAGCAGCTCCTTCAACCGGTCCATCCGCTCGGTCCTGGGGATGGGCAATGTCTCCAGGATCGCCAGGATATTCTCCTCGACGGTGAGCCGGCGGAAGATGGAGGGCTCCTGGGAGAGATACCCGATCCCGGTCCTGGCCCTCAGGTGCATCGGCAGCCGGGTGATCTCCCGGCTGTTGAACAGGATCCGGCCCTGATCCGGGGGGATCAACCCCACCACCATGTAGAAGGTGGTGGTCTTGCCGGCCCCATTGGGCCCCAACAGCCCGACGATCTCCCCCCGGTGGACCGACAGGTCCACCCCGTCCACCACCCGGCGGCTGTTGTAGCTCTTCTCCAATCCGCCGGTCTCGAGGAGACTGCCGTTCCCGTTCCCGTTCGACTTCACGGCTGCCATCCCCCCTCCTGGGCAAGCATCACCACACGGGTGTGCCCGGCCAGGCGGGTCCGACCCGCCGCCTGCCAATACTTGGCCCGATGGCAGTAGGCCACCTGAGTGCTCCGGTGGATCGCCACGTGCCCCCAGCAGGTGGCCGTCTGAATCTGCTTCGTCGCTGGATCCAGGGTCACATCCATCCGATCCGATTGAATCACTCCCTTGTCGTCCTGAACGCGGACGTTGCGCCAGAACCGGGCCTTGTTGCGCCCGTAGTCCACCTCCATCGGGCCGTCGCAGGTCACCATCGTCTTGCCTCCCTGCCCCAGCAGGGTCACCGTGATCTCCCGCTCCATCCGGACCTGCTTCTTGTTGGGATGCCCCACCGCCCCCAAACCGACCACCGTCATCCCGGGGCGGGTCACGGTGACCCAGTCCGGCGTGGTGGCGACGGACCGGGCATTGGACCAGTCCATCGTGTCGGTGATCAGCCTGGCCCCGTCCGAGGTGGTCACCACCACATCCTCCTCCAGGTGAACGTCCTGCCGCACCTTCTGATAGGTCCCGTTGGAAGCGGTCAGATGGACGTTGACCTCCCCGAAGCTGGTCGAGGAAACCGGAGAGAGGCGGACCGTTTCATCCATCAGATCGGCGGTCTGCCCCTGGATCTCCCATTTCCTGCGGCCGGTTTCGGTATGCCCCACCAGGGTGAAGACCGAGACCGTCTCCGATCCGGCCTCCTGCGTAGAGGAAGCCGTGGTGGCCGCCGGCCGGCCCTTCAAGGTCAGGGTGCCTAGAAGGAGCCCGGCCATCCCGGCGATAAAAACCAGGCCCAAAAAGACCCTTAGGATAAGACTCCTCATGATGGTTCCCGGATTATTTCCAGCCAGCTAAGCTCCGAAACCTATGACTATAGCAGACCTTGAGGAAAAGTCAATCGCGGTGGGGGAGGTTGCGGTGGGGGAGGAAGAGCTCCTCGCGGGTCTCCTTGGAGGGGAGCTGCTCTTCCAGAAGGGCGGCGTGCTGGGTGAGCAGAACCAGCCGGTGATCCCCGAGGAGGTCCCCCGGCCTCAGGACATTCCCGTTGATCACGCAGCTCGGGGAGGTTGGACTCCAGAGGATGCCGGTCAATTGGAACCGGGCCAGGATCTCAGCCGGGACCCGGATCGCCTCGGGGTGCAGGAAGGGGGAGAGGAACGGCTCCTCCCGCTCTCCCCAGCTCGACGAGGGAACGGGGGTCAGCTCCCCTATCCCCGGATGCTCCTTGAGCTCCGACCTTCTCGCCCCCAACAGCCACTTCAGATGAAGGGAGCTTTCCCTGATCTCCATCCCCTGCAACGGGCACAGGAGCTTCGGGCTGGAGTTCCCCAGGCTTTGCAGGAAGGCCGCGATATCCCGGCTGCCACCCTTGCCGCTCAACTCAAGGCTGTAAAGCTCCACCTCGAAGGGAGATCCCTTGACCAGGGGAACGCTCACCGTGCTCTCCGGAACCGTCCCCACCTGGACCTGAACCTCCTCCAGATGGAACCGGTCGCGGGCCACCACCGCCAGCTCCTGGCCCCATTGCCCCAACGAATCCCCGGTCGGCAGGCCGTTCCCCAAGTCGGCGAGCCGGGCCCTGATCGAGTTCAGGTCCAGCTTGCCCTCGGTCGCCAGCCGGTGCTTCGCGCTGGCAAGCTGCTCTCTCAGCTCCAGGTACTTCTCCCTCTGGTAAGAGAGCTGCCGGGCCGCCTGGGTGTAGGCGAAGACCAGCAGGACCACCACAATCACCTGGACACCGAGCCCGCTCACCAGATGCAGCTCCCGCCGACCCAGCTCGAGCATCCTTACGAAGCCCCTCCCGGTTCGGAGACCAGCTCGAAATGCCACACCTCAGGTCTCTGGGCATCGAGGGTTAACCCCCGAATCCTCACCGGCACCCCGCCGGCCCTGAGCCTGGAAACCCACTGCACCATCGGCCCCTCCGGATCCCGGATGCCGGCCCAAAGGGATCCCTGGATCGTGAGGGCCGATCGGGCGTCGAGGGCCAGTCTCTCGACGGTCACCGAGGGGGGCGTCTCCCGAGAGAGCTGCTCGAGGAGACGGCCCCCGCCCAGGTCCGACCCCCGGATCTGGCCCAGGGCCTGGCTGCAGATCTGGTAGTTGCTCTCCATCTGCTTGTACAGGATGATCGACGAGAGGCCGGACCGCAGGCCCTCCATCTGACGCTCAAGCCCCTGGACCCGCATCCCATAGTTCCACCCCTGCAGCTTGATCAGGAAATAGACCCCGATCAGGATCCAGACCAGCGTCCAACCGATCGGCCTCATTTTCATTTCAAATATCCTCCGACGATCCGCTGCCAATGACCTTGGGCATGGAGGATCAGCTCCACCAGCTCCCGGACCGCCCCCCGCCCGCCCCGGGCGGCGGTGACGTAATGGACCCGCCGCTTCACCTCAGGCCGGGCATCGGCCACGGAGGCGCTGAAGCCGACCCGGCGCAGCACCGGAAGATCCAGCAGGTCGTCCCCGATGAAGGCGGCCTTCGCCGGGGAGATCCTGAAATGGGCGAGGCACCGCTCAAGGGCCTTTCCCTTGTCCCGGGCGAACTGGGCCACCCAGTCCACCTTGAGCTGCTGGGCCCGCAGGGTGACCACCGAGGATCTCTCAGCGGTGATGATCGCGATCTTGAGGCCGGCCTTGCGGGCCAGCACCAGCCCGAAGCCGTCCTGCACATCGAACGATTTGGTCTCAGCCCCGTTGGAGCTCAAGACGATCCTCCGATCGGTCAAGACCCCATCCACGTCCAGGATCAGCAGCTTCACCCGACGGGCCCGGGCGGCGAGCTTCCGGCGGCTCATGAAGCTACACCAGGCCCGCCTTCAACAGATCCTGGATGTCGAGGAGCCCGACCGGCCTGTCCTTGGAATCGACGATCGGGATCTCGTCGATCCGATAGACCTTGAGAAGCTTCAGCGCCTCCACCGCCAGGTGCCCCACCGGCAGGCGCTTCGGGTTCGGGGTCATCGCCCGGCGGACGCTCCTGCGCAGGATCTGCGGATCGCGCTCGGCGTGACGGCGCAGATCCCCGTCGGTGAAGATCCCCACGAGGCGCCCGCCCCGGTCCACCACGCTGGCCGATCCGGCCCGGGCCCGGGTGATCGCCAACAGCACCTGCTTGACCGTCGAGGATTCCCTGACCACCGGGTTGTTCCGGCCGGTGCGCATCAGGTCCTCCACCTTGAGCGTCAGGCGCTTGCCCAGGGAGCCGCCGGGATGCAGCACCGCGAAGTCCTTCGGGGTGAAGCCCCGCTTCTCGGAGAGGGCCACCGCCAGGGCATCCCCCAGGGCCAGCATCGCCGTCGTCGAGGCGGTCGGAACGAGCCCCCAGGGGGAGGCCTCCTCGGTGACGCCGGTGGCCAGCACCACGTCCGCCTGCCGGCTCAGGCGGGAGTTCCGGTTGCCGGTGACGACGATCAGCTTCGACCCGATCCTTTTCAGGACCGGCAGAAGATGGAGGATCTCATCCGTCTCGCCGGAATGGGAGAGGATGATCACCACATCCTGAGCGGTCACCCGCCCCAGATCCCCATGGGCCGCCTCGGCCGGATGAAGCCAGAGGGAGGGGGCGCCGAGCGAGGAGAGGGTGGCGGAAAGCTTCTGGCCGATGATGCCCGGCTTCCCCATGCCGGTCACCACCACCCGGCCCAGGCAGCCGCTCAAGAGATCGACCGCCTCCTCGAAACGGTGATCCACCCGCCGGGCCAGCCGGTCGATGGCGTCCCGCTCGATCTTCAACACCGCCCTGGCCCGCCTCAACACCCCGTTCTTCATCGCCTGGACAGGGCCTCCCGGATGGCGACGAGCTGATCCAGCATCCCCGGAAGCCCCTTGAGGGGAAGGGAGCTGGGCCCGTCGCAGAGGGCCTTGGCCGGATCTTCATGGACCTCCACGAACAGGGCGTCGCAGCCGGCCGCCACCGCCGCCCGGGCCAGGAGGGGGATAAACTCCGCCTGCCCGCCGGAGGAGCTCTTTAAGCCCCCGGGAAGCTGCGTCGAGTGGCCCGCGTCGAAGACGACCGGATAGCCGAGGGAGCGCATCACCCCGAGGGAGCGCATGTCGTTGACGAGGTAGTTGTACCCGAAGCTGGTTCCCCGTTCACAGAGGAGGATCCGCCGGTTGCCGGTGGACTCCAGCTTCTGGACGACCGCCTTCATGTCCCAGGGAGCGAGGAACTGGCCCTTCTTGACGTTCACCGGCTTCCCGGCCCGGCCCACGGCCAGGAGCAGATCGGTCTGCCGGCTCAGGAAGGCCGGGACCTGGAGGCAGTCGAGCACCTCGGCCGCCGGCTTCACCTGCTCCACCCCATGAACGTCGCTCAGGACCGGCACCCCGATGCCGGCCTTCACCTTCCTTAATATGGCGAGCCCTTTCTTCAGGCCGGGACCGCGATAGCCGCCGAGCGAGGTGCGGTTCGCCTTGTCGAAACTGCACTTGAAGATGAACGGCACCTTGAACCGGCCGGCGACCCGGGAGATCGCCTCGGCGTGCCTCAAGGCGGAGGCCTCGCTCTCAATGACGTCCGGCCCCGCGATCAGGGCCAGCGGCCGCCCCTGGCCGATCGTCACGGAAGAGCCGACCCGGACGGCCTGGATCATGACGCTGCGACGGCCACGGGGGCGGGGCCCGGGACGGGGCCGGTCTCCTGGATCGGCTGCCGCTGGGAGAACTGAAGGGCCGCCTTGACAAAGGCGCGGAAGAGGGGATGGCACCGGTCCGGCTTCGACCTGAGCTCCGGATGGAACTGGCACCCGACGAGGAAGGGATGGTGGGAAAGCTCCACGATCTCGACGAGCCGTTTTCCCGGAAGATAGCCGCTCACCATCATCCCGGCCTTGGCGAACGTCTCCTGGTAGGCGCTGTTGAACTCGTACCGGTGCCGGTGCCGTTCCTGGACCCGGGAGAGCTGATAGATGGAGCGGGCCAGCGTCCCCTTCTTGAGCTGGCAGGTCTGGGCCCCGAGCCGCATCGTTCCGCCGAGCTGCTTGATCTTCCGCTGCTGGGCCAAGAGGCTGATCACCGGGTGCGGCGTGTGGGGATCGAACTCGGTGGAGTTGGCCTGTTTCAGGCCCAGCGCGTGCCGGGCGAACTCGATCACCGCGCACTGCATCCCGAGGCAAATCCCCAGGTACGGGATCCCCTGCTCCCGGGCAAACTGGATCGCCTTGATCTTCCCCTCGATCCCCCGGTTGCCGAACCCGCCGGGGACCAGGATCCCGTGGGCGTTCTTCAGGAGCGACTCCCCTCCCCGCTTCTCCAGCCGCTCCGATTCCACCCGTTGGATCTGAACCCCGCAGTCGTTGGCGATCCCCCCGTGCCGGATCGCCTCGTAGATCGACTTGTAGGCGTCCTGCAGCTCGATGTACTTGCCCACCACGGCGATCTTGACCGGCCCCTGGAGCGGCTCGAGCGCCGGCCGGACCACCTGCTCCCTCCACTCCTTCAGGTCGTGGCCCTTCTCCACCTTCAGGTCGAGCCATTGGATGATCAGGTCATCCAGCCCCTGGGCGTTGAGCGCGAGCGGGATCTCGTAGATGTCCCGCACGTCCCGGGCCTCGATGACCGCCTTGGCCTCGACGTTGCAGAAGAGGGCGATCTTCTCCTGCAGCTTCTTGGAGAGCGGCTTCTCGGTGCGGCACAGGAGGATCTCCGGCTGGAGGCCGATCTCCCTGAG
>JACPXU010000056.1 GCA_016196375.1 Candidatus Omnitrophota bacterium | reverse complement strand
ACTCGATGGTGCTGGGGGAGTCGGAGATCCTCGGGCAGGTTCGGGACGCGTACGGTCAGGCGGTCTCCTGCGGCAGCGCCGGCTCGGTGTTCCATCGGCTCTTCCAGACGGCGATCCGGACCGGAAAGGAGGTCCGGGCCAAGACGAAGATCGGGCAGGGGGCCGTCTCGGTCAGCTCCGTCGCCGTGGAGCTGGCCCGCCGGATCTTCCAGGAACTGAGGAACAAGACGATCCTGATCTTGGGAAGCGGGCAGATGGGAGAGGCGACGCTCCGGTGCCTCCGCGAGGGAGGGATCGGCTCGATCTTTGTGGCGAACCGGACCCTGGCGGCGGCGGCTGAGCTCGCCGCGTCGGTCGGCGGCAAGGCGGTGCCGCTGGGGGAGCTGATTCCGACGCTGGTTCAGGCCGACATCGTGATCTGCTCCACCTCCGCCGACAGGTACCTGCTCACCCAACCCCAGGTTCGCGGGATCATGACGGCGCGGCGGCAGAGGCCCCTCTTCCTGATCGACATCTCGGTGCCCCGGAACCTCGATCCGCAGATCGGCCGGCTGGAGAACGTCTACCTCTACGACATCGACGACCTGGAGGGGATCTCCTCCGCCAACCTCCAGAGCCGCCTCGCCCAGGTGGAGGGCTGCTCGAGGATCATCGAGCGGCAGATCGACGAGTTCATGGGGCGGCTCAGAGCTCTGGAGATCGCTTCTTCATGAGCGAGGAGCCGCCGCCCTATCCGCCGCCGCCCACGCCGCCCCCGACGGAAAAGGCCCCGGCCCCTGCCCCGAAGGGGCCGATGAAGTCGCTCCAGCAGGTCCAGGTGGACGAGAGCAAGGTCTGGAACCTCTGGTTCACCCGGCGGGAGTTCCTGACGCTGGCCGCCTGGGGGACCTTCTTCGCCGGGATGGCCGGATCAGCCCTGGCCTTCCTGCGGTTCTTCATCCCCCGGATCACCTACGACCCTCCCTCCCTCTTCAAGGTGGGGAAGCCGGCGGAGTACCTGCCGGGGGTGGTGGATGAGCGGTGGAAGAAGAAGTACCGGATCTGGGTCGCCCGGGACACGCCGGCCGAGGGGGGCGGGATGTACGTGATCTTCGCCCGCTGCACCCACCTGGGCTGCACCCCGAACTGGCTCGAGGGGCAGAACAAGTTCAAGTGTCCCTGCCACGGGTCCGGGTTCCGCAGGGGCGGCATCAATTTCGAGGGGCCGGCGCCGCGGCCGCTGGAGCGCTGCCGGGTGGCGCTGGCCGACGACGGGCAGATCCTGGTGGATCTGAACAACCGCTTTAAGAATCCGAAAGACTGGAAGAAACCTGAGGCCTACCTGAAGGTGTAAGGGGAACACGATGGCGGAGACGAAAAAGGGACAGGACAAGCTGACCGGGATCGCCCGGGCGATCCGGACCTCGCCGATCTGGAAGTCGATCTTCCGGCACGGCTACCAGGACACCCCCCGCAACCGGGCGCTGATGATCCTCTCCAACGTCTTCCTCCACCTGCACCCCGTGAAGGTGCGGCCGGCCTCTCTGCGGTTCCGCTACACCTGGGGGCTGGGGGGCTTGAGCTTCTACCTGTTTCTCCTCCTCACCCTCTCCGGGGTGCTCTTGATGTTCTACTATCGGCCCACGGTGGAGCATGCCTACTGGGACATGAAGGACCTGAGGTTCGCCGTCTCCTTCGGGCCGTTCCTGCGCAACATCCACCGGTGGGCCGCCCACCTGATGGTCTTCCTGGTGATGTTCCACATGGCGGCGGTCTTCTACCGGTCCGCCTACAAGCCGCCCCGGGAATACAACTGGGTGGTCGGGGTGATCCTGCTCCTGATCACCTTCCTGCTGTCGTTCACCGGGTATCTCCTTCCTTGGGATCAGCTGGCGATCTGGGCGGTGACGGTGGGGACCAACATGGCGGCCAACACGCCGATCCTCGGCTCCGAGGGGCCCTTCTCCCTGGTGACGCCGGAGAACGACGCCCGGTTCATCCTCCTGGGCTCCAAGATCGTCGGGCAGGCGGGCCTCTTGAGGTTCTACGTCCTGCACTGCGTGATGCTGCCGCTCATCTTCATCATCTTCGTCTCGGTCCACCTCTGGCGGGTCAGGAAGGATGAGTTCTCCGCGATCCCGCTTCCTCCCAAAGAGGAGCGCCGCAAAGGGACGAGGCCGGAGGAGTGGGTCAAGGCCCATCCCGAGGTCCTCCAGCAGAAGGTATTCACCTGGCCCAATCTGGTCTCCCGGGAGTTCGTCTCCCTGCTGGCGATCACCGCGGTCTTAAGCCTCTGGTCGGTGATCGGCCACGCCCCCCTCGAGGAGCTGGCCAACCCGAACAAGACCCCGAACCCCTCGAAGGCCCCCTGGTACTTCGTGGGGCTGCAGGAGCTGCTGGTCTACTTCGATCCCTGGCTGGCCGGGGTGGTGCTGCCCACCATGATCCTGGTGGGGCTGATGGCGATCCCTTATCTCGATCCCAACCCGAGGGGGGTCGGTTACTACAACTTCCGGGACCGGAAGTTCGCCGCGGGCATCTTCACCTACGGGCTGACCCTCTGGTTCGTGCTGATCCTGATCGGCTACTACCTGCGCGGCCCGGGGTGGGAGATCTTCATGCCCTGGGAGCCGTGGGACCATTTCCGTCCCACCTCCCAGGTGGGCCTGCACAACCTGCCGAACCCGGCGGGCCTCCTGTTCCTGGCTCTCTACGGGGGCTTGGGGTTCCTCGGCACGAGGATCCTGTTCAAGAATTTCTACAAAACGCTGGGCCCGATCCGGTATCTCATGGTGATGGTGTTCGTGCTGGGGATGTTCTTCGTGCCGGCCAAGATCATCCTGCGGAATTTCTTTAAGGTCAAATACATCGTCTCGTTCCCGAACTTCAACTTCAACATTTAACTTAGGCCTTCATGCGTCGCAGCGTCTGGAACTGGCTGTTTCTACTCTCCAGCTTCGGGTTGGGGCTTCTGTTCCTTGTGCTGGTCTTCCAGGAGACCTTCCCGGAGTGGAAGATGGTGCAGGGGGAATATTACCGGCGCCTCGCCCAGGTGACCGGCGACCCCTCGAAGGCCGGGACACCGCTGAAGATCCTCCAGATCTATCTGCCGGAGTTCCATCGGACGGACCGCTGCATCACCTGCCACGTCGGGGTGGACAACCCCCGGATGAAGGATCAGCCGCAGCCTTTCCGGGCCCATCCGGATCCGGGGGATCCGGAGTTCCTGGCGAAGCACCCCTTCAACGAGATCGGCTGCACGGTCTGCCACCAGGGCCAGGGGCCGGCCACGACGAAGAGGCACGCCCATGGGCCGGTTCCTCACTGGGAGGAGCCGCTCCTGTCCAAGGAGCTGGTGGTGGGGACCTGCGCCAGCTGTCACCAGAACATCGAGGGGCTCAAAGGGGCCGAGCCGCTGGTGAAGGGGATGCAGCTGTTCAGGGAGAAGGGATGCATCGGCTGCCACACCCTGCACGGCAAGGGGATGCTGGTCGGCCCGGAGCTGGCCGAGACCTGGCGCAAGGGAGTCGACCAGTTCGATTTCCGCTACATCCACGGGGATGAGACCGTCGCCACCTGGATCAGGGAGCATTTCAAGGATCCGCAGGCGGTCGTCCCCGGCTATCCGGCCCTGGGGATTCCGGAGTCGGCCATGCCGAAATATGAGCTGACCGATGAGGAGGTCAACCTGCTGACCGCCCTGGTCTTGAGCTTCGCTTCCGAGGAGGGGGATGAGGGGCGGCCGGTCCCGGCCCGGTTCAAGGTGGCCGCCGCCCCCCAACCGGCGCAGGCCTATTCCTCCAAGATCGAACAGGGAAGAGGGGTCTTTGAGAAATACGGCTGCATGGGCTGCCACGGGATCGGGGGCCGCGGCGGTGTCCGCAACAAGAACATGGAGATGGCGGAGGAGGTCCCTCCTCTGGTCTACGTCTCCGACGGGTTCAGCCGGGAGGAATTGAAAGAGACGATCCGCAAGGGCCGTTACCCCGCCCGGTCCGATCCCAGCGGGCCGGCCCCTCCCCTCTGGATGCCGGCCTGGGAGCAGAAGATCTCGGAGGAGGAGCTGGATGCCCTGGTGGAGTACCTCATTAGCCTCAAGCCGCAATAAGCTGAACGCCTTCCTCGGATCCTTGTCGATGGCGATCGGTTTGCTCCTCACCATCGCGGCGGTCCTGGGATGGGGCACCTTCTACGAGGCCCGCTACGGGACGGCGGCGGTCCAGCGGTTCGTCTATCACTCGGGGTGGTTCCAGGGGCTGCTCGCCTTTTTGGCCCTGAACCTGGCGGCGGCGGCGCTGCGGCGCTTTCCCTGGCAGCGGCGGCACCTTCCCTTCGTGATGGCCCACCTCGGGATCATCCTGACGCTGGCCGGCGGGATCCTGGGGGGGCGTCTCGGGATCGAAGGGCAGATGATCATCCCGGAGGGGGAGACCCGATCCACCCTGGAACGGCCCGGGAACGTGCTGATCCTCCACGAGCCCAATCCGGGGATCGACAGGATCTTTCCCACCCATTTTGAGGCGGCCGCCTGGAACCACCATCCGCACGAGATCTTTACCCTCCCGCTCAAGGGGCAGCCGATCCAGCTGGTCGTCGACCGGTATTATCCGAACGCCGACCCGAGGGAGGAGGTGACGGACCGGGGCACGGAGGAGAACCCGGCCCTCCACCTGACGATCTCCCGCGAGGGAGAAGCGGAGGAGCAAGGGATCTGGCTCTTCGCGCGTGATCCGGACCGGTTCGGGGCCCGATGGGGGGGGAGCCATCTCTTCTACCTGGCGCCCGAAAGCGACCTTCAGTTCCGCAAGCTTTCGTCCGAGGAGAAACAGAGGGCCCCCTTCCCAGCCAATTCGATCATTCTGCTTCGGGCTCCAGCGGGTCGTCGGATTGCTCTGCTGACCGACGCTTCGAGGAGGCGCAGGAGGATCGATCCGCTGGAGGTCGGCAAGGCCTACCGCCATCCGGCGCTGGGCGTCCGGTTCCGGGTGGATGCCGACTATCCGAGGGCCGAGCTCCTCACCGATTACGTCAACCGGGGCGACGAGGTGAAGGCGGAGGTCCTGCACGTCGTGGCCAGCGACGGGAAGGCGATGGCGCAGGGGTGGTTGCCGCTGCGGGGGGCCATCCAGCTCCCGTTGGCCAAGGAGCCGCTGGAGGTCCGGTATCAGCCGGCCCTCGCCCGGCTTCCGTTTTCGGTGAAGCTCCTCGATTTCCGGAAGATCGATTATCCCGGCATCTCGATGGCGGCCGGGTTTGAAAGCGACCTGGAGCTGACCGATCCTTCGAGGGGGCTCACCCTGAAGCGGACGATCCGGATGAACAGCCCGCTCAAGTACCGGGGCTACACCTTTTATCAATCCAGCTATATCCCCGGGCCCTTCGATCCGGCTCAGGGCAGGCCGTCGGAGACGACGGTGCTCTCGGTCCGCAACGACCCCGGCACCCCGCTCGTCTACGAGGGATTCCTGATCATCGTGGCCGGCGTCGTCCTGATGTTTAGAGCCGGGGCCGCGGCGGCGGCGATGATCGCCTTCGGCTTCGTGAGCGGCCCGCTGTTCGCTCAGGCGGAGGGGGTCGGGGCCGGCATTGTTGCCCCCGCGGCGCTGGAGCAGTTGAGGCTCTTGGCCGTTCAGCACAACGGGCGCAACAAGCCGCTTGACAGCTTCGCCCGGGAAGCGCTGGATCAGATCACCGGCTCCCCTCAGTGGAAAGGGGAGGATCCGGTCCGGACGCTCCTGTCCATCCTCTCCGATCCGGATCGGTGGCGGGAGGCCCCGTTGATCTCGGTTCCGTTCGTCCCCCTCAGGGAAGCGCTGGGGCTGGGCCCCAAGAGCGCCCATCTTTCCTATAACGACCTCGTCTCCACGCGGCGGCTCATGCGGATGCTGCCGGCCATCGTGGGCAAGCAGCAGGCGGATGAGAAGCTGACCCTCCTGGAAAACGAGACGATGGATCTGTACGAACGGTTCGTCCTGCTGAGCGGCCTCCTGGAGCAGAAGCTGCACCTGGTGCCCCCTCCCCATTCAACGGCGGCGCCGTCCCCGGTTCCGGATCCCTGGCTGGAGCTGTCCGATCCGGCAGGATATTCCCCGGCGCAACAGGGGGCCCTGAAGGAGGCTTGGGGGGGGATGCTCACGGCGATGCGTGAGGGGCCGCCGGAAGAGCAGGAGGCTTCGGCCCGAAGGCTGACCGTGCTGCTGCGCTCGATGAACCCGGCCGCCTATCCACCCCTCTGGCGGCTGAGGCTGGAGGTTTTCTACAATCAGGCCCGGCCGTTTCGCTGGGCCCGGATCCTGTACGGGATCGGGGCGCTGGCCCTCTGGGCCGGGTGGATCGGATGGGCGAAAGGGGCCGGGGCCGCCTCTTGCGGGATGAAGCTGGTCTGGGCCGGATTCCTCCTTCACGGAGGAGGGATCCTTCTCCGGGTGATCCTCGGGGGAAGGCCGCCGGTCTCCAATTTCTACGAGACGACGCTGTGGCTCCCCTTTGTGGCGGTGACCCTGTCGCTTCTGCTGGGGCGGATCTATCGGCAGCCGGTCTTCCCCCTGGCGGGGGCTCTCCTGGCTGCGGGGGTCCTGGTCTTGGCGGATCACCTCCCCCTGGATCCCAGCATCTCGCCGGTGGTGGCGGTGCTGCGGAGCAACCTGTGGCTCACCATCCATGTCCTGACGATCGTGGCCAGCTACGGGGCCCTCTCCCTCGCCATGGTCCTGGCTCATCTTTTCGGCGGGCTGGTCCTGGCCGGCGGAGCCAAGCATCCGGCGCTCGATTCGCTGGATGCCTTCCTCTATAGGACGATCCAGGTCGGGGTGGTCTTGCTGGCGGCCGGCATCATGCTGGGGGCGGTCTGGGCGAACGCCTCCTGGGGCCGGTACTGGGGATGGGACCCCAAGGAGACCTGGGCCTTGATCACCCTCCTCTGGTTCCTGGCGGTCCTCCACGGCCGGTTCGCCGGCTGGTTGAAGGGGGCGGACGTGGCCGTCGCCACGATCGCCAGGTTCTTCCTTCTGCTGATGACCTACTACGGGGTGAGCTTCTATCTGGTCGGCCTTCACAGCTACGCGGGAGGCCATGCCAAGCCGATCCCGCCGCTTCTCCTCGCTTACCTGGTTGCGGAGGTGGCCTTCATGTCGTGGGTGGGGTGGTACAATAGGATTTCAAGGAGATCAAATGTTTAACATCGG
The DNA here is from genome assembly GCA_016196375.1 of Candidatus Omnitrophota bacterium. Classification (GTDB taxonomy): domain Bacteria; phylum Omnitrophota; class Gorgyraeia; order 1-14-0-20-64-10; family 1-14-0-20-64-10; genus JACPXU01. The sequence continues at coordinate 10,976 of JACPXU010000056.1, read as the reverse complement.
CTGGCCGGAGTTGATCCTGATCCTTTTTGTCTGCCTGCTTCTGTTCGGGGCCGGCCGGCTTCCGGGGGTGGCCAAGCAGTTGGGCAAGGCGATCCAGGAGTTCAAGAAGGCCTTGAAGGATGAAGGAAAGCCTGAGGGCTGAATCGGGCGGGATCCGGGGGCCGGTCCTGATGCCCGAAGAGGAGAAGAGCCCCCTTCTGGACCATCTGGAGCAGCTGCGCTGGTGCCTGCTGAGATCTCTCGGATGGACGGCGGCGGGGACGGCGGTCGGCTTGCGCTTCTCGGGGCAGATCCTCCACTGGCTGATTCACCCGGTGGGCAGGGTGGTCTTCTTGAGCCCGGCGGAGCCGTTCCTGGTTCATTTGAAGGTGGCCTTTCTGGCGGGGATCGGGCTCGCCCTTCCGTTCCTCGCCTGGGAGATCTGGCGGTTCCTGTCGCCGGCCCTGTTTCCCGGCGAGCGGCACCCGATCCTGCTGCTGGCGCCGGCGAGCGCCGGGCTGTTCGCCCTCGGGGCCCTGTTCAGCTGGAAGGTCCTGCTGCCGACGGCGTTGAGGTTCCTCCTGAGCTTCGGCTCGGAGGAGCTGACCCCGATGGTGACGGTGGGGAGCTACGTCAGTTTCGCCGGATGGCTGATCCTGGCCGGCGGGCTGATCTTCCAGATGCCGTTCGTCGCGATGCTCCTGGCCAGGGGGGGATGGCTCCATCCCTGGACGCTCCTTCGTCACTGGAGGATCGCCGTGGTTTCGATCCTGGTCGTCGCCGCGGTCCTCACCCCGACGCCGGACATCGTGACGCAGCTCCTGTTGGCGGCCCCGATGGGCGCTCTGTACCTCGTTTCCATCGGCCTGGCCGTCCTGACGGCCCGATGAGGGGAGAGAGGGCTTGCCAATGACCTTGACGGAGAGGATCAACGACGACCTGAAAGCGGCCATGAAATCCAGGGATGAGGCGAAGGTTTCCACCCTGCGGATGCTCAAGGCCGCCGTCTCCAATGCCGCCATTCAGAAGGGGAAGGCCGGCCTGGAGGATGGAGAGATCCTGGAGGTGATCCAGAGATCCCTCAAGCAACATCAGGAATCGGTGGAGGCCTTCACCAAGGGAGGGCGGGCGGATCTGGTTCAGAAGGAGAGCCGGGAGGCGGAGATCCTCAAGGGATATCTGCCCGCCGCCCTCTCCGAGGCGGAGCTGAAGGCCCTGATCCAGGAGGCGGTCCGGGAGACGGGGGCCGGCGGGCCGCAGGGGATGGGGGCCGTGATGAAAGCGGTGATGCCGAAGATCAAGGGCCGCGCCGACGGGAAGAGGGTGAGCGATCTCGTGAAGCAGATCCTGGGGGCCGGATGAAGTGCGACACCTGCCGGCGGGAGGTTCCCGAGGTGAGCCGGGTGGTGATCTACGTCGGCTACAACAAGACCGCCGCCAAGGCGATCTACAACTGTCCCGAATGCTTCTCCAAGAAAGAGCAGACCAAGCCGTACAACCAGCCTCCTTCCGAAGATAAGAAATAGAGAATTGATCCCATTGAGCCCCAACGCCCTCCGGGTCCTGGAGCGGCGGTATCTGAAGAGGAGAGCGGACGGCTCCCTCGCCGAGACCCCGGAGGAGATGTTCCGGCGGGTGGCCGTCAACGTCGCGGCGGCAGACCGCCTCTACAATCCCCAGGCCGACGGGGAGGGGACCGCCCGGCGGTTCTACGAGCTGATGGCGGGGCTCACCTTCCTCCCCAATTCCCCCGCCTTGATGAACGCCGGCCGGGAGCTTCAGCAGCTCCACGCCTGCTTCGTCCTGCCCGTGGAGGATTCGCTGGAATCGATCTTCGAGGCGATCAAGGAGTCGGCCCTGATCCAGCAATCGGGCGGCGGAACCGGCTTCTCCTTTTCGCGCTTGAGACCCAAGGGCTCGCCGGTCAAAACCACCAGCGGCATCGCCTCCGGGCCGGTCTCGTTCCTCAAGGTGTTCGACGCCGCCACCCAGGCGATCAAGCAGGGATCATTCCGGCGGGGAGCCAACATGGGGATCCTCCGGGTGGACCATCCGGATATCCTGGAGTTTATCCGCCTGAAGGAGGATCCCCAGGCGATGACGAACTTCAATCTCTCCGTGGCGGCGACCGACCCGTTTATGGAAGCGGTCGAGCGGGATGGGGAATACGATCTGGTGGACCCCAGCACCCGCCGGCCGGCGGCCCGCTTGAAGGCCCGGGAGGTCTTCAAGCGGATCTGCCGGAGCGCCTGGGCCTGCGGGGATCCGGGGATGATCTTCCTGGATCGGATCAACCAGGCCAACCCGACTCCCGACTTGGGGCCGATGGAGTCCACGAATCCATGCGGTGAATTGCCGCTCTTGTCCTACGAGGCCTGCGTGCTGGGCTCGATCAACCTGTCTCAGATGGTGAAGGATGGCCCCTCGGGGCCTGAGGTGGATTGGGCCCGGCTTGAGGAGGTTGTGGGGGAGGCGGCCCATTTCCTCGACAACGCGATCGACGCCAGCCATTACCCCCTGGCCTCCATCGAGGCGATCACCAAGGCCAACCGGAAGATCGGCCTCGGCGTGATGGGGCTGGCCCATCTCTTCATCCGGCTGGGGATCCGGTACGATTCGGAGGAGGCCATTGAGCTGGCCCGGGAGCTGATGAGCCGGATTCAAAAGGGGGCGCTGGAGGCTTCCCAGCGGTTGGCGAAAGAGCGGGGGGCCTTCCCCAACTTCGACCGGTCGATCTATCGGCAGGGGCCGCCGCGCCGGAACGCCACCCTCACCACCGTGGCCCCGACCGGGACCCTGTCGATCATCGCCAACACCTCGAGCGGGATCGAGCCGATCTTCGCCGTCAGCTACGTCCGGCAGGTCCTGGAGGGGGAGGAGCTTCTGGAGATGGACCCCTGGTTCGAGCGGATCGCCAGGTCCCGGGGGTTCTGGTCGGAGGCCCTGCTGAAGCGGGTCAGCGCCGGCGGCACGGTCCGGGGGGACCGGGATGTTCCCGCCGAGGTTCAGCCCCTTTTCGCCACGGCGCAGGAGATCAGCCCGCTCTGGCATCTGAAGATGCAGGCCGCCTTCCAGCGCTTCACGGAGAACGCGATCTCCAAGACCATCAACATGCCGGCGGAGACCACCCCCGAGCAGGTTGAGGAGATCTACCTCGAGGCCTGGCGCTTGAGGTGCAAGGGAATCACGATCTATCGGAACAAGAGCCGTCCTTCTCAGGTGTTGAATCTAAGAAGAGAGGAGTAAAATCCGATGTCCATCCCTTCCAAGAGCAAGCTCCTGATCGACCGGGAGATCAAGGCCTACGCGCAGGAGCTCGAGATGATCCGTCCGTTCAGCGACCACCTGAATTCCCAGGGGGTGATCTCCTGGGGGCTCTCCTCCATGGGCTATGACATCCGCGTCGCCGACGAGTACAAGGTTTTCACCAACGTCTGGAACACGGTGGTGGATCCCAAGGCCTTCGACCCCCGTTCATTCGTCGACTTCAAGGGGCCGGTCTGCATCATCCCGCCGAACTCCTTCGCCCTGGCGAGAACGGTCGAGTATTTCAAGATCCCCCGCAACGTGCTTACACTTTGCACCGGGAAGTCCACCTATGCCCGGTGCGGGATCATCGTGAACGTCACCCCGTTCGAGCCGCAGTGGGAAGGGTACGCGGTTCTCGAGATCTCGAACACCACCCCGCTGCCGGCCAAGATCTACTCCAACGAGGGGATCGCCCAGGTCCTCTTCTTCGCCTCCGAGGAGGCGTGCGACGTTTCTTACGCGGACCGGAAAGGGAAGTATCAGAAGCAGCAGGCGATCGTCCTTCCGAAGATCTGACATTGGAGTTTCCGGCGGTGGGAGGAACGGTTTCTTGTCCGGACTTTGATCTGGCCGGCACCCTCGCCTCGGGGCAGGTCTTCCGCTGGACGCAGGGACAGTCCCCGCCACAGGGCCGGCGGGCAGGCCCTGCCTTCACCGGCTGGATCGGCCCGGCCCCGGTCAGGATCGCCCAGGAGGATTCCATTCTTTCCTTCCAGGGAACCTCTGCGCAGGCGGTTCGGGCCTTCTTCTCCCTCGATCTGGATCTCCCGGCGATCGCCCGCAGCATCGACGTCGATCCGTTCATCCACGCGGCGCTTCAATCCCATTGGGGGCTGAGGGTGATCCGGCAGGAGCCATGGGAGAGCCTCGCCTCCTTCATCCTCTCCGCCTTCAACAACATCCCTCGGCTGACCGGCATGATCGAGGAGCTGTCGGTCCGGTTCGGTGAAAAACCGGATGGGGTCGGACCCCTCAGGGGTCCGACCCCGTTCGCTTTCCCGAGGCCGGAGGCGCTTGCCCGCGTGTCGGAGCGGGCGCTGCGCCGCTGCGGGCTGGGATTCCGGGCCCCCTATTTAAGGGCGGCGGCGCGGTCGGTGGCGGGCGGCGCCGCTGATTTGGAGCGGTGGGGAGGATTGGACGACGATGCCCTGCGAGAAAAGCTCCTTCAGATCCCGGGGGTGGGGGAGAAGGTCGTGGAATGCGTGATGCTGTTCGGCTACGGGCGAGGCGGCGCTTTTCCCGTCGATGTCTGGATCGGCCGGGCGATGCGGAGCGGGTACTTCCGGGGCCGGAGGAGGACGGACCGCCGGATCCGGGAGTTCGCCCGACGGCATTTCGGCCCGATGTGCGGCTGGGCCCAGCAATTCCTCTACTGCCAGGCCAGAGGTGCCAGGCACCGCGGTGCCTGGCACCATCAGGGTTTAAGGACTTCTTTGGAAGCGGCCTTTCCTTCCGGATCGATCTCGTAGCGGATCGGGACGCCGGTGGGAATCTCCAGGGCGATCACCTCATCCGGGGTGAGGCGGTCCAGATGCATGACGATCGAGCGAAGGGAGTTGCCGTGCGCCGAGACCAGCGCGTTCTTGCCCGCTTTGAGGTCGGCCAGGATCCTGGATTCAAAGAAGGGGATCGTCCGGGCCGCCGTGTCCTTCAGTGACTCTCCGCCCGGCGGGGCCACGTCGTAGCTTCGCCTCCAGAGCTTGACCTGGGCCTCCCCGAACTTCCTGCGCATCTCATCCTTGTTCAGGCCCTGAAGCTCGCCGTAGTGCCGCTCGTTCAAGGCCTGGTCCCGGATGATCGGGATCCCGTTTTGCCCGAGGGCGGAGAGGATGATCTCCAGGGTCTCCGTGGCCCGGACCAGGACGGAGGTGTAGGCGACGTCGAACCGGATCCGCTCCCCCTTGATCAGCTCGCCGGCCCGGCCCGCCTCGGCGCGCCCCGCCTGAGTCAAGGGGACGTCGATCCATCCGGTGAAGCGATTCTCCAGATTCCATTGGGATTGTCCGTGTCGGACGAGAACCAGGGCCGCCATCCGGTCTCCTTTTTTTGTTCTTTATTGTAGCCCTTGACAACCGGCAGTCCATATGTTATTTTCCCGTAATCTTTTGAGCCTCGGGATATCGTTTCCCAGCGCTGAAGCCAGCGCTTAAACGAAGGAGGGGTCGATGAACTGGATGGCGCAAGCAGCGGGAGAATCGGTGAAGACCTTCTTCACCCGGTTGGGCAGTTTCCTTCCGACCTTGATCGGCGTCATTGTCATCTTGTTGGTCGGCTGGATCGTGGCGGGATTGCTGCAGAAGCTGTTGGAGCAGGTCCTCAAGGCTGCCCGGGTGGACGAGCTGGCCCACAAGGTTCGCGTCAACGAGATCCTTCAGAAGGGGGACATCCGCTATTCCCTCTCGGAGCTCATTGGGCTCTTCCTCTATTGGCTGGTGATCCTGGCCACCCTTCTGGCGGCTCTCAACGCGCTGGGTCTGACGATCGCGGCGGAGCTTCTGGAACGGGTCCTGGCCTATGTCCCCAATGTGCTGGCCGGGGTGATCGTTCTGATCCTGGGGCTTTTCTTCGCCACCCTGGTGGGAGGGATCGTGCAGACGGCGTCGGCGAACGCCGGGGTTTCCCAGGCCAAGGGGCTGGGGCAGATCGCCCGGGTGGTGGTGATCGTCTTTGCCTCGGTGGTGGCCCTGGAGAAGTTCTTCAGCTCGGTGATCATCCAGACCACCTTCACCGTCGTGGTGGCGGCCATCTGTTTCGGGCTGGCGCTGGCCTTCGGGCTGGGATGCAAGGATATCGCCGGCAAGTACGTCTCTGATTTCATCGACAAGATTCGAAGGAGGTAGTCACCCTTTTACAATTGAATAAACCCGGGGTCCCTATGGTCATCGGCATGACCTATGACTTGAAGACCGAATACCCCTTCAAGGTGGGGGATCCCGAGGACGCCAACGCCGAGTTCGACCACCCCTCCACCGTCCAGGTGATCCGGGACGCCATCGCCTCGCTGGGGCACCGGGTGGTCCCCATCGGCAGCGCGGAGCAACTCCTCAAGGGGTTGGACCTCCTCGAAGTGGATCTGGTCTTCAACATCGCCGAAGGGTATCTCGGGCGCAACCGGGAGGCCCAGGTCCCGATTCTCCTCGAGCTCAAAGGAATCCCCTGCGTCGGATCGGACGGCCTCACCCTGTCCCTGACGCTGGATAAGCTGATGACCAAGAAGGTCCTCTTGAGCGAGGGGATCCCCACCCCCCGCTTCTTTGAGATGAAGCACCCGGACGATTCCCTCCCTCCCGACCTGTCCTTCCCGCTGATCGTCAAGCCCCGCTACGAGGGATCCAGCAAGGGGATCTCGGAGCAGTCGGTGGTTCATTCGGCCGCGCAGCTCAGGGCCCGGACCGGTTGGGTGATCCAGACCTACCGCCAGCCGGCGCTCATCGAGGAGTTCATCCGGGGAACCGAGTTCACGGTGGCCCTGGTCGGCAACGATCCGGCCGAGGCGCTGCCGGTCGTCCAGATCCAGATCGACGGGCGGACCGACCTGGGGGATCTGTTCTACACCTTCTCCCGGATCGCCTCAGGGGCCGGATATCTCTGCCCGGCCCGGATCAGCGGTTCCCTGGAGAGCCGGCTGAAGGAGCTGGCCCTGAGGACCTACCACGCCGTCGACTGCCTGGATTTCGGGCGGGTCGACATCCGGGTGGACCAGGCCGGCAAGCCCTATGTTCTGGAGATCAATCCGCTGCCCTCCCTCTCCACCGAGGATGTCTTCATGGTGGTGGCCAACCATTTGGGGATCAGCTATCCTCAGATGCTCGGGAAGATCCTGTCGGCGGCCTGCGAGCGGCTTCGGCTGACCGAGAAACCGGCCCGCCAGGCGGCGACCGGTTCGCGAGCCCAGCGATGACCCCTCTCAAGATCGCCCTGATCCACAACCTGAAGCCGGAGGCCAAGCCGTCTCACCTGCCGCCCGATTATTACTCCGAGTGCGACAGCCCGAAGACCGTCAAGGCGATCACCAATGCCTTGAGGAAAAACGGGCACACCGTCTTTCCTGTGGAGGCGGACAAAAGGCTGGCCCACTGGTTGGCGGAGAACCCGGTGGATCTTGCCTTCAACATCTCCGAGGGTTTTCATGGCGAGGCCCGGGAGGCGCGCGTGCCGGCCCTGTTGGAGCTGCTGGAGATCCCCTGCACCGGCTCGGGGGTCCTCTCCCTCTCCCTGGCCCTGGACAAGGCCAAGTCGAAGCAGCTGTTTTGCTACGCCGGAGTCCCCACCCCTCACTTCCAGCTGTTCACCCGGCCCGATGAGCCGATCGACAGGCGCTTCCACTTTCCGCTGATCGTCAAGCCGAACCGGGAAGGATCGGCCAAGGGGATATGGGCCTCCAGCGTCGTTCAGGAGGAAGAGGCGCTGAGGAGACAGGTGGAGAAGGTCTTTGAGATGTACGCCCAGGAGGTCCTCGTCGAAGAATTCATCGAGGGGACGGAGCTCACGGTGGGAATCCTGGGGAAGGATCAGCTCCTGCCGGTCTTGGAGATTGATTTCAGCGGCTGCTCGGCCTCCGGCGAGTCCTTCTATTCCTGGCGGATGAAGGAGTTCCAGGGGGACGAGAAGCTGGGGCTGAACCCCCGTTTCTGGTGCCCGGCCCGCCTGGATCCGGCCGTCACCCGGGCCGTGCAAAAGGTGGCGCTGAGGGCGGCCCGGGCGGTCGGATGCCGGGAGATCGCCCGCGTCGACATCCGCTTGAGCTCGGATGGAATCCCTTACGTCTTGGAAGTCAACCCGCTCCCGGGGTTGGATCCGGAGGAATCGAACTTTCCGATCATGACTCAGGCCGCCGGGATCTCGTATGAGGCCCTGATCCAGCGGCTCGTGGATCTCGCCCTGAAGCGATCTTCAAAACGAGTCACCCAATCATCCATCCCTTTATCCAACGCGACTGTCCCTGACCTTCAAGCTCCGCGAAGTCGAGCACTCCCCGACTCGGGTGGCAAAGGCCTGGGATCTCCGGCTGGCCCAGCGGTGGCGGTCTCCGAGCGGTCGGTCCGCCGAGGAGCTGCCGGAGGGAATGGCTCACGGAACGGTTCAAAGGAGGAAGGCCTTGGACGATAGCTACCGCCAGATCCCCCTCTGGAAGGATGTCCCTCTCCAGGAGTGGGAGGATTGGCATTGGCAGTTGCGCAACCGAATCTACACGGCAGAGCAGTTGAGTCAGGTGATCCGATTGACGCCCGACGAGGAGGCGGCGGTCCGGAGGAGGGAAGGGCGTCTCGTGATGGCGATCCCCCCCTACTGGGTGTCGCTGATGGATCCGGAGGATCCGAGCTGCCCGATCCGGCGCCAGGCGGTGCCGGTGGCGGAGGAGTTCGTGGTCGGCCCCCACGACATGCTGGATCCCTGTGGGGAGGACGGCCGCATGCCGGTGCCGGGGCTGGTGCACCGGTATCCGGACCGGGTCCTGTTCCTCGTGACGGAACAGTGCGCGATGTACTGCCGGCACTGCACCCGCCGGCGGCTGGTGGGGGTCAACCACGGGCTGATGAACGATTACGAGCCGGCCCTCGCCTACCTCAGGGCCCACAAGGAGGTGCGGGACGTCCTGATCTCCGGGGGAGATCCCCTGATGATGACGGACGCCCGGCTCGATAGGATCCTCGCATCGCTGCGGGAGATCCCCCATCTGGAGTTCATCCGGATCGGGAGCCGCACCCCGGTCACCATGCCGCAGCGGGTCACTCCGGAGTACTGCGAGGTCTTAAAGAGGCACAAGCCGATCTGGATGAGCCTCCATTTCTGTCACCCCAAGGAGGTCACCCCGCGGCTCAAGGTGGCGATGGACATGCTGGCCGACAGCGGGGTGCCGCTGGGGTCCCAGACGGTCCTCCTGAAGGGGATCAACGACGATCCCAAGGTGATGAAGAAGCTGATGCATGAGCTCCTCAAGGTCCGGGTGAGACCCTATTACATCTACCAGTGCGACCCGGCCAGAGGGATCAGCCATTTCCGAACCTCGGTGGAGACCGGGATCAGGGTGATGGAGGCCCTGCGGGGGCACACCACCGGCTACGCCGTGCCGACCTTCGTGATCGACGGGCCGGGCGGCGGCGGGAAGATTCCGGTGGGCCCCAACTACGTGATCTCCTACCAGGACGGGGTGATGACCCTGCGCAACTACAAGGGGGAGACCTACCTCTACTACGAGCCGGAGGCCGGCGAGTGGGTTGCGGCCGGGGCCAACGGAAAGGGGAGCGCCAACGGGAACGGTGGTTCGGCGTTGCTCACCACAGGCAACGGGTTCCACGCCGTCCCGGACCAGGTCTATATCCCGTAGCGCCAGAACCCGGTGCCAGGATTAATCCTGGCACCGTTCCGTGATAGAATACCGCTTGCCGTGCTGACCATCCCGTCTCGTCCAGAATTCCGCGAACTTTCCCGATCCGGCCGCTGCGCCGGGGCGCGTGGCGGCGCCTCCTTCAGCGCCGGCCGCTCGGTTCCCGTCGCAACATTCCTTCCCTGGGAGGGAACGGCGGAGGATCTGTTTCAGGCGGTTGATTTCCCGCCGCCCCGCATCCTGCTGGAGTCGGCCCGGACCCATCCGGTGACCGGCCGGTACAGCCTGATCGTCGGGGAGCCGACCGCCGCCCTCACCGCCAAGGGGAATCGGATCACCCTTGAGGGCCCGGAGGGAACCAGGAGATGGGAGGGCAGCCCGCTGGAGGAGCTCCAGCGGATCCTGGAGGGCCGGCGGGCGGCGCCGGTGGCCGGCCTCCCGCCGTTCGTCGGCGGCGCGGTCGGTCTCTTCGGTTTCGACGCCTATCGGTATTTCGGCGAGCTGCAGACGAACGCCCACGATGATCTGAGCCTGCCGGATCTCCAGTTCCTCTTCTTCGACCAGGCGATCCTCCTGGACCATGCCTTGAAGAGGCTCTGGGTCATCGTCCTGGCCGATCCGGCTTTAGAGGCCGACCGGGCCTATGACGGGGCGGTCGGCCGGATCGATGCCCTGATCCGGCGTCTCATCCGATCGCCCGTTTCCCCTGAGCGGACCGTTCATCCTTCGACGAAGGCCTTCTTCCGATCCACCCATACCCGGGCCGGTTTCGAGGCGATGGTGCGCCGGGCCAAGGGCTTCATCGCCGACGGGGAGATCTACCAGGCCAATCTCTCCCAGCGGTTCACCGCCCCGCTCACCCAGGAGCCGTGGGATCTGTACCGCCGGTTGACGGCGATCAATCCCTCTCCGTTCGCCGCCTTCGCCGATCTGGGCCGGTTCCAGGTGGTTTCCGCCTCGCCGGAGAGGTTCCTTCAGGTCCGGGGCAGGCGGGTGGAGACTCGCCCCATCGCCGGGACCCGCCCGAGAGGGGGATCGGCGGTGGAGACGGCCCGCCTGCGCCAGGAGCTGATCCTGAACGAGAAGGAGCGGGCGGAGCATCTGATGCTGGTGGACCTGGAGAGGAACGATCTGGGCCGGGTCTGCCGGTACGGGTCGGTCCGGGTGGATGAATGGATGGTCCTGGAGGAGTACTCCCACGTGATCCATATCGTCTCCAACGTCCGGGGAACGTTGAGGCCGAAGGCCCGCCCGGTCGATCTCGTCGCCGCCGCCTTTCCCGGCGGGACGATCACCGGCTGCCCCAAGATCCGCTGCCTGAAGGTGATCGACGAGCTGGAGCCGGTCCGCCGGCAGCTTT
>JACPXU010000036.1 GCA_016196375.1 Candidatus Omnitrophota bacterium | reverse complement strand
TGGGATCCGAGACCCCGAGTACTTGAAGCTCAAAGTGCTCACCTCTTTCATCCCAGATCCTTGAAAAACCGTGAAAATCACCCACACGAAACGGTGAAGAGCCTAAAAGTTTATCACCTTTAGCCATCGGTTGTGAGCCTATTTATCCTGGCCCATTGTACAACACACCTATGGCATAAAAGAAGGGGGGATTAGAAAATGGCGAGGAGGGCGCGGGCGCAGAGCTCGCCGCTGACCACGGCCGACTCGATGGTGGCCGGCAGGCCGGTGGCGGTCCAGTCCCCGGCGAGGAAAAGGTTCCCGACGCCGGTGCGGGGGCCCGGCCGGCACCGCTGGCTCTCCACCGTCAGGGAAACCGTCGCCTCCCTCTCCCGGACCACCTGGGAGCGGAGCAGCTTCGCCCCTTTCGCCTCCGGAAAACAACCGGCGAGGTCCTCCCAGGCGATCGCCGCCAGCGCCTCGTTCGGCTGATCAATGAACCGGTGAGCCGCGCTCATGATGAGGGAGAGGTAGTTGGCCCGGCCTCCGCCTCCGGCCCGGCTCAGGATCGCCCCCTTGTTGAAGAGCCACTGGAACCGGGTGCCGATCAGCCCGACGAACGGATCCTCCATGACCGGCCGGTCCAGCCAGAGGTTCACCGAGATGATCGGAGAGCTCCCGAACCGGTCCAGGTTCCGCAGGGCCGGGTCAGCCCCCTTCAAGCCGGGCGGGACGATCCTGGAAAGAACCGATGGGGGAAGAGCGCTCACCACCGCCTCGGCCGGGAGGACCGACCCGTTGGCCAGGCGGACCCCGGTGACCCGGCCCCCTTCGATCTCGAGCCCGGCCGCGGGGCTGCTGAGGAGGATATCTCCCCCTTTCTCCTGGATGATCCGGCCGGCGGCGACGGTGTACAGGTCGCTCAGACCGACCGACGAGATCCCCAGCCGGGAATCGCGCGAGGAACCGGAGAGCATCACCTTGAGGACCGAGATCAACCCTGAGGCGGCTGCCTGCCGGGGGTCCTCGTTCAGCGTGGCGATCGCCAGCGGATCCCAGAAGGCCCGCCGGCTGCGGGGCGACTGCCCCATCCGGGTGAGCCAGGCCTCCACGGATTCCCCGTCCAGCCCATCGCCGCCCCTCTCCGCCGCCTCCGCGATCCTCCGGAATCCCCACTTGTCCCCGAGCGACAGGGTGGAGAGCCGCATCAGTCCGCCGAGGAGATGCCAGGGGGCCGGCAGCGGCGGACAATCCAACAGACTCCTCTCCCCGCCCGGCTCGACGAACAGGACCCTCAGCCGCTCCTGAAAGGCCAGATGCTCCCGAGTCCCCAGCCGATCCAGAAAGGCCAGCGTCCTCTGATAGCCGGCCAGGAACAGGTGCTGGCCGTTGTCCACCACCTCCGCCGTGGCCGGATCAATGAAGGAACGGGCCCGGCCCCCGAGGCTGTTCTTCGCCTCGAGGACCGTCACCCGGATCCCGGCATCGGCCAGCGCCACCCCGGCCCTTAACCCGGCGAACCCTCCGCCGATCACTACGGCGCGATCAGGCATCTCAAGGCAATCCGGATCTGCTCGCCGCGGGAAAGCTTGACCCGATGCGAGAAGACGTCGTACCCGGCCCCCTCGATCCGATCGAGAAGGCGGGCGTACACCGCCCCCATGATCCGGGCCGGAAGGAGCCGCTTCGCCTCTCCGCTCTCGACGAGGGCCCGGCCGGCCTCCTGAAAGAATCCCCTGGCCCGCCCCACCTGAAACTCCATCAGGCGCTTGAAGGCCCCGCTGACCCGGCCCTCGAGCAGCTCCCTCTCGGAATAGCCGAACCGATCCATCTCCGACGCCGGCAGGTAGATCCGCCCGGCGGCGGCGTCGCTCTTTAAATCCCGCAGGATGTTGGTGAGCTGCAGGGCGATCCCCAGCGAGACCGCGTATCGGGCGGCGGCCGGATGCCGGCAGCCGAAGACCCGGATCGAGATCAGCCCCACCGCGGAGGCGACCCTCTCGCAGTAGACCCTGAGCTCCTCGAAGGTGGCGTACCGGCGGGCCGTCAGGTCCATCTCCACGCCGGCCAGGAGGGCCTGAAACGGCTCCATCGGGATCTGGTACCGCTCGAGGACCGGCTTCAGGGCGACGGCGATCGGATGGGTGGGGAATCCTTCTCCGCAGGCGTCCAGCTCCCGCCGCCACAGCTCGATCTGCAGGCCGGCCCTCTCGACGAACTCCGGGCCGGGCCCCTGCCTTTCCGGCAGGCAGGCCTGCCCATCCCGATCCACCACGTCGTCCACCGCCCGGCAGAAGGCGTAGATGACCTCCATCGCCTGGCGGCGGGGCCGCGGCAGCAGGCGGATCGCCGGAACGAAATTGCTCTGCGCGTTCCGGGTCAGCCACCGGCAGTAATCGGACGCGGCTTCGGCTGGAGGAGGCCTCACCACTGGCCGCTGGCCGGCGCCTTTATGAAAAGAGGGCCTGGGCAAGGAGATTCAGCTTCTTTGCGGTGGAAATCACCGGCCGGCGCCGGAACGGATCGTAGCCGGCGGCCTGGATCTGATTCAGGATCTCCCGGCCGCCGAGGAGGGTCAGCTTCAGCTCCAGCCGCAGCCGTCCCCTCACCTTCTCCGGGAGCGGTTCCCCCTCGGCGAACAGGGCCTCGGCCCGGACCACCAGCTCCTCCATCAGCGGGGTCAGACCCTCCAGGGTCTGACCCTGCGAGGTTTTCAGAAAGCGGGCCAGGTCGGACTCGGCCACGCCGAACTTTTTCATCAGATCCTGCGGGATGTACAGCCGGTCCTTCTCCCCGAAGTCGATCGCCAGATCCTGCCAGTGGTTCGCCAGCTGCAGGCCGGTGCAGATGGCGTCGGAAAGGCGGTGCAGCTTCGGATCCTCAATCCCAAAGATCGTCAGCACCAGCCGCCCCACCGGATTGGCCGAGTAGCGGCAGTAGGTGAGCAGCTCCTCCCAGGTGGCGTACCGGCGCTTGGTGACATCCATCGTGAAGGCGGTGAGGAGGTCGTCGAGGAGCTGAACCGGGAGGCGGCACTCCCGGATCGTGTCGGCCAGGGCGAGAAAGATCGGGTGGGAGGGAACCCCATCAGACCCCTTCAGCCATTCCCGCCATTGGTTCAGCAGCTCCAGCGACCGGCCCCGGTATTTCTCCTCGTCGGAGAAATCGTCCGCCGACCGGGCGAAGGCGTAAACGGCCGCCACGTGCGGCCGCTTCGAGGCGGGCAGCAGCCAGGAGGCGACCGGGAAATTCTCGTAGTGCCGGGTGGTGATCCACTCGCAATACCGGTACGCTTCCCGCAATGGATGATGGTCGAGCCGGCGTGCATTCATGGCTGGTGGAGAGGGAATCCTCCCCGGATTCTATCCCGGCCTCACCCCTCAAGTCAACCGCGCGCTAGGCGCGCTAGGCGCGCGCCAAGCCGAGGCTGATTCTGATCGCTTCGTCCACCTCTCGGAGGAGAGGAGCGGGCAGGTGTCCCAATCTTCGTTCCAGTCGGCCTTTGTCAATGGTCCGGATTTGGGACAAGAGGATGGTCGAATCCTCCTTCAATCCAGCCGTTCCTCTGGGGACGTTCACGTTGGTGGGAAAACGCTTGGTGAAGGCCTTCGTGGTCAGCGGAGCGATGATGACGGTGGGGGCATATTCGTTGCCTGTGTCATTCTGGATCACCAGGACCGGTCGCGTCCCGGCTTGCTCAGACCCTTTCGTTGGGTCGAGGTCGACGTAGAAAACGTCCCCTCGCTTAATCGACATACTTCAAGGATTCCCGATCCAAGGCTCGAAAAGCATGGGTGACCGCCTTGGCTTCAACAGCCATCTCCAGGTAGCCCTCCTTCAGGAGCTCCTTTAACCTCGTCTTCTCGGCCACTCGAATATAGAGAGCCACCGCTCTCTGAATCAGGGTGCTTCGCTTCGTATGCTCCCGCCGGGCCTCATCGTCCAAGGCCTCCCTCAACTGGACTGGCAGAGTGATGTTGAGATGCTCAAACGGCATGGCCTCTCACCTCCTTCAAGTATCCACTCAAAGTATACACTATTGCACGGAACGGTGCCAGGATTAATCCTGGCACCGGGTTGCCGATGGGGTCAGACCCCATCGGTGATTGACGGGGAGAGCGGCCCGGTGATATCGTAGCCGACGTGAGAGCGGCGGTGTACCGAGGCACGAACGAGGTCCGGATCGAGGAGCTCCCGGTCCCCTCCATCGAGCCGGGCGAGATCCTGCTCAAGGTCCAGGCCTGCGGCCTCTGCGGGACCGATCTGAAGAAGATCGCCCACGGGGACCTCGCCCCCCCTCTGGTCTTCGGGCACGAGGTGGCCGGCCGGGTGGCCCAGGTGGGAGCCGGCGTCACCCGATGGAAGGAGGGGGACCGGGTCCTCTTCTTCCACCACATCCCCTGCCGGGCCTGCGACTACTGCCGATCGGGGCATTATGCCCAATGCCCCCAGTACAAGCGGGTCGGCGCCACCGCCGGATTCGAGCCGGCCGGCGGAGGATTCGCCGAGTACGTCAAGGTGATGGACTGGATCGCCAAGGAAGGGCTCGTCCGGATCCCGGATGGGGTGGAGGACGAGGAGGCCACCTTTGTGGAGCCGGTCAACACCTGCTTGAAAGGGATCCGGAAGGCGGGCGTCACCGCGGAGAAGTCGGTGCTGATCCTCGGCTCCGGGCCGGTGGGCTTAATCCTGCTGCAGCTTGCCCGCCGGGCCGGCGCCCGGGTCACCGTGACCGACCTGATCCCGGAGCGGCTCCGGATCGCCAAGGATCTCGGGGCGACCGACACCTTCCTGGCGGGGGAGAAAAATGCCGGGGACCGCCCCCCGGTGGAGATCGCCCTCGTGGCCGCCGCCTCCCCGCAGGCGGTTCAGGCGGCGCTCGACGCGGTCCGGCCGGCCGGGCGGGTGGTCCTGTTCGCCCAGACCCGCCTCGGGGAATCGGCCTCCCTCGACGTCGGGCAGATCGGGAAGCTGGAGAAGGAGCTGATCGGAAGCTACAGCGCCTCGGTGGACCTGCAGGAGGAATCGGCCCGCATGGTCTTCTCTCGGGAGATCCAGGTGAAGCCGCTCATCACCCATCGGTTCGGCCTCGACCGGATCCAGGAGGCGATTCGGGTGGCGATGAATCCATCGGCCACCTCCCTCAAGGTGATCGTTAAACCAACCAAGCAGGGTCAGATCCCATGAAGATGCGGGCGGCGGTCCTGTACGGGAAGGAGGATGTCCGGCTGGAAGAGGTCCCCCTTCCCGCGGCCGGGGCCGGCGAGGTTCTGGTGAAGATTCAAGCGGCCCTCACCTGCGGGACCGACTTGAAGGTGTTCCGGGCCGGCTCCCACGCCAGGATGATCCGCCCCCCGGCCCTGTTCGGCCATGAATTTGCCGGGGTGATCGAGGCGGTCGGCCCCGGCGTGAGCGGCTGGCATCCCGGCATGCGGGTCGTCGCCGCCAACTCCGCTCCCTGCGGCGACTGCTTCTACTGCCGGAAGGAGCAGCCGAACCTGTGCCAGGATCTCCTGTTCGTCAACGGGGCCTACGCTGAGTATCTGCGCCTGCCGGCCCGGGTCGTCCAGAAAAACCTGCTGGAGATCCCGGCCGATCTCCCTTTCCAGGCGGCGGCATTCACTGAGCCTCTGGCCTGCGTCCTGCGCGGGATTCAGGCGGCCCGGCCCGGCCCCGGCGAGACGGCGGTGATCCTTGGATCAGGCCCCGTGGGGCTGATGTTCGCCCAGTTGGCGGCGAAGGCCGGGGCCCGGGTGATCCTCCTCGGAAAAGGGCCGCGGCGGCTCAGGATCGCCGGAAGCTGCGGCGCCGACACCGTCCTCAACCTGGCCGATCTCAAGGATCCGGTCTCGGCGGCCCGAGAGGCCACTCCGGAAGGGCGCGGCGCCGACCTGGTCATCGAAGCGGTCGGCCGGCCGGCCGCGTGGGGGCAGGCGCTCGAGATCGTCCGGCCCGGCGGCAGGGTCTTGCTGTTCGGCGGCTGCCCCGCCGGGACCCAGGTGCCGCTCGACGCGGGCCGGGTCCATTACGATGAGCTGACCCTCCTCTCGGTCTTCCACCACACCCCGGCCGCCATCCGGCAGTCCCTCCGGCTCATCGCCGGCGGCGAGATCCGAACCGAACCGCTCATCACCGGCCAGGCCCCGCTCAAAGAGCTTCCCTCGATCCTGCGGCAGATGCTTGCCGACCAGGACAGCATCAAAACCGCAATCACCCCATAAGGTTCCATAATCCTTCCGTATTAGGAAAAATAAATATCATTTTTGACTTGACAAAATAGGAAACCATGATGTAGAATTCGTTGCAGATAGACAAAACCCATTTTGCAAAAGGGGGCTCCCGATGAAAAATTCGATCCTCACCCGTCTCGTGGCCGGATTGACCGCCTCGACCTTCACCCTTCTTCAGTTATTCACCTCCATCCCTGTAGCTCTGGCCCAAGAGGAGCGCCTACCCCACTGGCTCCGCCAAGAGGAGGGAGGCTGGGTCCCCGCGGAGCAGGCTCAGAGGATGCAGCGGGCGGACCAGGAGCTGCTGCAACATCTCTCCACCCTGGAGCAGGCCCAGCAGCGATTCATCACCACGCACCCCTCCGGGCTGCAAGCGCAGTACGCCGCCGGAGAGATGGTGGTGGCGCGGGATTCCCAAGGGGACCTCCTCTGGGCCCCGACCGTGGACGATTACCGGCGAATCCAAAACGGGACTCTGCTCCTGGCCGATGGGACGCTTCAGGTGGTCCGGAACGGGCGGCTCAGCCGGCAGGTGGCTGTGGACGGCAGCGAGGCCGTCTACCGGGCCGATGGGCGAGTCGATCATGAGACGGCGCCGGATGGGATCCGGACCGACTACAGCTATCAGATGGCGTCGGACGGGACCCTGCAGGGATTCAGCCGGACCACCCATCTCCCCAACGGCGATCTCACCCAGCAGTACGACGCCCAGGGCCGCCTGACGCGCGAGACCTATCCGGAGGGGCAGCTCTTCACCTACACGAGCGGTATCTTGGCCACCGTCTCCGCCGGCGGCTTCCTCTATACATACAGCTCTCAGACGGCGGCCGATGGCTCCGTCACCGCCACCCTGGCCCAGGCGCAGGCCCCGGCCGGCGATCAGTTCACCTTCACCGACGGCAAGGTCACCGGGATCCAGTGGGCGGACGGGTCGGTGATCAGCGGCCTCGAGATGGACGCCCAGGGCCGCCTGACCGCCGGAACCATCCTTCAGCCGGATGGAACCCGCCAGATGATCCTGAACGGAGCCGTCTCCACAGTCACCCTGCCGGACGGCCGCTCCCTCTCCTACGACGCCGGGTGGCTGCGGCAGCTCAATTCCTCCGGAGTGGTCACCCGGTACAGCTACACCTTCGACGGGACCGGGGCTGCGGCCGGGGCGATAGCCGCCATCCGGGTCACCTCCTCCGACGGCTCCTCGCGGATCTACTCCTGCGCGGGAGACCTTCAAGCCCTCGCCGACCCCGACGGGACCCTCTGGACGGTGTCGAGCGGCTGGATCACTCAGGCCACCGCCTCCAACGGGACGGTCACCAGCTACAGCCGGGCGGCCACTCCGTTCGGCCGGCAGATCGCCCGACAAACCTTAGGGGTGAACGACCGGTTCAACTTCGACGCCGCCGGGAATCTGTACGCCGCCGGGACCGACCGGAATCTTTCCGGTCCGACACCCTTCAAGGCCC
>JACPXU010000047.1 GCA_016196375.1 Candidatus Omnitrophota bacterium | reverse complement strand
GTGGCGGCGAAGGCGGCGAAGGTGATCTGCCGGGCCCCGACCCGGGCCGCCTCGACGCGGCCGAGGCCCTGCTCCTGGTAGCGGACGATGTTCTCCATCACCATGATGGCGTCGTCCACCACGATCCCGATGGCGAGCGACAGCCCCAGGAGGGTGAAGGTGTTGAGGGTGAAGCCGAAGAAGAACATCACGATGAAGGTGCCGATGATCGAGGTGGGGATCGCCATGAGGATGTTGAAGGTGGCGCTCCAGGAGCCGAGGAAGAGCCAGCAGACGAGCGACGTGAGGAGGGCGGAGAGGATCAGGGTGAAGGTGAGCTCCCGGATCGACTCCTCGATGAACCGGGTCCGGTTGAAGTTGACGCCGATCTCGATCCCCTTGGGGAGCTCCCGCTTGATCTCCTCCATCTTCTTGAGGACCTTGTGGGCCACGGCCACCTCGTTGGCGCCCCGCTGCTTCTTGATGCCTAAGCCCACCGCCGGATTCCCCATGATGCGGGCGATCCGGCGGATGTCGGCCAGGCCGTCCTCGACGGTGGCCACCTCCTTGAGGGTGATCGGCTTGTAGACCGGCTGTCCTCCCCGCCGGGAGATGATGATGTCGCCGAACTCCTCCGGGCTGGCCGCCTCCCCCATGGCCCGGACGTTGTACTCCTGCCGGCCGGTCTCGATCCGCCCGGCCGGCATCT
This sequence comes from Candidatus Omnitrophota bacterium, assembly GCA_016196375.1. Lineage (GTDB taxonomy): Bacteria > Omnitrophota > Gorgyraeia > 1-14-0-20-64-10 > 1-14-0-20-64-10 > JACPXU01. The sequence goes on along the minus strand of JACPXU010000047.1, from coordinate 4,351 downwards.
CGGCGTGCTCCTTCTGGATGGCGCCGATGACGTCGTCGATGGTCAGCTGAAGCCCCTGAAGCTTATCGGCGTCCACCCAGACCCGAAGGTTCCTCTCGATGAACCCCCCCAGCAGCACCTCGCCGACGCCGCTCACCGTCTGGAACTTGTCCCGGAGGTGGTTCTGGACGTAGTCCATGAGATCCCGGCTGGAGACATCGCCGGAGACCCCCAGCCACATGATCGGGTTGTCCTGCGGGTTGACCTTGGTGACGATGGGTGGATCAATCTCCCGCGGCAGGCGGCGCTGGGCCTGGGCGATCTTGGTCTGCACCTCCTGCACCGCCACGTCGATGTTCCGGCCCAGCTCGAACTCAACGGTGACGCTGGCGGAGCCCTGCCTGGCGGAGGAGGAGATGTCCCGGATCCCCTGCACCGACATGATGGCGTCCTCCACGATGTCCACCACGTCGGACTCCATCACCTCCGGGGCGGCCCCTTCCCACGAGAGCTGGACGTTCACCACCGGGAACTCCACGTCCGGCATCTGGCTGACCCCCATCTGGTTGAAGCCGATCAGCCCGAAGAGGATCAGGCCGGCCATCAGCATCCAGGCGAAGACCGGGTTCTTGATGGAGAGATCGGAGAGGGTCATTTTAAGAATTTCCGGCGGTTACCTTCAGCTTCCAATAGAGGCGATGGGCCTCGTACAGGGCCGAGATCAGATCCCGGCGGGCGTCCTGCAAGGTCTGAAGGATGGAGAGGACCTCGAGGTTGCTCACCAGGCTGCGGCGGTACTCCTCCACCTCGAGCTGGTAGCTCTCCTCGGTGGCCTCCAGCGCTTTCGTGAGGGCCCGCACCCGGCCCAAGGCCCCCTCGTACTCGGCGTGGGCGTCCCGGATCTCCTGGATCGCCACGCGGCGCGCCCGCTGAAGCTTGATCTCGGCCTGGCGGACTCCGGACTCCGCCTCTTGGGCGGCCCCCACGGCGTTGCCCCCCTGGAAGATCGGAACATCCACCTTGAGGGAGGCGTCCCAGGTCACCTCTTTGGCGGCGCCGGAGCGCTCGACGTAGTAGTTTCCCTCGCTGCCGACCGTCGGGAAGAATTTTGCCCGGGCGACCTTCAGCTGCTGCCGGGCGATCTCCAGGGACATTTCCGCTCCCTTGACGTCCGGGCGGGCGGTGGCCTTGGCGAGGGAGCTTTCCTCCGGCTCCGGCGCCGGGAGGGAGGCCCCCGGGTTCTTCAGCTCGCCGACGGCGCTCAGCCCGGTGAGGAACTGAAGGAGCTGGGAGACCACCTGCTCGCGCGTCTGCACCTGTTCCCATTCAGCCTCGACCCGGTAGAGCTGGGCCTCGACCGCCACCCGTTCGCTGGCGCGGGAACGGCCGATCCTCTCCCGCTCCTGAAGCTCCTGGATCCGCTGCCGCAGGGTCTGGCGGATTCCCTCCAGCGCCCGGATGTCCTCCCGCTGCTGCACGAGGAGGTGGAAGGCGTCGGAGACGTCCACCATCAGGAGCTGTTCCGCCCGCGCCTTCTCCTCTTGGCGCAGCCGCTTTTCCGACCGGGAGCCCCCGATGGCGGCGAACTCCTTGAATCCGGAGAAGAGGGGCTGGCTGAAGGTGAACTTCCGTTCCGGAAGGCTCTTCCGGGTGAAGGCGGAGCCGCCGTTGCCGTCCTGCCGCTTGTCCGTCGAGGAGAAGGAGATCTTGGGGAGGATGCCGCTCAAGGCCTGCAGGAAGCGGCCCTCGGTCTCGGTGATCAGCTCGGCCCGCAGGGCGATCTCCTCGCTCTGCTTGAGGGCCATCCGGTAGCAGTCGGAAAGGGTCAGACCCCTTGGGGTCTGACCCTTCAAATCTTTCAGCTCTTCTGCGCGGACCGGCTACGCGGCGTACAAGAGAAGCATTACCGCCAAGACGGCTCTCACGGCTGCTTCTCCGACAGGAGCCGGACCACCTTTTCCAGGGTGGCCAGGTAATGGGAGCGGTCCTTGGGGGAGAGCTTGCCGAAGACCTCCACCAGCATCTTCCGCTTCTGCTCCCAGATATTGGCCTGGACCCGGCGCCCCTTGGGGGTCAGGTTCACCCGGACCACCCTGCGGTCTTTGGGATCGCTGAGACGGCTCACCAGCTCCTGCCCGATCAGGCGATCCACGAGCCCGGTCGCCGCGGGGCGGGAGATCCCCAGAAAGCGGGCCAGCTCGTTCATCGGGCAGCTTCCCCGGCGGGAGAGGTGCTCCAGGATCCAAAGCTGGGGCAGGGTGATCTTCCCCCGGGAGAGATAGTTCGACTCCCGCCGGGCGAACCCCCGGATCATCCGCGGAAGAAGCTCAACCATCCGCTCGCCGAACCGCTGGGCAGAGGTCCGTGGCGCGGTTTCCGCTAACCGCAGCCGGTCTGGGGTCATGGGTGTCCCATTAGATAGTTCATCAAATTAACTATTCACATGATGAAGTATATACGATCGCCGCCCCTCCGTCAAGGGGCAGGAAACCCCTTTAAGAGCCGGCCTTGAGCTCGGCGATGGCCTTCTTCAGGCGGAGGAGCCGTTCCGGAGAGGTGGGGTGGGTGTTGAAGAAGGACTTGGAGATGGATCTCGGCAGCTCCGTGGCGAACCGGTCCCAGAAATCGATCCCGGCCTCCACCCGGTAGCCAGCCAAATAGGTGTAGCTTAAGCCGACGCGGTCCGCCTCCCGCTCGAAATCCTGCGAGAAGGGGGCCTGGATCCCGGCGGATGCGGCCTGGCTGATCACGTCTCCCCCGCCGGGGATCAGGATCTCCACCGCGGTGCCGAGGATGATCCCTATGGTGCCGCCGATCAGGCCGGTCCCCATCCGCTTGGCGATGTGGCCCTGGGTGAGATGGGCCAGCTCGTGCCCCATCACCACCGCCAGCTCGTCGTCGGAGATGACGAACCGGAGGAGCCCCGAGGTGACGACGATCTGCCCGGGGGCGGCGAAGGAGTTGACCTCCTCGCTGTCGAGCACGCTGAAGACCACCGGGTAAGGCTTCGCCCCGGCGACGGCGCTCCGCTCGAAGCGGACCCCCTCCCGCTCCAGCGTCAATACGATCAAGGAGCCCGGCTTGGCCGCCCCCAAGGCGGCGGCCGCCTCGCGGGGAGTCCGGACCTTCCGGCTTCCCGCCCCGACGAGGAGATCCCCCGCCTGAAGGCCGGCCCGGGCGGCCGGGCTGTCGGGCAGGACCCCGGCGATCAGGCAAGCCCTCTCCTTTGAATGGGAGACTCCGAAGACCCGGCCGGAGGCGGGGGTCAGATCGTCGAGCAGGATGCCGATCGAGGGCTGCGGGTTCTTGGAGCGAAGATGGGGGGGGACGACGGCCAGGAGGCGCTCCCCGACGGTCCTGACCCGGAGGATCTGGCCGTAGGAATGACGCAGCGCCTTGACCTCGTAGAATTCCTGGGCCAGCTCAAGCTCCCGGCGGTCGATCCGCGGAGAGGCTGTTGCGCAGCCGGCGAGCAGGGCAGCGACCACCAAATAGGGGATCCCGAATGGGAAAGGACGGGTCATAGCTGGTCAGCCACCCGTCGCATCCCGGTCGTGAGGGGGAGTTGATTCAAGGAGCGTTTCGGCGCCCACCGGACCTCCGGATATCCCTGTGGCCTCGGCCGCCCCTTCCATCGGCAGGAGAAGGCCCGGATCTGGAGTTCCCGGTGGGTCAGGGTCTGCTCGACCTCGGCCCGGAGCCGGAGCCCGGTCGGCTCGACCTGAAGGCCCAGCCGCTCTCTTAGATTCCTCGCCAGCCCCTCCGCCTCCGATTCCCCCGGCGATCTCTCTCCCCCCGGCAGCTCCCAGAGGCCGGGGAGAAGGCCCGACAGGGGCCGTCGGGCGAGGAGCAGCGATCCGTTCCTCTCCAGGATCCCGCAGAGATAACGGATCCTTCTCCGGGGGGCGTGGCGGCGGGGCATCGGGATCCGGTCCTGGAGCCCCAGTTTTCTCGCACGGCAATCCTTCCGGACCGGGCAGGTCAGGCAGCGGGGCCGGCGGGGGGTGCAGACCAGCGCCCCCAGTTCCATCAGGGCCTGGTTGAATTCTCCAGGGGATTCTTCCAGCACCAGTTGCTCGCTGAGCCCCCAGAGCTTCTTCTGGATCCGCGGGGACCGGGTATCCTCCCGGATCCCCCGCCAGCGGCAGAGGAGCCGGGTGATGTTTCCATCCAGGATCGGCGCCGGCCGTGTACCGGCCGACTCCCGGCAGCTCCAGAAGCTCCCGCGCCTCCTGAGGGATCCGTCCGCCGTGTTCCCGGCAGATCTTCTGGGCGGCACGATGGAGGTTCTTCGCCCGGGAGTAGTAGCCCAGCCCGGCCCAGCCCTCCAGCACCTTTGTCGGCGGGGCATCGGCCAGCGCCTGAACGGTGG
>JACPXU010000045.1 GCA_016196375.1 Candidatus Omnitrophota bacterium | reverse complement strand
GCTGTACAACTGGCTGAAACAAGTCTTGGTTTTCATGGCAACCAAGACCCTAGCCCCCTCACCCCAAACGTGTCAAGTTCTCAAAGAGCTTTTACCGTCGACAAAAGGCTAAAATCTACCCACACCAAACGGAGAAGACCCCTTTTTTCTTTTTGCCTACCGTCTCAAGCGGTTGCTCATCTTCCTGTCGAAGATCCCGGTTTGTTCTCGGCAAGGGAAGGCATCGGCTCCGGGTCCATGATCTCAACCGCCGTCGCCACCTCCCTGCCGTCTTTGAGGAGGTAGCGGGCCTTGGCCTTCTGGCCTTTCTCCAGATGGCCGAGCTTGGTTACCCGGTCCCCTTGCAACACGACGGTGTCCCGGGGATCGAGCGCCAGAGAGAGCATCGCATCCTTGCCTATCTGCAGCGGATACATCCTCATTCTCTTTCCCTCCTCTCTTTTTTTCGGCGGGAGACCAGGGGTTTAGAGCTGGCTTCAAAACCTCGCGTGAGCCGCGTTGCGAGCGCCAGGCGGCCAGATCCAAGGAGCGACGACGAAGGCGTACTCCCTGGAGTACGTCGAGGAGGAGCGACGAAGGAGATGACCGCCTGCCGCCGCAACCCGAAGGGCTGGGCTCATCTGCGTCGCATCGCTTCGTCGCTCGTCGTCGCCGTATCTCGATCCTCATGATACGTCTCCTCCTCGCTCCTCGCCCTGCTCGCATCTGAGCCCAGCGCGGCCACGGGAGGTTTTGAAGCCAGCTCCCAGGCGGGGGAGAGGCCCTGTCGACCACCGCCCCTGGTTCCGTCTCACCGCCGAGATTCATCCGCTCGCTACTGAAGGCTGATCGTGCGGGCCGTGTACTTCCCCTCCCGCATGGCGTATTCGACCTTCACCGGATCGCCAGCCTTCAAGTCACCCAGGCTCAGTCGCTGTCCGCCTTCCCCCATGATGGAGGTCCTCCAGTCGACGAAGAACTTCGTCGAGACAAAAGGAAGCAACCCCTTCTTCACGGTCACCAGCCTCTCCTGCGGATCCACCGAGGCGATCCTGCCGGAGGTTGCCTTTACGGGCTCTTCCTTAGGCAGGCCGATCAGCGCCGATGACTCCTGCTGCTGTTTGGGCTGCTTCGCCTCATCCGCCGCCAGGGAGGCCCCGCTGAAGCAAAGGCCCACCGCGGCGAGGAGAACCAGCATCCCGAGAACCCCTGTCGCTCTCTTCATGGCATTCCCCTCCTTTCATCTCCTAGCTTACAGGAGCCAGATGAAGGCAGGGTGAATCCTGGATTACAACTTCTTCATCTTTAGGCCACGTTTCAAAACGTCATCCTCGCCCTCGGTCGTGGCCGAGGGCAGGCTCCAGCGAGGATCAGATTCTCTTCTGGATTCCCGCTTTCGCGGGAATGACACAGGGGTTCTGAAATGAGCTCTTAATTCAGGCCGGCGGGGAGAAGAGGGGAAGCCATGCCGTGAAGGTGGCTCCGTGGCCCGGCGGGCTGTTGACCTCGATCCGGCCATGGTGGACCTCGGCGATCCAACTGCACAGCCCCAGGCCTAACCCGGTGGAGCGGCGGTTCTTGGCCGCTGAGCTGTTATTGAAAAACAGATCGAAGATTCGGGGCAATTCCTCCGGAGGGATTCCAGGACCTGTGTCTTGAACGATAAGGGAAGCCCTGTTTCTCCAATGATCCACCCGCACCGTCACCGTTCCGGCGGCAGGGGTGTAGCGCAGGGCGTTGTCCAGGAGATTAGAGACCAGCCGTTCCAACAGGCGCCGGTCGCCGCGCACCCAGACCGGCCCATCGCCGAGCACCTCCAATTGAACCCTCTTGTCCCGGGCGAGCGATTGGCGCAGGCCGGATTCGTGCCTGGCCAGGGCGGTCAGCTCCACCGGCTGCCATTCGATCGCCTTGTCAACCAGATCAGCCCGGGCCAGCGCCAGCAGCTCTTCCAGGGTATGGGTCATCTCATCGATCGCTTCGAGGGTCGTGTGAAGAACCTGCTGGTACTCCTGGGGCTGGCGCGCCCTGCGCAGGGAGACCTCCAGTTCTCCCCGCATGATCGTCAGCGGCGTGCGAAGCTCGTGGGAAGCTGCTGCGCTGAATTGGCGCATCCTCCGGAAGGCCCGCTCCAGCCTTTCCAGCATCATGTTGAAGGCCTTGGCAAGCTGTTCCATCTCGTCGCCGGTCCGGGGCACCTCGACCCGCCTGTCCAGAGCCGCCTCGCTGATCTGCTGCGCCTGTCGGGTCATTCGCCCCACCGGCTCAAGGGCCGTCCGGGCCAGGAACCACCCCACGGCGCTTGTCGCGGCGAGGGTGAGGGGGATGAGCCAGAAGAGCAGAAGAGCCAGTCGGCGGAGGGAGGCGTCGATGACATCCAAGGGGGCGGCCACCTGCGCCAGGTAGATCACCCGGTCATGTTCCACCACCGGCCGCGTGATCAGCCGGAACCGGCGGCGCAGCGTCGGGAAGGTGTGGTAAACGGAGTTCCGTCGGTTCGCCTCCTCCAGGGTCCGACCCTCCAGTGGGGGGAGTCCCAGTCGGCGGAATCCATCTGAGGCGATCAGGGGCCGGCCATAGCGGTCGATGAGGCGGATGAGACGCCCATCCTCGATGTTCCCCGCTTTTTCGGCCCAGCGGTCCACGAGGTCCGGAAGCAGCCCCCGCTCCACCTCTCCGGATAGGCTGGAAAGAGGGGCGGCCTGCCAGTTCCCCGGCGCCGTCCTCGTCGCCGACCTCTCCGCTTCCCGGAAGGCGAAGATGGAGTCGGCGATCCCGTCGGCCTGGAGCACGAGCGTCCTGTCCAGGTCCCGGTTGAGGCCGACGACCTCGTTCAGGTAGAAGGCCCCGCCGAAGAAGCAGAGGATGACGGCGAGGGTCCCGATGTACCAGAGGCTCAGGGTGAAACGGATCGATCGGTTCACGAGGGCTTGGCCGACCCCAGCATGTAGCCGCTGCCCCGCACGGTGGCGAGGAGCTTCTTGGGAGAGTGGTCGTCGATCTTCCTGCGCAGGCGGGCGATGTGCACGTCGATCACGTTGGAGAGGGGATCGAAATCCTGCTCCCAAACATGCTCCGCCAGCGCCGTGCGGGTGACGATCTGATGGGCGTGGCGCATCAGGAACTCCAGGAGCGCATACTCGCGGCTGGTGAGGAGAAGCTCCCGCCCGCCCCGCGTGGCCCGGTGACGCAGCGTGTCCAGCTCCAGGTCCCCCACCTTCAGCACCGTCGGGACCATGTCGCCGCGCCGGCGCAGCAGGGCCCGCACCCGGGCCAACAGCTCATCGAATTCGAACGGCTTGGTGAGGTAGTCGTCCGCCCCGGCGTCCAGGCCCTTCACCCTGTCCGCCAGCTCGTCCTTCGCCGTCAGGATCAGGATCGGCAGGTGGACCCGTTCCGCGCGGAGCTCCTTCAACACCTCCTGGCCGCTCTTCTTAGGGAGGAGCAGGTCCAGGATGATCAGGTCGTACTCTTCCGTTTGCGCCAGGAAGAGGGCCTCCTCCCCATCGGACGCCACGTCGACGGCGTACTGCTCTTCCCGCAGGCCACGGCGGATGAAACTGGCGACCCGGGAATCGTCCTCGGCCAACAGGATCCGCATCCTATACCTGTCCGATGCCTCTCATCACAAGCTTACCATACGCGCAGAACCCCATGCTCTTCAATCAGGAGATCCCCATTTCTCCCTTCAGGGATTGCCCCATCGCTCACATCAGAGAATCCCCGACCTTCTCTCTGAAGAAGGTCAATCGCCCGATCCGGGCCGTCTTCTCCATTCGCCTCGCCCAGGAGGGGGTGCCGAAAAGCTCCACGTTCTCGAAATGGGTGGCCCGTCGGGTCAGGTTCGATCCTGCCCGGGCCTGCCGGAGGGCTCTCCTGGCCTGGGCATGAGCCCACTGCGGCTGCTCGGAGAGGAACCGCTGCAGGTCCCTGCGCCGAATCCCCACGAATCCCTTGGGATCCCACCCCCGGTTCCGCAGCACCTCCGCTACCCCCACCTTCCCTTGATACGGCTCCCCGGCGGCCTCCGTCAGGAGGATCGCTTCCCAGACCCCTTCCATCGGCATCGGCCGGTTCACCGCTGCCCACCCGATCTGGGCGCCCCCGAGGGCTGCCCATAAGGCTACGCCCGCTATCCACCGCGCCTTCCGGCAGAAGTGCGACATCGCTTGTCCCATTGTCGATCCAAACGGTCTTTGTGATCACCATGCGACCTTTTTCACCCATCAAGTTTACAGGGGAGGAATGACAGGCGGATGAATCCGGGATTACAATCCGTTCATCTTGACAACGGCCTCAGGCCGGCTGCCGCCGTCATAAGATCCGCCTCTTTTCGGTCACCCAGAATTCCATCCGGCGCCCCAGGGCGAGCCGGGTCTGGGCGTCCAGCGCCGGAATCGCGCTGAAGAGGATCGAGATCACCGGGACCAGCAGCCATTCCAGCAGGTGCCACGCCTTCTTGAGCAGCGGCCGCTTGACGGCCGCCCTGGGAAGAAGGGCCACGCTCAAGCAGATGGTGATGGCCAGGCTCATCGAGGCCAGGTGGAAGATCGTCCAGGTGACCCGGGGGGCGCTGTAGGAGAGGACGCTGTTGGAGAATTCCCGGCCGACGAAGAAGGCCGGAAGCCATCCGATGATGGCGACCAGGAACGGCCAGGTTGCCCAGGCGAGATGCCCCTCCCACAGCTTCGCCCCATGCCTGATCTTGGCGCAGAGGGGGATCCGGCTCTTCTTCAGGAAGGCCCGCATCACCACCGGGAGGTTCTCGACGCCCCAGGCCCAACGCCGCTTCTGCCGGTAGACGTTCACCGCGGTCCCCCTCCAGCTCCTCGACGCCGCCACATCCATCGAGACCGTCACGTACATCGCGACGACCCGGTACTCTCCCTCGTAGAAGATGAACGACTTCCAGAAGATCGCCGAATCGTCGGAGATCATGTCGACCGGCCAGAACCCCACCTCCGTCAGGGCCTTGAAGCTCATGCTGTGGCTGGAGAAGGTGACCAGCTTCTCCGGGTTGGTGGCCTCGACCAGCTGGAAGAAGGAGGAGCCGACGTCCAGCACCCGGGCGAATCCGGGAACCTCCCAGATGTTGTTGTGATAGACCGGGATCGGCTGGAAGCTGGCCCTCGTCCGGTCAGGGCAGATCATAAACTGGTAGGTGAGGCAGGCCATGTACTGCGGGCTCAAGACGGTGTCGGCGTCAAGGCAGGAGAGGATCACCTTTTCAAACGGGATGCCCCGGTCCCGGAGATGGTCAGCCGCCCATCGGGCCGCGGTGGTGGCGTTTGCCCCTTTCACCCGCGCCTCGCCGGGCAGGCCGTCCGGATGAACCACTACCTCGAACGACAGGAACCGATCCCGGTAGCGCCGCGCGAGCCGGGCGGCGCCGGCCTGGACCTCGGCGCTGGAGCGTTCCTCCACCGCCAAGACCACCAGGATCTGCCGGAGTGGGATTCCCTGTTCGAGAAGACTCTCGACCCCTTGGGCATAGATCTCCTCCCGTTCTCTCGCCACCGGAAAGATCACCAGATGGATGATCTCCCCGAGCCGCGGGAGCGGCCCTGTCAGCCGTCTCGCCCGGCGCAGCTCCTGTTGGTGAAGCGCCCGCGCGATCCGCCGTTTGAAGGTTTGGCCGCGCCCCCCGTTCGGATCGGAAGGGATCTCCGATTCCGGCGCCTCAAGGGCGCGGATCAGCCCCATCCAATCGGTTTCCCTCTCGATCGAGAGTCGGATGTACGAAAGGACCAGGAAGAGGGTCATGAAGAGGAGGCGCAGGAGCCAATAGAGGTGGAAGGCGATCACCACCACCGCGGCCCAGACCGGCTTCCAGAAGGAGAGCCCCAGCATCCCGATGAGGATCGCCCAGCTGCAGGCTCCGGGGAGGGCCTCAAGGAACCGTTGGAGCCTTTTCTCCCCACCGGTCAGGCCGTATCTTGAATATTGAAAATTCACCGCTTCTCCTCCTAAGCCGGGGCCACCGGGGGTGGGACCACCGGGATGGAGACCAACCGTCCCTGGCTCCGGTCGAGATAGAGAAGCGTCCCCTCCTCGTCCGAGTAGGAGCCTTCGCTTGCGCCGGCGGCCTCGGCCAGCCGATGCAGGGCCTGCGGGACCGACCAGTTCAGGGCCGGGTTGCCGTAAGTTTCCACCTCCAGCAGAAGGAAGAGATCCCGGTCCTGAAACAGGATGTGGGAACCTTGATAGACCCAGAAGGCCTGTCTGATCCGGGCACCCCCCTCGTACACCCACCGGACACCGGCTTCCTCTTCCAGGGGTTCCTCCTCCGCTTTTCGCCGGGAGAAATCGACCATCCCCAGCCTCCGGTCGGTCCAGACCAACAGGCGCTGCCTCCGCTTATCGTATTGGAAGCCACGCACTCCTTCCTCCACCAGCTGGTAGGGAGGCCGGTTGGTCAACAGCCGTCCCTGTTTCCCCAGGAAGAGCCAGAGGTCCCCGGAGAGCGGGTGGACGGAGAATCGCCCCTCCCCTCCGAGGAGCTCCCGGCCGAGAGGGGAATCCTCGAAGAAAGTCTCCAGGAGCTCCCCGGTGTGCCGGATCCGATGGATCCTCCCCTGGTTGGTGAGGAGGAGCAGCTCTCCCGGATCGATCACCCCGCAGCCCCGAATCCTCTGGGCGAGCTGAGGATAAAGGCTCATCTCCTGCAGATCCAGGCGATCCAGAGAGCCCTCCCTGAGGAGGAAGAGACGGTCCGGCCGCCGAGGAGACCAGGTGATCTCTTCGGGGGGGTGGACGAACAGCGGGGTCAGATCCTTCGGCTCCGGGGCCTCTTCGTCCAGGGCGAATCCGATCCAGCGCAGGCCCTCCGTTGTCCGGACCTGGAGGAGGACCCAGGCCGATTCCGGCACGACCCAGTGGGAGAGGATGGCGGCGTCTCCCCAGGGGGAGACCCTTCCCACCAGCGGATGAAGGCTCCGCCTCTGTCGGTCATAGACGACCGCCTCCTTCAGGAGCGGGCCTTTCGTCAGGAGAAGATAAGGAGTCTCGGGAACCGGGATCAGCCGCTCCCATCGGTGGGACGAAAGCTCTTCCGGCTCGAGCCGGTCCGGCACCAGGAGGATCTCATCCAGCCTGTGCGCCTGCTTGGCTTCCACCCAGATGGACCGCTCCCACGGTTGGTACCCCTCAAGCTCCAGCCGGATCCGGTATTCCCCGGGGAGAAGCTCCTTGAGGGCCGTCGGGGTCATCTCCTCGCAGCGCTTCCCCTCCAGATAGACGGCCGCTCCGGAGGGGACGGTCTCGAGATGGATCAGGCCGGTTTCGACCCATTGGAGCTGGGGGGTCGGTTTGAAGGCGTATCCGAGGGCGTAAAGGAGGATGAGCGGGCAACTGACCGCGTAGGTGGCGGCGAACAGGTAGAAGAAGAATCTCCTCAGGCGCTGCATCTTTGAATGGGCATGATCAAGATAGCATGCCCCATCTCAAAGAAGCAACCTGGCAGATGCCTTTTTTGTAATTTCCGACCCGGATTCCAGCCGCCCTGCCTTGGGGGAGGGTGCGTTTGTGGTAACCTTTTTACGGAGTGAGGAGGAGCTTAAAACCGATGAGATTGAGCCACCTGTCCCTGATGGCGGCGGTGGGAGCCGCCTACATCGTCACCGGGAGATTGGGGTTCTTCCTCGCGATCCCGCCGGGCAACGTCACGGCGGTATGGCCGCCGTCCGGCCTGGCCCTGGCGGCGGTCCTCGTGATGGGACCGGGCGTCTGGCCCGGCATCTGGCTCGGATGCCTCGTGGCGGCCACCTGCGGCGTCACCACCCTCTGGTTCTCGGGATACATCCCGGTGGAGCGGTACCTGTACACCTGGTGGACCTGGTGGGTGGGCGACTGGGTCGGGATGATCGTCGTGACGCCGCTCCTCTGGACCTGGGGTCGGCGGCCGCTGAAGCGGCCCTTCACCGGGCGCACCGTCGAGTTTTTCCTGCTGCTCGGCCTGCTCGGCATGGTCAGCCAGATCATCTTCGAGTCGAGCGCCTTGCGGGCGTTGGTGTTCGTTCCGATCCCGTTCCTCGTCTGGATCACCTTTCGGTTCGGCCGGCACGGGGTCACGGCCTCGACCCTCCTCTTAGCCGTGGTGGTCGTCTGGAACACCGCTCACGGCCGGGGGCCCTTCGCCAACTATACCCTGGATGTCTCGCTCTTGTTGCTGCAGTTGTTCGTCACCGTCATCACGACGACCCAATTGGTGCTGGCGGCCACCCTCGCCGAGCGCCGGCGGGCCGAGGAGGCCCTGAGCCGCTACCGGCAGGAGCTGGAGAGGAGGGTGGCCAGCCGCACCGCCGTTCTGGAGGAAGCCTTCGCCCAGCTGAGGAAATCGCACGAGGAGCTGAAGGCGACGCAGGTCCAGCTGATCCATTCCGCCAAGATGGAATCGATCGGCCGGCTGGCCGCCGGCGTCGCCCACGAGGTGAAGAACCCGTTGGCGGTGATCCTCCACGGGCTCCATTACCTCTCCGACCCGCTGGCCTCCTGCTCCGACCCGAACGCCTCCACGATCCTCGGTTATGCCAAGGAGGCGGTCCACAGGGCCGACACCGTGATCCGGGGGCTGCTCGATTTCTCCAGCCAGCGGGATCTGCAGATGAAGCCGGAGGGCCTGAACCTCCTCATCGAGGACACGCTCCTGCTGATCAAGCATGAGCTGGACCGGTGCCACATCCACCTGGTCAGGGAGCTGGATCCGAACCTCCCCCCTGTCGCCGTTGATCGGACCAAGATGGAGCAGGCCCTCGTCAACCTCCTGATGAACGGGATCCAGGCGATGCCCGAGGGGGGGACGCTTCGGATCCGCAGCTTCACGCGGCCGGCCAAGGAGGGGGACCCCGGCGTCGGCCACAGGCCGGGCGACCCGTTCCGGACGGGAGGCCGGATCGTGGTGGTGGAGATCGAGGACTCCGGACCGGGGATTCCCGAGAAGGTGCTTCCCAAGATCTTCGACCCGTTCTTCACGACGAAGCCGGCGGGGAAAGGGACCGGCTTGGGGCTATCGGTGACCAAGAGCATCGTGGATCTCCACCGGGGTGTCATCGAGGTGGCGAACCGGAAAGAGGGAGGGGTCAGATCGACCCTCATGCTTAAAGTAGCGGAAGGGGGTGTTCATGATGGAAGAGAAGAAACGTATCCTGGTGATCGACGACGAGCAGAATTTTACGGCGCTGTTAAAGCTGAATCTGGAAAAGACCGGGGCCTACGAGGTTCGGGCTGAGAATCAGGGGCAGATGGCCCTGGCGATCGCCAAGGCGTTCCATCCGGACCTGATCCTGCTGGACGTGATCATGCCCGACATGGACGGCGGCTCCGTGGCCGCCCTGATGAGATCGGACCCGGCCACCAAGGAGGTTCCGATCCTTTTCCTCACGGCGGTGCTGACGAGGAAGGAATCGGAGGAGCGCAGCGGGGTCCTTTCGGGGCACCGGTGCGTGGCAAAACCGATCGAGCCGGCGGAGCTGTGCGCCGTGATCGACGAACAGTTGAAGGGGTGATGGCACATGGAGACGTTGCAGCGAAAGCGGATTCTTGTCGTTGAAGACGAAGAGGCGTTGGCCGAGCTGCTCAGGATCGACCTGAGGAGGGACGGCTTCGAGGTCCACACCGAGTCGCTGGGGACGACCGCCATCACCTACGCGGCCGAGCACCCGATCGACCTCGTCATCCTGGACCTGAAGCTGCCGGACATCAACGGCCTTCAGGTCTGCAAGCAGCTGCGGCGGATCTACGGCCCCTGGATGCTGCCGGTGGTTATGCTGACCGCCCTGAAGGAGCCGATCGACCAGCTCAAGGGATTCGCCCACGGGGCCGACGCCTATCTGACCAAGCCGTACGACCCGAAGGAGCTCAAGAGCGCGATCTCTCTGCTCCTGTAGCGCCGGCTGATTTCTTCAATGGCGGCGATGGCGCCGATGAGGATGCTGTGGGGCCCCGTGCCCGGAGGAAGCACCCCGGCCCCGTCCTCCCAACGCCTTTTTGTAGTCGAAGTCCGGCAGCGTCACCCGTGGGAGAGCCCGGTGCAGCGTCTGCTCGATCTCCCGGACAAAAGGTTCTTCCTCCTTATCCATCAGGGTGAAGGCATCCCCGGTGGCTTCCATCCGGGCGGTCCGCCCGATCCGGTGGATGTAATCGTCCGGAGAATCCGGCACGTCGAAGTTGACCACGTGGCTGATGTCGTCCACGTCGATGCCGCGCGCCGCGATGTCCGTCGCCACCATCACCTGGACTTCCCCGTAGCGGAATTGGTCCAGCGCCTGCAGCCTCTGGCCCTGGCTGCGGTCGCCGTGAAGCAGGGAGACCCGGACGCTCCGCCGCTGGAGCTCGTGGGCCAGGCGGTCCGCGGCCCGCTTGGTGCGGGCGAAGACCAGCACCGAGGTCATCTCCTGCCTCCTCAGGAGTTCCAGCAGGAGCTCCGTCTTCAGGTGGCGGGAGACCGGATAGACCGCCTGCCGGATGCCGACCGCCGGCGAGGAGCGCTGGCCGATCTGCACCGTGGCGGGGTTGTTGAGTATCTCGCGCGCCAGGGTCATGATCTCCGGCGGCATCGTCGCGGAGAACATGAGATTCTGGCGCTTCGGCGGCAGCAGCCTCAGGATCTTCCGGATGTCGGGCAGGAAACCCATGTCCAGCATCCGGTCGGCCTCGTCCAAGACGAGGACCTGCAGATCCACGAAGTCGATCCGGCCGGAATAGATGTGGTCCAAGAGCCGGCCCGGCGTGGCGGAGAGGATGTCCACCCCGTGCTCCAGCGCGGTGATCTGCGGCTGCATCGGCACGCCGCCGAAGATCGGCGCTCCCTTCAAGTGGACGTACCGGGAGAGGGCCTTCAGATGGTCCATCGACTGGAGGGCCAGCTCTCGGGTGGGGGCAATGATCAGGGCCCGGACGTTCTTGGTCCCCTTGCCCTCCAAGAGATGGTGCAGGATCGGCAGGACAAAGGCGGCGGTTTTCCCCGTCCCGGTCTGGGCGCATCCGATCAGGTCCCGCCGGTTGAGGATCAGCGGGATCGCCTGCGCTTGGATGGGGGTGGGGTGCAGGAATCCCAAGTCACGGATCCCCTTGAGAAGGTTCGGATGTAGCCCCAGGTTCTCGAACGCGATTTCCATCTCTTTCATTCCATTCACTCCTTCTTGGCTCGCTTGCGGGCCACCGGATCCAGCAGCTTCTTCCGGAGGCGTATCCCCTTGGGGCTCACCTCCACCAGCTCGTCCGGCCCGATGTATTCCAGAGCGATCTCGAGGGTCATCTCCTTGGGGGGCGTCAGGACGACGGCGATGTCCGAGGTGGAGGAGCGGACGTTGGTGAGCTTCTTCGTCTTGACCGGGGAGATCTCCAGGTCCTCTCCCCGGGCGTTCTCCCCGATGATCATCCCCTGGTAAACCTCCACCCCGGGGCCGATGAACATCTCCCCGCGCAGCTGGCAGTTGCTCAGCGCGTAACTCGTTGAGGTGCCCGATTCGAAGGCGATCAGGGAGCCGTGCGAGGCCCTGCCGTAGCCCCCTTCCTTGACGGGCCTGTATTCGTCGAACAGGTGGTGGACCTGGGCGGTCCCGCGGGCCTTGGTGAGGAGGGCCCCCTTGAGCCCCATCACCCCGCGGGTTGGGATCTCATACTCGAAATGGAGCTCTCCCGTGGGCGTCTGGACCATCTCCTTCAAGATCCCCTTGCGGCTTCCCACCTCTTCGATCACGGTGCCCCGATACTCGACCGGGACGTCGATCGTCAGCAGCTCAAAAGGCTCCAGCCTGACGCCCTTCCTCTCCTGGAAGATCACCTCCGGCTCGGAAACCTGAAGCTCAAAGCCCTCCCGCCGCATCGTCTCGATGAGGATGGCCAGGTGCAGCTCTCCCCGCCCCGAGACGAGGAAGGTGTCCGGGCTGTCGGTCTCCTGGACCCGCAGGGAGACGTTCGTCTCCAGCTCTCTCATCAGGCGCTCCCGCAGGGCCCGGGAGGTGACGTGCTTGCCCTCCCTCCCGGAGAAGGGGCTGGTGTTGACCCCGAAGGTCATCTGGATGGTCGGCTCATCGATCTGGGGGATCGGCAGCGCCCTGGGGTCGCTCGGGTCGGCCAGGGTGTCTCCGATGCCGACCTCCTCGAAACCGGCCACCGCGATGATCTCCCCGGCGGAGGATTCCTCCACCTCCTTGCGATCCAGCCCCTCGTAGCTCAGCAGGGCCGTCACCTTGGAGGAGATCTGCCGCCCGTCCCGCTTGAGCAGCATCACCGCGTCTCCCTTGCGGATCGATCCGGCGGAGATCTTCCCGATCCCCATCCGCCCCTTGTAATCGTCCGCCAGGAGGGCCAGCACCAGGATCTGCAGGGGCCCTTCCGTCTCCACCCGAGGGGCCGGGATCTTCTCCAGGATCAGGTCGAGCAGGGGAAAGATGTTGTCGCCCGGCCTGTGGAGATCCAGCGTGGCGGTCCCTTGGATGGCGGAGGTGTACACCACGGGGAAATCCAGCTGCTCGTCATGGGCGTTCAGCTCGCAGAACAGGTCGAACGTCTTGTTCACCATCTCCTCCGGCTGGGCGTCGGCCAGGTCCACCTTGTTGACCACGACGATCGCCTTATGGCCCAGCGCCAGGGCCTTCCGGAGGACGAACCGGGTCTGCGGCATCGGCCCGTCCTTGGCGTCCACCAGCAGCAGGACCCCGTCCACCATCCGGAGGGTCCGCTCCACCTCTCCGCCGAAGTCGGCGTGGCCCGGCGTATCCACGATGTTGATCTTCGTCCCCTTGTACAGGACGCTGGCGTTCTTGGCCCGGATCGTGATCCCCCGCTCCCTCTCCAAGTCGAGGGAATCCATGACCCGCTCTCCCATCTCCTCGATGTTCCGGTGGACCCGGGTCTGGCGGAAGATGGCGTCCACCAGGGTCGTCTTCCCATGGTCGACGTGGGCGATGATGGCGATGTTCCGGATCGGCCGATGGGTCATTCCTGAGGGCAGTTCTACGGCTTCCGGGTGAAGGCGAGGTAGGAGAGGGCTCCGGAAAGGCAAAGGGCCGCCCAGCTCAGGCCCACAGGGATTCTCCAGCCGCCGATCACCGCCTCCCAGTGGTGGGCAAGCCGCAGGGCGTGGAAGAGCGCGACGATCAGGAAGATGCTTCCCGCGATCAGGTTGAAGGTGCGCTGGGTCATCGGATCCTCTCCACCTGAAGATAGTACCACCAAGCTTATCTCCAGTTCAGGATTTTGTTTCCTCCGGGACGATCACCAGCTGCCCCGGCCGGATCGACTGCGAGCCCCCCAGGGATGCCGCAGTCACGTTCGGCGCCTGAACCCGGATCACCGCCAGGTCCGTGTGCGGGTCATCCCCCACCGGCTCGGCCTGGAGGCGCCGCCCGTCGGAAAGGGTCACCTCGATTTGCGATATCCCGTGAACCACGTGGCTGTTGGTCAAAGGGTTAAAGGGATCGCTCGATCTTCAGGCGGGCCGGTTGAAAATCCAGGGGAAAGG
Organism: Candidatus Omnitrophota bacterium; assembly: GCA_016196375.1. Lineage (GTDB taxonomy): Bacteria > Omnitrophota > Gorgyraeia > 1-14-0-20-64-10 > 1-14-0-20-64-10 > JACPXU01. The sequence goes on along the minus strand of JACPXU010000045.1, from coordinate 4,370 downwards.
CATCCTGGGCTGCTCGGAGGCTCTCTCTTTCGCTCGGTCGGCCAACCCCCTGTAGCGCTGAGCCAGTCCTCCGAGGTAGTCTTGCGCCTTTGCGGCGTCGCCGGTCAATCCGGACAAATCCGCGATCTTCCAATAGGCAATCAGATGATCAATGATGTCGGCGTAATCGCGGATCGTATAGACGCCGATCCGCTGGGCCACCGCGGCGAATTGGTTGTACAGGTCGGCCGTGCCGCCGTCCGCCATCTGGCGGGCGGGCATCGTGACCGTGTTCTTCATCATCTGGGCGAAGGCCAGCACCCCTTCCGATGGGTCCTGCTCGATGATCTTGCCCGCGAACCGCTTGTAGGCCTCTTCATGCCGCGACTCGTCCCCGGTCACAAGCGCGCAGATGCTCCCGAGCGTGGAATCGCCGCTCTGGTTGGCCAGCAGCGCGGTGTTCCCGTGAGAGATCTTGGTGGCTCGCTCCTGGAATGAGGTGTAGATCAGCCCCCTGTACGGATCGTTTCCGGTCTTCGGATCGAACCCGTTTCTAAGCAGATGCTGCGTCGTCACCTCGACAACCCGCATGTCCACCCGGCCGGAGAGGTACAGGTACCGGCTCAAGATCTCCCCGTGCCGATTCTCTTCCGCGGTCCATCCGCGGGTCCATCGGGCCCACGGGTTGTCCGAGGTGCCGGTGTCGTCTTGCACGCCGGGATGCCTGTTCAGCATCGTCTGGTAGGCGGGGAGCGCCTCTTCGGTCACCGTGTTGCCGATGAGCACCACAAGGATTTCGTCCGGGACCCCGCGCGCTTGATCGCGCAAACCCCGCAGCTTTTCGTCCCAGCCGTCGGCCGCCATGTCCGGGAGGATGTCGGAGGGCTGCCAGCCCTCGGCCACACTCTTGAGCAGGCCGAGATTCTCCTCGACGAATCCCTCGATGCTTTTAACGATGTCCTCGTGTTTTCCCATTACCCTTATTCTAAGGCATTTTCCGGGTCTAGAAAAGATTGTCTTGTTACGCCCAAGATTAGTGTATACTAGAAGTGGCAGGAGGATGAGCAGGTGAACCGCTCCTGCAGATAGAGGTGATTGAAAAGATGGTGTACAGCAGTTCCTAGACGGGCGGGTGAAGACGCCGGAATACCCCGCCCGTTTAGTTTTTCTTAGGGGCTTCCTTCCGCTTCATGTCCGCCAACACCTTCAATTGCCACGGCTCCAGCGGGCGGAACTTCAAGGATTTCTTCACCATCTTCACCGATCTCACCTCCGTTTCGGGATCCGAGGGGGGATTCCGGTACGCCATTCAGGCGGGCGCCACATAAAAACGCACGGCCACGTAGTGACAGATGCTGCCGCCCAGCACAAACAGATGCCAAACGGTGTGAGCGAATGGCCGTTTTTTGCAGAGAAACAACGGAACGCCGACGCTATAGAGCACCCCCCCAGCGGCGAGCCAAAGGATTCCGGCCATCGGCAGTTTCTCCAGCAAAGGGCGGGCGCCGATCACGATCAGCCAGCCCATGACCAGGTAAGACAGGCTCGAGAATAATCCGAGCTTCTCCGCAGGAAACCACCAGGTCACCGCGATTCCCGCTGCCGCCAGACCCCAAATCACGCCGAACATGACCCAGCCCAAGACACTCCTTATGGCGACCAGCGTGAACGGGGTGTAGGTGCCGGCGATCAGGAGGTAAATGGCGGATTGATCGAGGATCTCGAATATGCGCTTAATGCGCCGAGCTTGGATCGCGTGATAGAGCGTCGAGGCAGTGAACAGCGTGATCAAACTCGCCCCGTAGATGCTGAAGCTCACCACCTGCCAGGCATCTCCGTGAAGCGCGGCCGACGTGACCAGGGCGGCGAGTCCCGCGATGCTTAACAGGAGACACAAGCCGCACATCAGGGCGTTGACAGCCTCTTCGGTCAACGCTGCGGAGCCTTCTCATGCATGCACCCAGTATGACACAACGAGTGCCGAAGGTCATCTCCTAATGAAACAGGCATAAACCCGCAACAGCCGCTGCGGCGATAAGCCACGGTTCCGGTATCTTCCAGCGAATGAGAATAGCGAGTGTAGCCAACGCAATGAGTCCTGTCGGTAGGTCCACAATGGCTCGACGGCTTAAAACAAAACAGGCTCCTGCGATGGCCCCCGTGGCAGCCGCGGTGACTCCTTTCACGAACGCGTTGAGCTGGGGGTTCTTGCCGTGCTTTTTAAACCAGGGGCTTGGAATCACCACAAATAGATAGACCGGGAGAAACACCCCGATGGCCGCCAGCGCTGCGCCCCACGGACCTCTCACCAGATATCCGATGAACGCCACCGTAATCACCACGGGGCCCGGGGTGATCATGGCGACCGCGACCGCATCCATAAATTGCCGTTCGGTGAGCCAATGGTATTCCCTGACGACCCCACCGTAAAGAAACGGGACGATCGCCAGCCCGCTTCCAAAAACCATCGCTCCTGCCTTAGCGAAAAAACCCACGAGGCGAGCCGTTGTCGCCGGCACCATCGTTTCGGAGGCCACCTTTCCCATCCATGGCGCCATGGCCAGCGCCGCCGTGCCGGCCGTCTGCTTCGAGGGCCATGCTTTCGCCAAGAGATACACCAGGCCCGCCCCCAAAAAGAGCCAGGCAATCTCCGTTTGCGTGACGGCTGTGGCAATCGCCAACACAGAAAAAATCGCCCAGAGCAGGCCATCCTTGCCCAACGTCAGCTTCACCAGTTTGTAGGCCGCGCGCACGATGATGCCGATGACCGCCGCCCCGATCCCATAGAACAGCGCTTGCATCCAGGGCAATCCCCCGAAACGCACATAGAGCCAGGAGATCCCCAACACCATGAGGAATGAGGGGATGATAAAAGCGAGAGAAACGAGGGTGGCACCCGAAATACCGGCTCGAACATAGCCCAGATACATCGCCAACTGAGCCGCCAGCGGGCCGGGCGCCAATTGGGCCAGCGCTAGCCCATCGATATAGTCCTCTTTGGAAATCCAGCGGCGCTTCTCCACCAGATCCCGCTGCATGTACCCAGCCAACGCGATTGGTCCGCCGAAGCCGAAAGTGCCAAGGGACAGGAAGTAGCCGAGGAATTCGCGCAGAGTGCAAGGAATTGTTTCGGTGTCCATAAACTTAAGATCCCAGTGGCTCGATGCTCAGGTTATCGAAGTGCGTGACGGAATCGGCTTTTGTCCAGACGCCCACTCTCCCTGCGACAGAGAAAGTCCCATCTCTGGCGTCGATTACTTTCTGGCCATCCCAATACACTTCAAAATGGCCGCCGTTGGCTTCGACCCGATAGTCATGCCAAGTCTTGGCGGTCACCGGCCCATTCCATCCGGCGAACTGCTCCCGGCGGCCGTTGACTACCTTGTAGAGCCGGACGTTGCCTTCCAAGGCATTGGCCCGAGTGACGTAATAGTTGTTTTCATCCTGATACCTGAAGACCAGCCCAGCCGCCTGATCCACCTGGCCTGAAACCGGCTTGCATCGGACCGAAAGCCGCAGATCTTTTACAATCGGGGCATTCGCTACGGCCACGGGGAACCGGTAGTCGGTCGGGTCTGCATCTGTCTGGGCAAGCACGTGCACGCCGCTGGGAGCATTCTTATCCGAGACAACCACCCAGCGACCTGGCCGTCCCTCCCCGGTTCTACCGAAAGAAAAACCGGCCGGTGGGCCGCCCGCCTGATCTTGCTCAAAATCCCAGGTAATCGGCGGCACACGTTCAGCCGCCAGAGAAATTACTCCGCTCAGCAAAAGAACAACCACGGCCATCCCGAATAAACGAATCATCACGCGCATCTCAAGATCTCCTGTTCAGAATTCCAACTTCATTCCTGCGTACACCCGAAGCCTGGGGCCCCCTCGATTTCCCTCCCGGAGACTCTTGCCCACTGCTCCATGCACCGTGAGGTTGGGAAGAAGGGCGCGTTTAAAGCCAACGTCCGCCGCCAACCGGTCGTGCACACCAGGTCCCCCGCTTGTTTCCCAGCATACTAAGGATGGTTATGCAGGAAGAGTGAATCCTAACATTCTGAACCCTCAGAAACAAATGGCTGACTTGCCTGGGCAACTTTCGAACCTTCTGTAGCTCGGACGAGGCCCGGCTCACCGCCGAAAGAGTGCTCACCCTGATGGCCGTTTAGGAATAAGAAACGGTGTCTGCCTTCGATATTCTCTATACGAATCTCCAAACCGCCGTTCGAGTTCCTGCTCCTCGAGCAATTTGATATAAGAAATGGCTCTTCACCGTTTCGTGTGGGTGATTTTCACGGTTTTTCAAGGATCTGGGATGAAAGAGGTGAGCACTTTGAGCTTCAAGTACTCGGGGTCTCGGATCCCATAGGCCCTGCGTTGAATTACCCGGATCTTGTTGT
>JACPXU010000044.1 GCA_016196375.1 Candidatus Omnitrophota bacterium | reverse complement strand
TACGCGATCCGATGGGTCTTGGTCGTTACGGACCCGGAGTCCATGACCCGCTGGCGTCCACCCGCCCGCTCGTGGAAGTGTACTTCCAGTCCCGCAGGGTGCCGGCGATGCTCTTACTCAGCACCGTGAGCGGCGCGTTCAGCATGCTCGTCACGAGCGCCTTGGTGGATGGGTACCGGCCGGCGTTCCGAACGGCGGTCGAGGCGTAGAACGTCGCCGCCGCCGCCCGAAGGCCCCCCAGCTCCCCCATCGCGGAGGCGTGGGCCGCATTCTTCTGCAGGTCGATGAACCGCGGCAGAGCGATCGCCGCCAGGACCCCCAGGATCACGATCACCATCACCAGTTCAATCAGGGTAAAACCATTCGGCTTGATTCTCCGCATACGAGCCCCCCTTACTAGTCGTCCCGCTACTCATAAGTATAACGACCCTCTCTACTGTAGTGAACTTAATTTTCCCCGTCAAGCAGAATGTGTCATTGCACAAGGGCGCAAATGCAAACCCGGTGCCAGGATTCATCTTGACAAGTTATATTCTAGTAGTAAAATGTGTCTCTTGAGGGCACTTTCTGATGATAAAAGGTAATTCTTTCAAGACACTCGGCCCGCAAGCGGCAAGGCTCGTCACCACCCTCCACGAAAGGGGGCGCTGTTTCTTCCGGCTCGAAGATGTGCGCGCGATCACCGAGCTTTCCGCCGCCTCGGCGCGGAGCTTTGCCAGAAAACTGGTGGATCGGGGCGTGGCCACCCGCCTCAAAGCCGGCCTCTTCGTCCTCGTCCCCTACGAATTGGGGAGGGAGCGCCAGTACATGGCAAACCCCCTCCTCGTCGCCCGCGAGATCCTCCGCGGCAGGAAATATTATCTCTCCCATGGAACCGCCATGGAGATCCATGGGCTGCTCACGCAGCCCCAACTGGTGGTCACCATTTCCACCCCTTTGGTCCAGCGCCCGGTGACGGCCCTTGGAGTGCAGTTTCGATTCGTGCGCTGCCAACGTCAACACCTGTTCGGCCTGACCCATCATTGGGTGACCAAACAGGAGAGGGTTTGTGTCAGCGACCTGGAGCGGACCCTCCTCGACGGCCTTAAAGCACCCCGCCTGTGCGGAGGGGTGACTGAGGTCGCCAAAGGTCTATGGATGAGACGGGGCGACATCCAGGTTGACCGCCTGGTGGGGTATACCAAACGGCTTGGGGTGGGCGCGGCGGCTCAACGCCTCGGATTTCTCCTGGAGACTTACGAACTGGGAACTTCCAGGCACCGGGAATCCTTGCTCCGGATGGTGACAAGGGCCTACGTTCGCTTGGATCCCGTCTTGCCGGCGGGAGGCAAGTTTCTGCGCCGCTGGCGACTGCAGCTCAACATCCCGATGGAGGAGTTGCGCGCGGCCGTGCAGACTTGAACCTATGATTCCGCAGCAGAACCTCTCTCGCCTTTCCAACCGCCTGGCCACACGGGGCGGCCGCCGTATCCCGGAATCGGTCCTTGAACAGGACTATTGCCTGACCTGGTTCCTCGTCGCCCTTTCGCGAACCCCACTTCGCCAGCGCCTCGCCTTCAAAGGAGGAACGGCGCTCAAGGCCTGCTACTTCGGAGATTACCGATTCTCTGAAGACCTGGACTTCACCCTGGTGAAAGAGACGCCGTTTGAAACCATCCGTCAGGAGCTTGACCTTCTCTTCGCCGAGGCCCGGCGCGCCGCAGGGATCCCCCTTCGCTTCGCCCGTGAGGATCGCCACCCTCATGCCAACAGCTACACCTTTTATCTGGGTTACGAAGGCCCCTTGCCCGCGACCGCTACGGCCAAGGAAGTAAAGGTGGACATCACGATCCGGGAGCGACTCGTCTTCCCACTGGTGGATCGGCCTGTGCTGCGCAGCTACAACGAGTATACGGACATCCCAGCCCATGCGAAGGTTCGCGTGTACAGCTTGGAGGAGATCGCCGCCGAAAAGATGGTCGCCCTCATGGATCGGGCTCGGAATGAACCGCGCGATCTCTATGACGCCTGGCACCTCTTCACCGGCCGCCATGTCCACCTGGATCAGATGGCCGCCGCGGTGAAACAGAAGTGGGCCTTTCGTGGAAAAGAGCTATCCGAGGTGATGGGGGAGTTTCCCTCCAAGGAAACCCGCTACAGAAAACTCTGGGCGGTGCGCCTGGCCGCACAGATGGTTCAACTGCCTCAGTTCGATGCGGTCTTTCGAGCGGTCAAACGGGCCTTCCGCCAAACCGGCTTGGGGTAGCTTCGAGCAAGCGCTGATTGTGCGAATGTGCCATATAATGAAGGGCCTATGCTTGAAGCCAGGGTAAATCGCTGGGGGTTGCTGTTCTTCTTTATCTCCGGGGCCACGGCCCTGGTCTATGAGCTCCTCTGGAGCCGGCTGACGGGCCTGGTCTTCGGCAACACCACCTTCGCCATCGCGACGGTGCTGGCCGCCTACATGGCGGGGCTGGGGCTGGGAAGTTTTCTCATCGGCCGGCCGGCCGACCGCTGGCGTAAACCCCTCTTCGCCTACGGCTGCCTTGAGATCGCCATCGGCGCTTACGCCGCCCTGACCTTCCCGCTCCTCCACCTGGTCCAGACCCTGTACGTTGCCTTCGCCCGGCTGCTTCATCCTTCCCTGGGCCTGTTCACGGCGGCCCGGCTGGGCCTTTCCTTTCTCCTCCTCTTCATCCCTACCTTCTTGATGGGGGCGACCCTCCCGGTCCTGGCCAGATTTTACATCCGCCGGGCCGAGGCGATCGGATCCGGGACCGCGCTCCTCTACGGGCTCAACACCGCCGGCGCCGTGACCGGGACGCTCCTCGCCGGGTTTCTCCTGCTGCCGATCCTGGGGATGGGAGCCACCCTCAAGATGGCCGTCACCCTGAACGTCGGGATCGGCCTCTTCGCCTGCCTGCTGTCGCGAACCCTGACGGTGCCTGACCCTCCGGTGCCAGGCACTGCAGTGCCTGGCACCGTTCCGTTGGCACCGGTCCGCAGGGGTCAGACCCCTTTAGGTTTTGACCATCGCTGGATTCCGGCGGCGCTCGCCGTCTCAGGGATCACGGCGATGCTGTACGAGGTCGGCTGGACCCGGATCCTGGCGGCGGTTCTGGGAAGCTCCACCTATGCCTTCACATTGATGCTGGCCACCTTCCTGCTGGGACTCGCCCTGGGAAGCGCCGCGGTTGAACGGATCCTGGCCCGCCGGCCGGCGCGGATTCGGGACTGGGGATGGCTTCAGGTCGCCATCGCCCTCGCCGGCTTAAGCGCCCTGCCGCTGTTTGAACGGCTGGGGATCGTGACGGTCCGGCTCTTCGCCCTCACCGTCGGCCATCCGGCGTGGTTCGAGCTGCTCAAGTTCGGCGCCTGCGCGGGGCTGATGATCGGGCCGACCTTCTGTTTCGGGGCGCTGCTGCCGGTGAGCGCCGCCCTCTACACGACCGATCCGAACCGGGTCGGAGAGCGCCTCGGCGCCTTGTACCTGGCCAACACCTTCGGAAACATCCTGGGGTCGCTGGCAGCAGGATTCCTCCTGATCCCGATGGTGGGGATCCACCAGACCCTCTGGATCGCCAGCGCCGTCGGCGGGGCATTGGGCTGCGGCGTCCTCCTGGTGCCTGACCCCAGAGTGCCAGGCACCACAGTGCCTGGCACCGCCAGGAGATGGGGGGCGGCGCTGCTGCTCCTCGGCGGGCTCTGGCAGACCAGGGGAGGATGGGACCCGCGGCTGGTCACCTCGGGACTGCACGTCCACCCCTACCTCATGACCCAGATGAGCACGGAGAAGATCCTGGGCAGCCTCCTCGACCGGCAGGTCCTGTTCTACCGGGAAGGGACCAACAGCATCGTGAGCGTCCTGGCCCAGGATGAGGAGCGGGTCCTGAAGGTGAACGGCAAGAGCGACGCCTCCAGCGGCGGCGACATGGGAACCCAGATCCTCCTGGGACATCTCCCCCACCTGATCCACCCGAATCCGCGGCGATCCCTCCTCATCGGTTTCGGAAGCGGCACCACCCTCCACTCCATCCTCCTCCATCCGGTCACCCAGGTGGACTGCGCCGAGATCGAGCCGGCGGTGCTGGAGGCGGCCCCCTATTTCGACTCGGTGAACCACCAGGCCTACCGGGACCCGCGGGTGCGCCTGATCACCAACGACGCCCGCAACCACCTGCTGATCGAGCAGGCCCCTTATGACGTGATCGTCAGCGAGCCCTCCAACCCCTGGATGGCCGGGGTCTCGAACCTGTTCACCGTCGACTTCTACCGGCTCGCCCGCCGGCGCCTCAGCGACGGGGGCATCTTCTGCCAATGGCTGCAGGCCTACACGATCGCCCCCGATGACGTCCGGATGGTGGTCGCCTCGCTCAAGGAGGCCTTCCCCTGCGTGTCGGTCTGGACCAGCCTGCCAGGCGACATGATCCTGCTGGCCAGCGAGAGGCCGATCGTCGTCGATCTGGCCCGGATCCAGGAGCGGCTGGACCGCTCCCCCGAGATCAGGGCCGACCTGAAGCTGCTTGGAATCCGCAAGGCGGAGGGACTGCTCTCCTCCTTCCTCCTGGCCGAGGAGGACGTGGATGGATACGTGGAGGAAAGCCCCCTCAACACCGACGACCAGCTCCTCCTCGAGTTTTCCACCCCGTGGGCCCTCTACGAAAACAGGATCGATCTGATCGTGGAGGATCTGATCTCGCACCGGGACCATCCCCTTCCCCGGATCGCGGGGGCAGGGTCATCGGTCCCGATCCTGGACAACCCGGACGCCCTGGCTGAGATGGCCTCCGGCTATCTGGCGACCGACCGGACCGACCTGGCCCGGAGCACCTTCCAGAGGGCCCTCTCCCTCGACCCTCGCTCGGTCCCGGCCCTGATCGGGCGGGGATGGACCGCTTTCAAGGATGGCCAGCGGCCTCAGGCCATTGAGAATTTCGAGAAGGGGCTCCAGGAGGATCCCCGGTCGGCCGAAGCCAAGGGGGCGCTCGGCCACCTCTATCTAAGAGAAGGCCATGGGCCGGAGGGGTTGAAGCTCCTGCATGAAGCGCAGGAGCTGGATCCGACCCACTGGGATTTTTTCATCTGGGAGGCGACCGCCCTCGAGAACCTTCAACAGTGGGAGGAGGCGGTCCAGGCCTACCGGCGGGCCCTGAATCTGAAGCCGAACGATCTCAAGAGCCGCCTGGGGCTCGCCCGGTGCCTGAACCAGTCGGGGCGGCCCGATCAGGCGGTCCGGCTGTTGGATCTGCTGCACCGCCAATTCATCACGAACGAGCGGATCACCATGGAGCTGAGCAGGGTCTACGAGAGGATGGGGCAGCTTCAGGCCGCGATCGCAGCCTGGGAGGACCTGGTCCGGATCAATCCGTACCTGCCGGAGCGCTGGCTGAACCTGGCCCGCCTTTACGCGAAGGCCGGCGACCAGCAGGGGCTGCGACGGGCGATCCGGGAGGGGAAGAGGGGGGATATCTACTTCATCCAGCGGCTGAAGAACTTTGGAGCTCGAGCCTCGGCGACCGCCGCCGGTACCGCTTCGGTTCAGGAGGTTCCGCTAAGCGACAGGCGGGGCAGGGTGTCCCCTCCCCTTGACCCGACGGATCGATCCCGTCCCAGGGACACCCTTCCCGCCAAATGATCTTGACCGACCTTCTTCTTGGACCCATCTGCATCCTTTGTAACCTTGTCTACTGTAAGTTTACCTCGGGCAGATTCACGCTGCCTGGGTAATATCTAGGTAGTATCACGCCTAACTTAGAACCCGGTGCCAGGATTAATCCTGGCACCGTTCCGTAACAGATGACTTTTCCTGGCACCTGAGTTACCATTTTACCACAGGCTAAAAACCTCCATGGCGAGAATCCTGATCGTGGACAATGACCCGGAGATCCGGCAGGCCTTCACGGCCGCCCTGGCCCCCTTGAAGTACGCCGTCCGGAGCTGCTTGAGCGGCAACGAGGCGATCGAGCTGTACGAGAAGGAGCGGGCGGACCTGGTCTTCTGCGACCTCAAGCTGGAGGGGGTTGACGGGATGGTGGTCCTGGAGACCCTGAAGGCGATGGACCCCTGGGCCACGGTGATCATGGTGACCGCCTACGGCACGGTGGACGCCGCCACCCGGGCGCTGCGGCTGGGGGCGTATGACTTCATCGAGAAGCCCTGCACGGTGACGCAGCTCAAGGAGATCACCCAGCGTGCCCTGGAGCACCGCCGCCGGCTGAAGGAGGTGACCCGCCTGCAGGGCAAGCCCGGCACGGCGGCCGACATCCCCACCCGATTGGTCGAGCTGGAACAGCTCAAGGCCGATTTCCTGACGATGGTCGTCGAGGAGCTGCGGACGCCGCTTCGCCACTTGAACGAGGCGCTGGCCCTCGCCGCCGACGGGTTCTACGGCCCCTGGGAGGAGCCGCTCAAAAAACAGTTCCTCGAACGGATCAGCCGGGTGGAAAACTCCCTCTCCCGGCTTTTCCTGGCTTCCTTTTCCCTATTCCTCGCCCATGAGCAAAGGGTCACCCCCACCGACGGGGATCTGGCGGCGCTGGCGGGAGAGATCATAAGAGAGGCCCAGGCCCGCTGCCAGGAACGGCAGATCTCGCTGAAGAGCCAGCTTCCCTCTTGCCCCTTGAAAGGGCGGACCGACATGGAGAAGGCGGCTTATATCCTGAGGGAGTTCATCGACAACGCGATCCGGTTCACGCCGCCCGGGGGCGCCATCGAGGTGGAATGCGCCCCGACGTCGAAGCCGAACGGCTTTCTGCTCAGGGTCGCCGACACCGGCCCCGGCATCCCGCCGGAGGAGCAGGGGGTTCTCTTCAGCGTCTTCCGCCAATCCCCCTCGGATCAGCGGCTGCATAAGCAGAAATCCGGGTTGGGGCTGCCGCTGGTGCGCCACTACGTGGATCTACTGAAGGGCTCCATCGAGCTGACAAGCGCAGCGGCCGGCCGGCCCGGCTGCCGGTTCACCGTGACGGTGCCCTGGACGGAATAAGTGCGGAACGGTGCCAGGCACCGTGGTGCCAGGCACCACGGTGCCTGGCACCAGGTTAGGGTGAGGACTCTTCGCTTGAAGAAGATTCCTCCCCTTCCGCGGATCCGTTGGACTCTTCCTTATCCTTCTGAGTCTTGGAGGAAGAACCCTTGGCGGCGGAGGAAGCGGAGGCCTTAGCCGGCTTAGCTGCAGCCGGCTGAACAGATGGCCGAGCGGCGGTAGCTGAAGCTGCTGAGGGAGAGGGCTGAAATACAGAGACGGCCGCCTTCCCTGCTGATTCCAGCTTGAAGCCGCCCATCCAGGCCGGCATCCCGCCCGGTTGCCCTCCACCCGCTTCAGGAGCAGGAGACCAGCCGCCCATCCACGCAGGCGCCGCAGCGGTGGAACTCGCGCCCGAC
>JACPXU010000011.1 GCA_016196375.1 Candidatus Omnitrophota bacterium | reverse complement strand
TCTTCTCCTCCTCCATGATGCGGACGAAGACCCGGACGGTATCGCCCACCTTGAAGTGGGGCCGATCCGATTTAAGGAAGCTCTGTTCAAGCGCTCGAATCTGCTGGTCCATAGAATAAATCCGGTCGTTTGACGATCGTCCTGCGCAGGGCCTGGAGTCTGCGCCATTCGGCTACCGCCTCGTGATCCCCGGAGAGAAGAATCTCCGGCACGCGCAGTCCACGGTAATCCTCCGGCCGGGTGTACTGAGGATACTCCAACAGATTTCCCTGGAAAGACTCCTCCTCCGGCGACTGCTCATCCCCCAAGCTGCCGGGCAGCAGCCGCGCCACCGAGTCGACCAAAACCATAGCAGGAAGTTCCCCGCAGGTCAAGACATAATCCCCGATCGACAGCTCCTCCTGCGCCAGCCCGATCCGGACCCGCTCATCCACCCCCTCGTAATGGCCGCAGAGAAGGATCAGCCACGGCCTCCTGGCCAGCTCCGCCGCCTTCCCCTGGGTCAGCCTCTCCCCCTGCGGCGAGAGCAGGATCACGCGCGGCTCCAAACTATTTTGCTTCTTGAGGTCGGCCACGGCATCGAAGAACGGCTCCGGCCTCATCACCATGCCGGGGCCGCCGCCGTAGGGGCGGTCGTCCACCTTCTGATGCTTGTCCCGCGACCAATCCCTGAGGTCATGCACCCGAACCTCGACGACCTTCTTCAGGATCGCCCGCTTGATGATCGAGGCCCCCAGGATCGGCGGGAACATCTCCGGAAAGAGGGTGAGGAGGTCGATCCTCATGCCGCAGCGGGCGCAGGGGCCTTGGCTCTCTTCAGGAGCTGCTTCACCGTCGGAGAGGGCACTGCCCCCCGGCCGATCCAGAACTTGGCCCGCTCCACGTTCACCTTCAACATCGGCGGCTCCCTGGAAGGATCGTAGTATCCCAGCTCCTCGATCGGCTCCCCGTCTCTCGCCCGATGCTTGTCGATCACCACAATACGGCTGTGCGGCCGCTTCTTGGTCCCGAAACGCTTCAGTCGAATCATCACTTGAGACATTTTTGATTGCTCCTCTCGCCAGCGGTGCCAGGATTAATCCTGGCACCGTTCCGTAAGCATTAATCCATTTTGGCGCGCTGAATATCGGCGCCGAGCTGAGTCAGCTTAACGTCGACCCGGTCGTACCCCCGATCCAGGTGATAGATCCGGGCCACCTCGCTCGTTCCCCTGGCGGCGAGGCCGGCCAGCACAAGGGCCGCCGATGCCCTCAAGTCCGAGGCCATCACCGGCGCCCCGCTCAACCGCTTCACCCCCTGCACGATGGCACAGGCGCCCTCCAGCTTGACCTGCGCACCCATCCGGCCCAGCTCCGCCACATGCATGAACCGGTCCGGGTAGATCTTCTCGGTGATCACGCTGATCCCCGGGGTCTGGCACATCAGGGCCATCAGCTGGGCCTGCATGTCCGTCGGGAAGCCGGGGTACGGCAGGGTGGTCACATCCACCGGCCGAAGGGTCCGCTTCGGGCGGACCCGGATCGCCCCGTCGCTCAAGGTCACCTCGATGCCGGCCTCCCGAAGCTTGTCGATCACCGCCCCCATCTGCTCCGGCCGGGCCCCCTGGACCAGAAGCTCGCTCCCGGTCACCGCGGCCGCCACCAGCAAGGTGCCGGCCTCGATCCGGTCCGGGATCACCCGGTGGGTGAACCCGTTGAGCCGGCGGACCCCCTCGACGGTGACCACCGGCGTCCCGTGCCCCTGAATCCTCGCGCCCATCTTGATCAGGACCTCGGCCAGGTCCACCACCTCCGGCTCGCAGGCGGCGTTCTCGATCACGGCGCGGCCCCTGGCCAGGCAGGCGGCCATCATCACGTTGGCCGTCGCCAAGACCGAGGAGCCGAAGGCCCCCCCGAGATAGATCGTGGACCCCTTCAGCTCCCTGGCCCGGGCCAGAACGTAGCCCCCTTCCACCTTCAGGCCGGCCCCCAAGGCCCTCAAGCCCTTCAGGTGCAGGTCCACCGGCCTGGGGCCGATGACGCACCCTCCGGGAAGAGAAACCTTGGCCTGGCCATGCTTGGCCAGGAGAGGGCCCAAGACGCAGAAGGAGGCCCTCATCGTCGAGACGAGGCGATACGGGGCCTCCCACGCCTTGTAGCCGTTGGGCTCAACCGTGACCCGGCCTCCCTCCTGGACCACCTTCAGCCCCATGTTCCGAAGGATCCGGATCATCGTCGTGACGTCCCTCAGATTGGGGACCCCCTCCAGAACGCACAGATCATCCGTCAGAAGGGCCGCCGCCAGGATCGGCAGGGTGGAATTCTTCGAGCCGCTCACCTTGACGGTCCCCTTCAGGGCCCGCCCCCCCCGGATGATCAGCTTTTCCATCGGCTGGACAACTGCGGGCACCTGTTTCCTCGGCCACCCTCGGGGGCGGGATCCTCCGATAGCCCCTGCCCCTCGGGGTCCTGTCGTGGGGCTTGCCCAGCCTCCGGCATCGGGCCTGATTTGGATGTCTCATTCTCAATCTCTTTGGTTAAGAGCCCCGTGGAGGGGCCAAAACCAACAGTGATCTCCATGGAATGCGTTCGGTACAGCCTGGGTTTCCATTCGACAGGGCTAATCCTCATTCGGCGGCCCTGCTGGCGGAGGCTGGGCGCCCGCCCCACGCCACCCCTCGGGGCCATTATTCCTCCGGCCACGCTCGGCGAGGGGGGTGCCGGGGTCCCCGCGATGGGGTGGCCCGGCAGCGCACACTCAGGAGGCCGAACGGGCACGGTTCGCCGGCATTCCCCATCCCAGGCGAGAGTGAGGCCGGATGACGTGAGTGAGTCCCGCCACGCTGGGGCGGGACGAACGGTGCGTCGCCGGGCACCCCGGAGCAGGGGTGGCACCCGCCGGCTTAGGACCGCCACTCGCTCAAGACCGGCCAGGTCACGGACAATCTGATCGATCAGGAAACCTTCTTGCTCAGCGAGAAGCCCCACCGGCCCGGCCTGCCCCGCTCCAATCTCCAGGAGGAGCCGGCCTCCAGGCTTCAAGACGGAGGCGGCCTGCCGGATGAGTCCCCCTATTAAGGAAAGGCCGCCTTCTCCCCCATCCAGGGCCAGCCACGGCTCCCAATGGAGCTCCCGCGGCCAGGCGCCG
>JACPXU010000042.1 GCA_016196375.1 Candidatus Omnitrophota bacterium | reverse complement strand
GAGCCGCCGTCCACCACGATCCGCTCATCCGCCCACCCCACCGACTTGAGGCACCGGGGGATCGTGGCCTGGGCGTTGTAGGCTAGGATCACCACGGAGAGCTTCGAGCGGGGCGACGGCCCGCTGCCGGCGCCGGTGCCAGACCCTCCGGTGCCAGGCACTACAGTGCCTGGCACCGTTCCGCTCTTAAGGTGCCAGTACTTGGCGAAGCTGAGAAACTGGTAGAGGCCGGCGTGGACCGCGGCGAAATATCCGAGGAACCGGTCCCGGTATCCCCGTTTGAACCAGAAGCTCCTGGCGAAACGATCGAGAGTACGCCAGAGCCCCTTTCCCAGACTCATCCGGCGTTGATCCTGGACCCATTTCTGGGCCTCCAGGGTGGTCTGCCGGTTGAGCTTCCCGACGAAATCGGTCAGGTCCCGGTAGGAGTAATGGATCAGGTCCTGCTTCAGGGCGCCCCAAGGCTTGGACGAGCGGGTCAGGGCTCGAGGGTGGACGGTGGTCTCCTCCCAGGAGAAGACCGAGCGCCTGAACAGCTTCACCTGGGGGCTGGGATACCATCCCCCGTAACGGAGCCACCGCCGGCCGATGTAATTTCTTCGGGGAACCGAATAAACGTCGGACTCCGGCTCGCCCCTTAAAAGGTCCTGGATCTCCCGGGCAAGCTCCGGGGTCACCCGCTCATCGGCGTCAAGGCTGAAGACCCAGTCGTTGTTTGCCTGAGCGTAGGCCCAGTTCCGGTGGCGGCCTTCCAGGTCCATCCTCCGTTGAAAGACCCGGTCGGTGTACCGCCTGGCGATCTGGACCGTCTCGTCGGTCGATTCGTCGTCCACCACCAGGATCTCCCCGGCCCACCGGACCGAGTCCAGGCAGTCGGCCAGCCGGGAGGCCTCGTTCTTGGTGATGATTACAATGGAGAGCGGGAGAGAGTCCGGCATTGTTGGAGGATCTCCTCCTTGCCCGCCCCGCTCAGGAGCCTCGCCCGGTGGAGCCAGCGAAGGCGCTTTACCCAGCGGGACCAGCTCGGGTCGGGGCTGATCACCAGATCAAAAGGTTTCTTCCGCTTGAGGAGAAGACGGAGGGTGGCGGGAAGGCGCCATCCGCCGTTTCCGGCGTTCAGGCGGCTGACCTGCGCGTGGGCAAGCACCTCGCCAGGCACAGCCCCCTTCGGGTCCACCAGCGTCAGCCAATGGCCTTGGGCGGCCAGCTCCAGGATGAGGGGAGCGGGGGCCTGCCGATCCATGGCCCAGAGGATCCGCAGCCGGCGGCCCCATCGCTGCTCGAACAGGCGCCTGTTCTTCTCGAAGGCGCTCCGGTTCTTCGGCAGGAGCCGGAAGGAGACCCTCTCCTCATGGAAGACGTAGGAGGCGCTGGCCCTCACGCAGCGGTATCCCGCCGCCTTGACCCGGCGGGAGAGGTCATCATCGTCGAAGTAGCCCATCCCGAACGATTCATCCAGGAGGCCCACCGACTCCAGAAGGGACCGCCTGGCGAAGAGGCAGAACCCCAGGGCGGTGGACAGCTCGGCCGATTGGCCGGAGTAGGCCCGGAGGCCGTCGGCGTAAGAGTCCAGCGGGACTTGCCCCGGGCGGAAACCGAGGGAGTTGCTGGTCGGGTTGACGAGCCCGATCTTCGGATCGGCCGCCGCCACCTTCAGCATCTCCTCCAGCCAGCCCGGCGTGACGACGGTGTCGTTGTTCAGGATGCAGACCCAGGGGGCGGATCCGGCCCTGATCCCCTGGTTGACCGCCTTGATGAACCCCAGGTTCGAGGAGTTACGGATCCGATGGACCTGGAACCTGGGGGAGGAGGGCTCAAACCGCTCCAGGGCGGCCTGGGTCTCAAGAGAAGAGCCGTTGTCGACGAGGATGAGACGGACCGGGAGCTCCGTGCCTCGGAGGATGCTCTCCAGGCATCGCCGGGTGAGGACCGGCTGATTCCAGATCGGAATCACGATGTCCACCTGAGGGGACGAGGTCCCTTCAGGGGATGATGTCGAGCCCATAGTAAGGATGCCGGGTGAGCAGCGCCGGCAGATCGTCGGGCGGCTGGTAGAGGGCCCGCGGAAACTTCGGCGGATCGATCGGATGGATGTTGGCCATCGATCGGTCGGAGGGCCATTTCTCCCAGACCTCGTTGATCCACCCGCTCGGGATCTCGTGGGCGTGGCTGAAGGTCAAGAACTTGTCCCGCATCGCCGCCTGAGACCGGGCGTAGGAGAAATGGTAAAAGACCGCCTGGTCGGGCGGGATCTCAACAACCTTGCCCAAGCTGTTCATCTCGTTCTGTCCGACGAACCGGAGCCGGTACGGGAACTTGAGGCCGAGGATCTTCCGGAACCGGGTCAGCTTGAAGATCCGGCGCGGACGCCAGGAGAGCTCCTGGGCCGGGATCCGGTAGGAGAAGCCTCGCCAGAAGATGTGGCACTTCACGATGAAGGTGCCGGTCTCCGGGTGGGCCTCGATCTCCTGCCGGATGCGGCGCAGGTGGTCCTCCCGGTAGACCTCATCCCCGTCCACCAGCCAATAGTAATCGGTCCCGTCCTGAAGGCACAGCTCCAGGCCGGCATTCCGGTGGTCGATCTCCGACGCCCAGATCCCCTTCAGGACCGTCACGTTCGGGTGGGCCTTGGCCAGGGCATCCGCGATCGCCTCTGTCCGGTCATCAGGCCTCGAGACCTCCCGGGAGTTGGGGTTGTACGCGGTGTAGGGGGCGAGCCCCAGGCAGATCACGACCCGCTCCACCCCGGGGAGGATCGAGCGGACGGCGTATTCCAGGTACTCCTGCTCGTTATAGACGCAGAAGACCGCCGCGATCCTCATGGAACCCACTCGCGATTGAGCTGCGGTTCACGGGGCCGGACCGCTTCCCCGCCGGCGAATTCCTGCCGGACCAGGAAGAGAGGGCGGGCCTTGACCTCGTCGAAGATCACCGCGACGTACTCCGAGATCACCGCCAGCACCACCGACTGGACGAACCCCATCATGCCGATCAGCGCGGTGGTGGTCGCCCACCCCGGGATCGCCAGCTTGGTGAACAGCCGGATCAGGATCGCGGTGAGCCCGATCAGGAACAGGATGAGCCCGCACGCCAGCGACAGCCCGCTCGCGTACCTGAGCGGTACCTTGGAGAAGGAGACCAGCGCGGTCCGGGCCAACCGGAGGAGGCCCGGCATCCCGACCCGGCTCCTTCCATGGATCCGGTCCGGGCGCTCGTAGGTGACAAAGGCCTGTCTCCCTCCCGCCCAGGCCCTGAGGCCCGCGAAATACCGGTCCCGTTCCGGCATCCCGTTTAGGATGTCAACCACCCGGCGGTCCATCAGGGAAAAGGTCCCCGCCTGCTCCGGGATCGGGGTCTCGGTGATCTTTCCCAAGAGCCAATAGAAGAGCCCCGTGGCCCTGCGCTTCAGGAACGATTCCCCCCGGCGGGTCCGCAGCCCGTAGACAACCTCCGCGCCGGAGCGCCATTCGGCGAACAGCTCCCGGATCAGCTCAGGCGTGTCCTGGAGGTCGCCGTCCATCACCACAACGGCCTGGCCGCGCGAGAGGGCGATCCCGGCGCTCAGGGCCGGCATGTGCCCGAAATTGCGGAAGAGATCAATCACCCGCATCTCCGGGATGGACCGGCTCAAGCGGATCAACCGGGGCATCGTCTCGTCCCGGCTGCCGTCGTTGACGGCGATCAGCTCGAAGGAGGCCTTGATCCGCCGGCAGGTCTCGACGATCCGGCGGGTCAGCTCCTCCACCGAATCCTGCTCGTTGAACAGCGGGACGACGACGGATAGAACCGGCGGTTCAGCAGCCATCTTTCTCCCGGTGCAACAGCGCGATGAGGCTTACCCCCTTGCGAAACCCGCGGCTTCTCTTCCCCTCTAGCAGGTCCACCAGCACCTTGGCCTCGCCGGAAAAGATCCATTCCAGGAGGGCGTTGATGGCGGCAGGGGGCATGAAAAAATCGGTTCCGGCAACCCCGGTGGTGCGCCCTCGACCGCGGCTGAGGATCCGGGCGAGGCGAACCGCCGGGTAAAGAGTGGAATTATAGTAAGACACCAGCAGCGGAGTCACCGGGAGCCCCTCCCAAACCTGTTCCAGCCGTTTCCGGTCGTAGCGGCGGTAATGCCCGAAGCTGACGTCGTGCGGGCTCCACAGGCGGGGGTCGGCAGGCACCGTGATCAGGAAATGAGCCCCGGGCCTCGCCGCGGCGACCCATTCCGACAGGAAGAGGGTATCATCCTCCAGATGCTCCAGGACGTCCATCAGGAGGAAGAGCTTCGCCTGGTGAACCGAGTCCTGATCCCCGGTCCCGGACCAGCGGATGAAGCGGATATTGGGGAAACGCCCCTGCGCCAGCCGGATCGCCTCCGGAGAGCGATCGATGCCGATGCAGGAGTACGAATCCGATAGGGCCGAGATGTTCCCGCCGGTTCCGCAGCCGATGTCCACCACGGACTCCTCCCGTGAAGGGGAGAGAACGCGACGCACCAGCGACTCCATGATCCTCCTTCTGCCCCTAAACCACCAGTGTCTCTGCTCGATCTCTGCGTGGAGATGGAACTGAGGGAGATTCATCCTTGGGTCCTCCGGAAGACGACCACCGGAGGGGCTTGGGTGTCTTTCTTGAATCGGTGGTAGCCCGGGTCAGGACGATTCTGCCAGGGAATGTCGGGGGCGTCAAGGACGATCGGCCGGTAGCGGGCCTTGATCCGACGATAGTACGGGCTCTCCCAGAAGCCGGAGGGAAGCCAGTCCCGCCGCAGGATCACCCAATCCGGGAAGGTCTCCCGGCTGAAGTCCTCCTGCCGGCGAAGCGGCTCCACCAGGAGCCAGGGGCAATAGAAGATCAGGGTCAACTCCTCGTAAGGGATCTTGACCGAATCCCCCGGCTTCCCTTCCCGTTCCAGCAGCTCCACCACCCCGTCCATCGGCCCCCGGTAGGGACGCTTCAATTCAGTCAGGTATTCGAGCGGAAGGGACCGGATCTTCACGGCCGGAGAGGAGAGCCGGGCCCGGACCGCGGGAATCCGGGCCGCCAGGATGGAGGCGCCGGAATAATGGATCAGGTCGGTCAGGATCAAGAGCAGGGTCAGCGCCAAGGCCGCGGCCCAGCGGCGGAACCGAAAGAGGCAGGCCAGGAGCGCCGCCTGCGCCAAGAGGAGCCATGGAACCAGGAAGATCAGGTACCTGAAATGCCGCTGCTGGGGAACCAGGACGAGGAATGCGAGGCCGATCCCCAGGAGGAGCCCGACCAGCTTCCACGCGGTCCGCTGGGCGGTTCCCATGGTTCCAAAGGCCCATTGAAAGAGGCGCCGCCAGCCGATCACGGCGACCAGCCAGAAGGGGATCGGGACGAGAAAACGGTTGATCTGCCGGAAATAGAACTGGAGGTGGTGGCTCAGCTCCTTCCAGGAGAAGCTCCCCTGGTGCTGCCACGCCTTGAGATAGATCATCCAGGGCACCGTCGTGGCAAGGACCAGCCCTAAAACGGAAAGCCCCCGACGGATCTGCCGGGCCGTTGGACGGCTCCAGGCAAGGTGCAGGATGAGCGCCGACACCACCGGAAGGAAGGCCCCGTGGTCGCTGTGGAACAGGAGGTTCAAGGCGGCCACCAGCTCAAGGCCGCCCCATCGGCTTCGGCTAGCGGAATCGGCCTCACCACCGGCCGCTGGCCGGCGTTCCCGCTCAAGAAACCGCCAGTAGGCCCACACCGACCATAGGGTGAAAAAGAGGGCCGGGGCGTAATACCGGCACTGGCGCATGTGGAGGAGGAACGGGACCGAGGTCACCATCATCCCGACGGCGAGCCGAGCGACCCAGATCTCTCCCGTGAGCCACCTGAAGAGGCGGTAGGCGAGCCAAACGGCCGCCAGCCCGATCAGGGCGAACGGGAGCCGGGCCGAGAAGCTGTTCTCTCCCAGCAGGTAAAAGGAACCGGCCGCGAGATAGATGGGGAGCCAGGTGTGGTAGGTCCAGGCGTATCCCCGTTGCTGAGGGAGAGCCGGGTTGACCCAGTTGATCCCGTCGAAGGCCCTGGGATAGCCGTACCAAAGGACGTTCCTTCCCAGCACCGCCGTCTCCGCCTCATCCTGCCAGAGCCTGCCGTTCTTGAGGCCGATCAGGAGGAGGGCCGCGGCGAGGAGGAGCAGCCCGATCAGCCAAGGATCAGCCCAGGCGGAACGTTTCACCGCAGCAGCTCCTCCACCGCCTCCAACACCTCCCCCGTCTCCAATCGCTTCAGGCAGGCGTTGTCCCAGGGGCACGGCGGAAACCGGAACCCTCGATAGCAGGGCCGGCAGGCCAGCCCCTTGGCGACGACGCGCTGAATCGGCTTGGCCGGAAACGGTCCATACACGGAGCCGTCCACCGGGCCGAAGATGCTGACCGTCTTCGTGCCGACCGCGGCCGCCAGGTGCATCGGGCCGCTGTCGTTTCCGACCACGAGCTCGCATCGCTTCAGGATCCCGGCCAAGAGAAGGAGCGAGGGGGCCTGCGCCACCACCGGGGCCGGCTCCGACTTCGCGAGGCGAGCCACCTCGCGGCGGAGGGGGACCTCCTTGGAATCGCCGATCAGGAGGACAGCGGCTCCGTGCCGCTCGGACAGCCGATCCGCGACCTCAGCGAATCGCTGGGGCGGCCACTGTTTGAATGGGGCGTAAGGGCCCCAGCTGGCCCCACCGCCGGGGACCATGCCGATGAGCCGGCTGCCCCGCGGGATCTGAAGGGAGCGGAGCCACTCCTCCGTTCCCTGAATCACCTCGGGAGAGAGGGAGATCTCCAGCCGCGGATCGGACGGCCTGGGGAGCCCCAGGAATTGGAGGAGGTCGAGGTAATAGCCCGGCACCGGCTGGTCGTGGAATCCGTCTATCGGCAGCCGATCGGTGAGGAACCGGCCCCGCCCGCGAAAGTCAAAGCCGACCCGCCGAGGGATTCCGGCCAAGGAGGCGGCCAAGCCGATCTGCCATCCCAGCGACAGATCCAGCATGAGGTCGAACCGTTGCCGGCGGACGGCCTGGATGATGCCTGCCATCCGCCGCAGCCCTTCCCTCTTGGAACGCCGCCAGGCGGCCCGAAACTCATCCTTCTCAAAGACCACGGTCCAGTCCAGCATGGGCCAGCTCCCGACCAGCTCCTCGGTGCGCCGATTGCAGAGGAAGCCGAGGAATCCATCGGGGTAGGAGTCGCGCAGGGCGTTGACTAAAGGGAGGGAGAATAAGAGATCCCCGATCCCGAACGGATTGGCGATGAGGATTCTCATGGAGAGGCCGCCGCCACCAGATCCTCCACGCGGGGAGAGAGCAGGATCCTGTGGCCGTCTCCCAGGGGACGCCAGCGGGCCATCAGCCGGGCGTGCGATTCCGGGGCGACCACGATGGTGGAGGTGCCCACCGCCGCCGCCACATGGACCGGCCCGCTGTCGTTGGAGATCAAGACCGAACATCTCCTCAAGAGGGCCGGCAGGACCTTCAAAGGGACCCTTCCCACCAGATCAACCGGCCCTGAACCCATCTGGGGTTTGACGGGGTCCATCAGCCCCCTGCATTCGGATCCGCCGAGGATCAGCACCGGGCGGCCCCCCTTCGCCAGCCGGCGGGCCACCTCCAGGAATGATTCCAACGGCCATCCCTTGGCCGGATTGCTGGTCCAGGGGTGGATGGCGATGGGACGCTCATCCGCAGAGATCCCGCGCCCCTTGAGAAGCTCCTCGGCTTCCCGGTCCGTCTCGGGACGGCTCGGCAGGTATAGAGCCGGTGCGGGGTGACATTGCGTTTGCGAGGATGAGTTGAGGAGCCGGACCAGCTCCAGGTTGTATTCAACCTCATGGAGGTCCCGGCGGGCCTTGGTGTCCGGAACCGTCCGGTTGAGAAGGATCCCGCATTTCCGACGGTAGCCGATCCGAAGGGGGATCCCGGCCAGGCAAGAGGCGGCGTGGAACAGCCGGGTCGGGTTGAGGACCAGGGCGGCGTCGAACCGCTCCCGCCGGAGACGCCCGGCCCATCCCCAGATGGCGCCGAGCCCCTGCCCTTTCGCCGGCTCCCAGACGAGCAGCCGGTCGACATCCGGATGCCCCTCGAGAAGCGGCTCCAACCCTTTTTGGAGAAGCAGGGTGAGATGGGCCTCTGGAAAGGAGGCCCGAATCTCATGGAGGGCCGGCAGGCTCATCAACAGATCCCCCATCCGGTCGTTCCGGACGATCAGCACCTTCACGAGATCAGCTCCCGATACAGATTGTCGAGATTTCGCGCAAGTCCCTCAACGGAGAATCGCTGGCCGGCGAAACGGCGGCCCGCCTCTCCCAGCCGGAGGCAGAGATCCGGTTGTTTAAGCAGAAATTGAATGGCCTGGGCCAACCCTTTCGAATCCTCGGACCGGATCAGGATCCCCCGCTCACAGAGCTCGAAAGAGCCCTGAGGGATCGGACCTCCGGGGTTCTCTGACGCGCCCTTCCCCAGGAGCTCCCGGACCCCGCCGACATCGGTGGCCACCACTGGACGGGCCGCCGCCATCGCCTCGATCACCGACACCGGCGTCCCTTCGTTCCGTGAGGTCAGGCAGAGGATGTGGAGCGACCGGTACACCTCCGCCATCTGCGATTTCCATCCGAGGAACTGGACCCTGTCCATGATCTCCATCTCTCTCGCCCGCCTCTCCAAGGCGGCGCGGAGCTCTCCATCCCCGACGAACAGAAACTGGGTGTGGTCCAAATGGGATTCCCGCCGCAACAGGTTGATCGCCTCCAGCATGAGCTGATGGTTCTTGATCGGAACCAGCCGGCCCACCAGGCCGATTCGAGGCGCTCCCTCACCGAACTGAGGAGGGGTAAGCTGCAGATGAGATTCCAAGGGAAGCCCCAATGAAACGACCCTGATCCGGCCGGCAGGGGCGATCCTCCGAACGATGAGATCCGCCTGGACCGACTCGCTCACCGCGATCAGGAGGTCGGTGAAACCGGCCAGGCGGCGTTCGATCCAGCAGAAGATCCTCGTCATGACAGGGCTGAAGTATCCCTCCAGGACGTGCCCGTGGAAGGTGTGCACCATCTTCAAAGAGTTGCCGCTCCAGAGGCGGTAGACCCAGCCGGCAGACCTCCCCAGGGCCCCGGCCTTGGCCGTATGGGTATGGAGGATATCGGGCCGCTCCCTGAAGAGAGCGCGGAGGATCGCCCACCAGGCCCGCAGGTCCCTCACCGGGTGAAGGGACCTGCGCAGGGCGGGAAGATGCCTCCATCGCACCGAGCGGCCGGCCAGGAGGTATCCCATGTCTCCTTCCGATGGCTCCGGCTGCCCCGCGATGAGGAGGGTCTCCCATCCGGGCCTTACCCTCGGATCGGAGAGGGCGACCACCTGCTGGGCGGGCCCCCCGATATTGAGCCGAGCGATGATGCGGACGATCTTGAGGTAATCCAACGCAGCCGAGACCCCTAGCGGCGGATAACGGCTTGGCTGGCCCCGACGGCCAGCCCTGCCAGCGTCCAGAACAGCGTCGCTTGCCGGACGGAATAGAGATTGGTGTCGAACACGGATTGAAGGAGGAAGGCCAGAAGCCCTGCAGTGAGGCAGGTCAACCAGGACCGGTGCTCCTTTTGCGAGATAGGGATCGCCTTGAGCGAGCGCCAGTAGAGGGCGAACAGGCTCGCCAGGAACCCCATAAAGAGGACCAGGCCGACAATCCCGGTCTCCGCAGCGATCTGCAGGAAACAGTTGTGGGCGTAGGCGGGTCCCTGGTTGGGACGAGGCGCGTAGGTCATGTAGTTCGCCATGAAGGTGTTCACCCCCACGCCGAAGATAGGCCGGGCCTGAATCATGCGGCAGGCGGCGCTCCACATGAGCCGGCGTTCCATGGAGGCGGTGTCGGTAAAGGCCAGGGCGCCCTGGAACCGTCCCTCGGTCAGGAAGACGACCGCCGCCGCGGTGGCCAAGGCCACGGAGGTGGCCACCCAGATCCATTTGCGCCGCACATGGACCAGGAGGAAGAGGAAGAACCCCACTGCAAAGCCGATGAAGGCCCCCCGGGAGCGGACCCAAACCATGCATCCGAGAAGCAAGAGAGCGAGGATCCCGTGAAGGAGCCGGGATCTGGAAGAGACAAAGGCCATCCGGCCCATCAGGAAAAGGACGGACACCATCATGAAGGTGGCCAAGTCGTTCGGATTCGAATAGGGCCCCACCATCCGGGCGTAGTTCAGCGGCCGGTGCAGGATCGGGTCGATGGCAACGCCGGGGACCGGTACCTGGCGGATCAGCCATTCCTGCAGCAGCGCGTACAAACAGACCACCCAAGCGGCCGCAAGGATGATCTGAAGGCTGCGGCGGACGACGCGGGGTTCATCCACCAGGTCCGCCGCGATGAAAAAGAAAAGGGCGTACTCCAGCGTCTTGCAGACAAGCCCGATCAGGCTTAAGGAAGGATAGCTGCTGAAGGGTACGCAGAGGGCGCAGATCCCCAGATAAGCGGCGAGGGTCCAGAGGACCCATTTGACGGGATCCGACCGCCAGACCGAGCCCGACGCCCTGAGCGGGATGAGCCAGCCGATGACCCAAGCCGCCAACAACAGGGGGAAGACAATCTCAATGGCGGCAATGGAAAACGGAAGGGCGAAGAGCAGAAAATAGAACAACCCCCTTGCCGTCCGCCGAGCCGGGCCCCGAACCGCATCGGTCATCGGTCCGGGACCAACGGGGATTCGTTGGCAGCCACTGTCTTCACCACCCTCCAGGATATCCCGTTCTCTTCACAGTAGCCCCGCACTTGGCGAAGGAGCTCTTCCGGCGGGTACCGCATGGCGATGAAGATCTCCCGGACCGAGAATTCCTGGACCACCACGCCCAGCTCTTTTCGGGAGCCGCGGATCCGGATCCCGTGGATCCGGTCCCCCTGCTTGGCCGGGTCGTCGTCCAGAAACCCGATCACCCGGCGCTTCCCCTGCGCCTCCTGTTTGATCTGCCTCAGGAGCAGCTCGCCGGTGTCGCCGGCTCCCACGATGAGGACCGGGACGGCCCCCTCAACGGAACCGGTGATCCACTCGTTCAAGAGCCGCTCGGCGACACGGGAGGCGCCGACCGTGACAAACAGGAGCAACCCATCGATGATGAAGACGGCCCGTGAGTATCCCTCGAACCGCCAGAGGTAGAGGGGGGCCAGCGAGGAGAAGACGGAGCCCAGCACCACGCCCCGAAAGATGTTCACGGCGTCGGCCAGGCTCGTGTACCGGCGGACCCCCCGGTACACCCCGCAGGCGAAGAAGGAGACCATCTTCGCCACGATGATCCACGGCAGGGACTTCATGATCAGGACCTCCAGGTCGTAAGTGATGTTCCCTTCGAAACGCAGCGCGAAGGCGATGACGTAGGAGGCGCAGATCAGCGCGAAATCGACGCAGACCTCGAGGATCCGCTGCTTATAGAGGAGCATCGTCGAGATGAAGGTCACCTGGGGGTTGAGGGGGGGCGCCGGGACTTCAGCCCCGGCGTAGACCCGCACCCGGGAAAGATAGACTCCCAGGAGCAGCAGAAGCACCACGACGAGCAGCCAGACCCCGGTCACGGCGATGGGACCCTGGGACGAGAGGAGGAGGCTCAACCATCCGAAGGTGGCGCTCAAGCCGTACAGGGCGAAGACCACCTGCCGTGTCGAAAGCCCAAGGATCCCCAGCCGGTGCGAGAGATGATCCGTTCCCCCCTGGAAGGGGTGTCTTCCATGGAGGATCCGTTGAACGGTGACAAAGCAGGTATCAAAAATCGGAACGGCCAGAAGGAGGGTCGGGAGGGCGAGGATCCCGAGCAGGCGGGTGGACTGGTTGAGGTTCCCCATCAGGGAGAGGGTCCCCAATCCCAGGCCCAGCAGCTGGCTGCCGCTGTCTCCCATGAAGATCTTGGCGGGAGGCAGGTTGTAGCGCAGGAACCCCAGCGTGGCGCCGCCCAAGCTGGCGGAGAGGGCGGCCACCAGCCATTGATTGTTTTGCACCGCGTGCCAGATGCAGAAGAGGGCGGCGATCACCCCGACGCCGGCGGACAACCCGTCCATGTTGTCCAGCAGGTTGAAGGCGTTCATGATCAGAACCAGCCAGGTGATGGTGAGGGGGATCGCAAGCCAAGGGGAGACCGTCTGGACCTGGATCTCACACAGGACCACGAGGCAGCCGGCAATGATCTGCGCGACCAGCTTGGTGTAGGGAGGGATCCGCCGGAAATCATCCACCAGGCCGACGAACAGCATCAACAGGCCTCCCAGGAACAACCCCAGCATTCGATGGTCCCGGCTGATCCCCCAGGCGACCGTGATGAGGAAGCCGACGGCGATGGAAAGGCCTCCCAGCCGGGCGATCGCCCGCCGGCCCCAGCGGTCTTGTGAGGGCCGGGAAACGGCCCCTGTGAGCACGGCGAAGGCGCGAATGGCCGGGGTGAGAAGCAGGGAGAGCAGGGTCGCTCCACCTGCCAGCAACAGGACGGTTTCCAATCCGAGCGAGGTTGTCATCGGTGAAGAACCGGAGGCTGTTCCTTCCGGTAATAGCTAATGACGCTTTCCAGGATATCCTTCAGCTTAAAGGTGGGGGAGAAGTCGATCAAGCGCTTGGCCTTGGAGATGTCGGGCACCCGCCGGACCATGTCTTCAAACCCCTCCTCGTAGGCCTCGTCGTACGGAATGTAGGAGACCGAGGACCGGCTCCCGGTCAGCTCAATGACCCTCCTCGCCAACTCCCCGATGGAAACCTCCTCCTGGCTGCCGATGTTAAACGCCTCCCCTGCGGCGGCGGGAAGATCGATCAGGCCGGTCATCGCTTTCACGGCGTCTTTCACATGGAGGAAACATCGGGATTGCCTGCCGTCTCCGTGGATGGTGAGCGGTTTCCCGCTCAGGGCCTGCTGGATGAAACGGGGGATCACCATCCCATAGGCCCCGGTCTGCCGAGGACCCACCGTGTTAAAGAGCCGGACAATCACCGTGGGGATCCCCTTCTCCTTCCAATAGTTGTAAGCCAGGATCTCGTCCACCGCCTTGGAGGTGGAATAGGCCCATCGGCTCTTCAGGGGAGATCCGAGGATCCGGTCCTCATCCTCCTTGAGAGGGCCGTTGGCGTTCTTTCCGTAGATTTCCGAGGTGGAGGTGATGAGGACCCTCTTCCGGTAGCGATGGGACATCTCCAGGACGATCTCGCTTCCCCGGATGTTGGTGACGAGCGACTGGAGCGGATTTTTGACGATCAGCTCCACCCCCACCGCGGCGGCCAGGTGGAAGACCCCGTCCACCCGCTCCACGAGCTTGTCCACCAGGACCTCATTGAGAACGGTGCCGGTGACCAGATGAAACCGGGGGTCCCCCTGGAGATGCTCCACATTCTCCAGGCGTCCCGTGGAGAAATCATCCAGCACCGTGACCTCGGCCCCCCCGCTCAGCAGGGCCTCCGTCAGATGCGATCCGATGAACCCCGCACCGCCTGTGACGAGATACTTAAGATCTGCCATCGGTCCCCTTTTTTAAGGTAATTTTCTATTATATCGCAAAGAGCCGTTAACAACCGATCTTCTCCATCATCCGCCGGGAGTGTGGAGGACAGCCAGCCAGCTCTCCCCAGGACCCCAATCGGTCATAGCGGCGGGGGGTGATATGATGCCCCGACGTCATGTTGAGATGGAGGATCTTCCGTGAGGTGTTTGGCCGATAGCAGGCCCGGTGCAGACCGCCGGCGTCAAACATGAAGAGGGTTCCCTTCCCGCCGACCGCATCCAGGACCGGATAGCCCTCCCTCTCCACGATCTCCTCGGGGTAATTGGCGACCAGCCGCAGCTTCCTATGGGAGCCGAGGGCGTACTGCATGTGGGTGTCCCGCTCGGTGACGTCCGAGACGAGAAACATGACGCTCACCTGGTGGACATAATCCACATGCCAGGAGGAATTGGAGAGGGGAGGAACCTTGCCGTCATAGACGATCTTCTGCAGAAGCGGCTGGTTCCGGTAGAACGGCTGGCGGCGGTAATAATTGTAGAGCACCCCATTCAGGTCCGGATGAAAGAAGATGGGGGCCAGCCTCGGATCCTTGAAAGAGATGTTGGCGTTGATCTCCGTCCCCCCTTCCCGGTATTTGGGAAGGTTGTTGTCGAGGATAAACAGCCCTTGGGACGGCATCTGGACGGCCGAGGCTTCCCTCCCCTCCTCAAGGGGCTTGAAGTAAGCCTGATCCAGGTACTCCGCGATCTCCCGAAACCGGTCCTCCTCGACTTTCAGGATCCCGTCCCGCCGGAAGGCGGCGAGCCAGCCCCTTGCCTCCTCCGAGAGGGGAACAGAGGGCCTGGCCAGGTTCGGGAAGGTGTACTGGACAATCTCGCGGGACCAAACGGCCCGGACCTTAAAGCGAACCCATAATCTGGAAATCAGCGGCGAAAACAGACTAGCCATGTGGAACTTCCTCCTTCTGTCGATTCAACCAGATCACCTCGGCCCTGCCGGCAGCGGGATCCGAAGAGCCGGCCATCTGTCTCAGCCAAACCTCCAGGGTCAGCAGCAGCCAGAGCCGATGCCCCGCGTCTTCCCTTCCGCCCAGATGAAGCGAGACCAGATCCCGGACGGCGGCAGGGCCGAGATAGCGGTGGATCCTCGCCGAGGAAGGCTCGAGCAGCTCCTTCAACGGCTCTCTCCATTTCCCGCGGAACCAGCTCCCCAGCGGCACCCCGAAGCCCATCTTCCCCCGGCGATGAATCTCCGGAGGCAGCAGATCCCCGCAGGCCAGCTTCAGCAGCACCTTGGTCCCTCCCCCCCCGAGCTTGAACCGGTCCGGAAGGGAGGCGGCGTACTCGATCAGGGCGGTATCCAGGAATGGGGAGCGGGCCTCCAGGCCGTGGGCCATGCTGCACCGGTCCATCTTCACCATCAGATCGTTGGGGAGGTACTCCTTGAAGTTGAGATAGAGCAGCCGGGACAGGGGCGTCCATCCCTCCGAACGTGCCCACCACCGCTCCAAGGAGGGATCCAGATGGGACAGCCCCTCCCGTCCGAAATAAGAGATCCATTGCCAGTACCGCTCCGGAAGGGGCAGCCGGGCGACCTTCAGGAACCGCTTCGCCCTGGAGATCAGGGAACGCTCCGAGCCGGATGGGATCCCTCGCAGGAGCAGATCCATCCCCGCCCAGACCGATCCTGGAACTCGCTCCGCGGCCAGCGCCGCCCAGAAACGGGTGTAGCCGGCGAACAGCTCATCCCCACCGTCCCCGGTCAGCGCCACCGTCACCTGCTGGCGGGTCAGCTCCGACAGGAGGTAGGCCGGGACGGCTGAGGAGTCGCCGAAGGGCTGATCATGATACGAGACCAGCCGCTCCAGCAGATCGAAGGACTGTGGGGTCACGGTGAAGACGGTGTGGTCGGTGCGGAAACGCCTCGCGGCGATCTCAGCGTAATGGGTCTCGTTGAAGCGGGGAT
The DNA here is from genome assembly GCA_016196375.1 of Candidatus Omnitrophota bacterium. Taxonomy (GTDB): domain Bacteria; phylum Omnitrophota; class Gorgyraeia; order 1-14-0-20-64-10; family 1-14-0-20-64-10; genus JACPXU01. The sequence continues at coordinate 3,961 of JACPXU010000042.1, read as the reverse complement.
CCCCCTCAAACCCGATGGAGAAGGTCTTGACAGGGCGATCCGGCGCCGACTCGGCCATCAGCCCCACCACGATGGTGGAATCCACCCCTCCGCTCAGAAAGGCCCCCAGAGGGACGTCGGCGATCATCCGCCGCCGGACCGCCTGGGCGAGGAAGTGCCTCAATCTCCGGGCCGCCTCCCCGGGATCGGCCCGGCCCGGCCTCGAGGCGATCTCAAGATCCCAATAGGTCTGCGGGACCGGATCGGCCTGCCCCGCGCGAAACCGGATCCAACAGGCGGGAGGAACCTGCTGGATCCCCCGATAGCAGGTTTGCCCGGCCGGCGGATAGCCGAACGCCATGAGGAAAGGGAGCGCCGGCTCATTGACCTCCCGGGGAACGTGGCGGTGGACCAGGAGCCCCTGGATCTGAGACCCGAAGGCGATGCACCGCCCGTCGGTCCAGTAATAGAGAGGCTTCTTCCCCACCCGGTCGCGGGCCAGCAGCAGCTCCCTTTTTCCGCCGTCCCATAGAGCCAACGCGAACATCCCGTCCAGACGGCGGATCGCCTCCGAGCCCCACGCCTCGTAGGCTCGGAGGATCACCTCCGTGTCCGACTGACTGCGGAAGGGGTGCCCCAGCGCGGCAAGCTCCCTGCGAAGCTCCCGGAAGTTGTAGATCTCTCCGTTGTAGAGGAGCCAGACCGACCGGTCCTCGTTGGACATCGGCTGGCGGGCCGCGTCCGACAGATCGATCACCCGCAGCCTGGCGTGCACGAGCCCCACCCCGTCGCTGGGCATGGCGGCGCACAGCTCGTCCGGCCCGCGATGCCGGATCAGGCCGGCCGCCCGGGTGAGCTCATCGGAAGGGATCGGCTCCGCTTCCCAATGGATGAATCCGCTGAATCCGCACATGTTGACAGAAGAAGGAACGGTGTGTTTGACTAGTCCCGATGAATCCTCTTGGGATTCCGATCGGGCTGTTCTGCCTTGCCGGAGCGATCAGATTCCTGGCGTGGGGCCTGCTGGGACCTCACCCGGAACCGTTCGAATACGAGAGCTTGGCGTTGAACCTTCTCTCGGGCCTGGGGTATCAGCGCTCCCTCTACGGCACGGTCCATCTCGCCCAGGCTCCTCCTTTATACGCCTTTGTCTGCGCGGCCTTCTACGCCATATTCGGGCACGACCCCAGGGTGATCATCCTGTTCCAGATCCTGGTTTCCTCCCTTATCCCTGTGGTCCTCTATTTCCTCGCTCGATACTTCGGTCTCTCCCGGAAGGGCCGAATCGCCGCCGCCCTCCTGGCCACCCTTCACCCCGGGCTGATCGTTTACGCGGTCAAGAAGCTCCACCCGCTGAACCTTGATGCCTTGCTCATCTGCTTGACCTGCTGGGCGCTGCTGCGCCTGAAGGAGAACCCCTCCACCCGGGTCGGCTGGGCGGCAGGAGGCCTGCTGGGCCTCACTATTTTAACACGGCCGACCATCGGCCTGTTTGGCATCGTCGCGGCAGGATGGCTCCTCAGTGGAAATCGTCGGGGCATCCGGAAGAGAACGGATTGGGTCCCCGCCGCCCTCTACTTGGTCGCGGCGGCGGTGGTGGTCGCCCCCTGGCTGGTGCGCAACTGGCTCCATTTCCACCGGTTCATCTTCATCACGACCGACACCGCCGAGCTTCTCTGGAGGGGAAACAACCCCCAGGCCACCGGAACGGCCTACCTTCGAAACGGCCTGCCCCTCCTTGAAGGAGCGCCTCAATCCTTCAGGGAAGCGATACTCCACGCGGATGAGATGGGCCAGTACGGTCTGTTCCTATCGGAAGCGTTTCGTTTCATCACCGGCCATCCCTTTGCCTGGATCCTCCTCTGGGGGCGGAAGTGGCTCTCCTTCTGGTGGTTCACCGCCACCGCGGGGCTTCTTTATCCCAGCGGCTGGATGGCCCTCTATCGGGCCTTCTACGCGGGGCTCCTCACCCTCTCCCTCTTGGGTCTCCGCCGCGCCTTCGCCTCCCTCCCCCAGGAGCAACGCAGAGGCCTCTTCTTACTGCTTCTCCTGCTCCTTTCCGTTTCCGTAGCGCAAAGCCTCTTTTACGTCGAGCTCAGGCACCGTTGGGGAATAGAGCCGCTGTTGGGAATTCTCGCCGCTTGGGGGATCGTCTCCTTGAGAGGCGTACCTGCCGCCATAAAGGAGGGAGGCCATCCGGGCGAGGTCCAAGAGGATCGAAGGCCCATGCCGAATTAGGCTGACCTTGCTGTCGGGGGAATTCTCCCATCGAACCGCCGCCTCCGCCACCGAGAGGCCCAGCAGCCGCGCCAAGAGCAGAACCTCCACGTCGAAGGCGAAGCCGCCTATGCGGCTTCGAGAGAAGATCGCGCGGGCCGCTTCGCTCCGGAAACATTTGAGGCCGCACTGGGTGTCCCGATATCTGATGCCGAACAGAAGTCCCACGCAGCCGTTGAAGGATTTCCCCAAGCCCTCACGGATCCGGCCCTGATGGACAAGGATCCGGGAATTGGGCAAGGCGCGGGAGGCGATGACGAGATCGTAACCCTCTTTGAGAAGGGGGATCATCCTCTCCAGCTCCTCAATCGGGGAAGAGAGATCGGCGTCGGAGAAGCAGAGGTATTCTCCGGCCGCCGCCAGCATGCCGAACCTTACCGCCGCTCCTTTCCCACGATTGCGCGGGAGACGGAACAGCTTCACTTGGGGATGCCCCCGGGCGTACCGGGAAACAAGCGACGCCGTCTCGTCCCGGCTCCCATCATCCACCACGAGGATCTCCATCCCTCCCTCCATCCCGTTGGAATAAGAAAGGACCCTCTGGAGGGTCTGCTCGATCCTCTTCCCCTCATTGAAGGCCGGGATCACCAGGCTTAGAGCCGGTCCTAGATCCATCCTCTCCACCAGTAATAGAGAATCCCCAGATATTCGTGGGCGATCGCCTGGAGATGGGAGAGGGAGATTCGCCGCCCATTGCCGAAGAAATGGCTGTACGGGATCGGCGCCCAGATCGGCTGAATCTCCGGGGCCTGCCTGCGCCAGACCAGGGACAGCCGGCGCATATGGTAAGGGCTGCTGACCACCAGCGCGGAATGAAGGCCCTTCCCCCGCATGATACGGGCGCTGAAGCGGACATCCTGATGGGTGTTGCCGGCGAAGGCCTCCAGGGTGATCGCTTCAGAAGGGACGCCCAGGGAAACCGCCAGGGCCTTCATCACCTCGGCCTCATTGAAGGCGTAGCGATATCCGGAGGAGAGGATCATCCGGGGAGCGTATCCCTGCTTGTAAAGCCAGACGGCCTGGGCCACCCGCTCCTCGTACCCTTGGCCCGCCCGACCCGATTCCCCCACCCCGCTGGCAAAGACAACGATCGCATCCGCGTGGCGCGGCGGATCCGACACCTTGAGCGGCCGAGCGATCCACCAGATCAGCGGGGTATGGAAAACCAACAGATAGGCGCAGAGGGTAACGGTGACCCAGCGGAAAAACCGTTTGGAGGCCCGCCGGTACACCTGCTGGAGGAGAGAGCTCCATTGAGAGATCACCCTGGAGCGCTTGGCGGTAAGGCGACCCTCCATGATCCGGCTCATCTCATCAATCCGGACCACCCATGAGTGGGCCTGAGCCGCCTCCCTGCGCCGGCGCAGCAGAAGCGGGTCCCGTTCGGCGAGGGCATCGATGATGCAGGCCTCGAACCTGTCTGTATCGCCCCCGATATGGACGAGCGGGGTATCCCCGTTGTTGAACTGGATCACCTCCGGCAGGGCCGTGGAGACAACCGGCTTGCCCAGCATCAGGTACTCATGGAGCTTGGTCGGATAGACGGTCCGGGTGTAGCTGTTCAGCCTGTACGGGATGAGGCAGACGTCGAAATTGGCCATGTAGCTGGGGATCGTCTCGTGGGGTCGCGCCCCCAACCAGAAGACGTTCCTGGCCTGGCACAGATCCTCGGCAGGGTCCTGGCGGGGTCCCACCAGGACCAGCG
>JACPXU010000037.1 GCA_016196375.1 Candidatus Omnitrophota bacterium | reverse complement strand
CAATGGCCGTCTTTCCGACCCCGGGCTCACCAATCAAGACCGGGTTGTTCTTCGTCCGGCGGGATAGGATCTGGATCACCCGCTCGATCTCCGTCTCCCGGCCGATGACCGGGTCGAGCTTCCCCTCGCGGGCCATCTGGGTCAGGTCGCGGGCGAACTCGTCGAGGACCGGCGTCTGGCTCCGCTTCTTCGGCCGCGGGTAGTACTGGTCGCCGAGGAGTGCGAGCGTCTCCTGGCGGACCTCGTCGAGCCGCGCGCCCAGGGACTCCAGGATCTTCGCGGCGATCGACTGCCCTTCCTTCATGATCCCGAGCAGGAGGTGCTCGGTCCCGATGTAGTTGTGGCCGAGCTGCCGGGCCTCCTCGATGGACAGCTCGAGGACCCGCTTGGCCTGAGGGGTGAAGGGCACCTCGCCGAAGGTCAGGGTCTTGGGAAGGCCCGCCAGGGCCCGCTCGACCTCTGCCGTGACCGTTTCGAGCCGCAGGCCCAGGCGCTGCAGGACCGCCGTCGCGATCCCCTCGCCGTCCCGGATCAGCCCGAGCAGGAGGTGTTCCGTGCCGATGTAGTTGTGGCCGAGGTTCCGCGCTTCGTCCATGGCCAGCTCAATGACCTTCTTGGCCTTCGGGGTGACGGGGATGTCTCCGGAGACGATGGTGGAGGGCCCCAGCTGCACCAGCTTCTCCACCTCCAGGCGGATCTGGTCGGAGCTCAGGCCCAGATTCTGCAGGACCGCCGCCGCGACCCCTTCCCCCTCCCGGATCAGCCCCAAGAGGATATGCTCCGTTCCGATATAATCGTGATTAAACCGTTTCGCCTCCTCCTTCGCCAACAGGATGACCTTCCGAGCCCGCTCGGTGAACCGGTTGAACATGTTCATCCCACCCCACCTCCTTTCCGTAGACGGTTGAGTAAGCCGATTCGCTTCGTTATGGCTTCCTTAAATATAATAGCACCAAACGGCCCCTCTCTATAGGGAATCCCGAAGGAGCTTGGCGCGGCGGGCGTCCCGCTCCGATGGATTGAGGGGCCGCCCCTCGAGCTTCTGCAGATGGGCCGGCTGAGTCTGGATGAAGAGCTGGTTCACCCTGCCCCGCTCCAGGGTGGGAATCACCCCCAGGTCCACCCCCAGGCGGACGAGGGAGAGAAGCTCCACCGTCTCGTTGGAGGTGATCAGGTGGGCCGATTTCAAGGTGCCGTAGGCCCGCCAGATCCGATCCTCCAGCGCCTCCCGGCTCTGGTTCAAGAGGGCCTTCCGGGCCGCCTCCTCCTGCTCGATCACCTGCTTGATGAGCCGCTCCAGGTTGTCCAGGATCTCCTCCTCGGAGATCCCGAGGCTGACCTGGTTGGAGAGCTGGAAGAAGTTGCCGGTGGCCTCGGTCCCTTCCCCGTAAAGGCCCCGCGCGGTCAGGCCGAGCTTCGTGATCGCGTGCAGCACCCGGTTGATCTGCTTGGTCATCACCAGGCAGGGAAGATGGAGCATGGTGGAGGCCCGCATCCCGGTGCCGACGTTGGTGGGGCAGGCGGTGAGGTACCCCCACTCGGCCGAGAAGGCGTAGGGGAGCTTCCTCTCCAGCTCCTCCTCCATCCGGTTCAAGATCACCCAGGCCTCCTGAAGGTTGAACCCCGACTGCAGGACCTGGAGGCGCAGGTGGTCCTCCTCGTTCACCATCAGGGAGACGATCTCCCGGTCCGAGACCACTACCGCCCTGCTGTCGGTGGAGTTCGCTGTCGCGTGGCTGCCGCTAGCGGACGCGGCACCACTAAACCCTCCTGTCGCGTGCTCCCGGCTGATCAGGTGGCGCTCGACGAGGAAAAGGCGATCCAGCTCGGAGAGACCCTTGAGCTCCAGGACCATCGACCCCTTCAGGAAGGCGGAGCCGTTCACCCCCTCGACCGCCCGCTTGAGCACCTCCGCCCGCTGAGGCGGTGTGGCCCACTGGGGAAAGGGGGCCTGGCTGAGGTTCCGGGCCAGGCGGACCCGCGCCGACATGACGATCTCTCCATGCGGCCCGCTGCCCCGCAGCCATTCCCCGGTCTGGTGGACAAGGTCGCTTAAGGTCATCTCTTCTTTAATTTCGCCTCGAGGGCCCGGACCCGGTCCCTCAACCGGGCCGCCTCCTCGAAGGCCTCCCCCGCCACCGCCTCCTTCAAGGAGGTCTTTAACCGGGCCAGCTCATCCTTCGGCCCCTCCCCCTGGGCCTGCGCCGGGGCCGCCGCCGACGGAGAGCGGCCCACGTGCTGGGTGGAGCCGTGGATCCGCTTCAGGAGAGGGGCCAGGTACCGGTGGAAGGCCTCGTAGCAGTTCCCGCAGCCGAGCCGGCCGCTCTTCCGGAAATCCTCGTAGGTCATCCCGCACTGGGGGCAGCTCAGCTTCGTCTTGGCCGGCCCCCCCTCCAGCTTCGCCCCGAAATCGGCCAACCCGCCCAGCAGCTCCGCCAGGCCGAACTGCTGGGCGGTCTGCTGGCCCTTCTCCCGGGCGCAGGTCTCGCACAGATGCAGCTCCCGGCTGGAATCGTTGATGATCTCGGTCAGATGGACCGTCGCCTCGTTCTGGCCGCACAGGTCGCACGTCATCGCCTGCTCTTAATACTTCACTCCCGCGCTCTTCGTCAGTCCCCGGAAATCCCGCATCAGCCGCAGGGTCGCCTTGCCCGGGCGGCCGGCGCCGATCATCCGGCCGTCGATCCGGACCACCGGGGCGATCTCCGCAGCGGTGCCGGTCAAGAAGCACTCCTCGGCGTTGAACAGGTCGTGGCGGGTCAGCATCTCCTCCCGGACCGGGATCCGGGCCTTCCCCGCCAGCTCGATGACGCAGCCCCGGGTGATCCCCTTGAGGATCCCCGCGTACGGCGGGGGGGTCACCAGGGTTCCCTTGCGCACGATGAAGATGTTGTCGCCGGTGCATTCCGCCACGTAGCCGTGGGCGCTCAGCATCAGGGCCTCCTCGCAGCCGGAGTTGATCGCCTCGATCTTGGCCAGGATGTTGTTGAGATAGTTCAAGGACTTGATCTGTGGGTTCAGCGCCTCCGGGACGTTGCGCGGCGTGGGGACGGTGATGATCTCCATCCCCTCCTTGTAGACCCGCTGGGGGTACAGGACGATCTTGTCGGCAATGATGAAGATCGTGGCCTTCTCGCATTTGCGCGGATCCAGCCCCAGGTCCCCCACCCCGCGGGTCACCACCAGCCGGATGTAGGCGTTGGTGAGCCGATTCGCCTTCAGCGTCTCCACCACGGCCCGGATCATCTCCTCCTTCGAGAGGGGGATCTTCAGCATGATCGTGTGGGCCGACTCGTAGAGCCGGTCCACATGCTCCCTCAGCTTGAAGACCAGCCCGTCGTAGGAGCGGATCCCCTCAAAGACCCCGTCCCCGTAGAGAAGGCCATGGTCGTAGACCGAGACCCTCGCCTCGGAGGCGTCCACCAGTTTGCCGTTGAAGTAAACCTTCAGCCCCATAGTCGGCCATCCTTTAAGGAGAGCACCCGCCCAGCCACCTGAGTCATCGACGTCTCATGCGTCACCACCACCAACGTCCTTCTCTCCTGCCGGTTGAGACGGACGAGAAGCTCGACGATCTTCGAGCCGGTCTCGGAATCGAGGTTCCCGGTCGGCTCGTCGCAAAAGAGGAGCTCGGGCCCGTTCATCAGCGCCCGGGCGATCGCCACCCGCTGCTGCTCCCCGCCGGAGAGCTGGCCGGGGTGATGGGAGAGCCGCCTCCCCAGCCCGACCTCTTCAAGAAGGCCCCGCGCCCTCTGGGCCGTCTTCGCGGAGGGGCCGCCGCCGTTCCCCATCCATCCCGGCAGCATCACGTTCTCCAGCGCCGTCAGCTCCGGCACGAGATGATAGAACTGAAAGACGAAGCCAAACGCCCGGTTCCGGAGCTGGGCCCGCTCCCGATCCGAGAGGGCGTAGAGGTTCCTCCCTTGGAAGATCACCTTCCCCGCGGTCGGGGTATCCAATCCGCCCAGGAGATGGAGCAGCGTCGATTTGCCCGCTCCCGAGGGGCCGACGATCACCACCATCTCCCCCGGCTGGAGGGCCAGGCTCACGCCCCGGAGCACCTCGAGGGGCTCCCCCCCCTGCCGGTAGCTCTTGCTCAGGGCGACCCCCTCCAGCAACGGGCTCATTCGTACCGGACCGCCTCCGCCGGCGAAAGCCGCGCCGCCACCCAGGCCGGATAGAGGCAGGCCGCCCAACTGATCGCGATCGCCGCCAGGACCACCGCCAGCACGTCGCCGAACTCCAGCCTGACCGGGAGGCGGTCAATGTAGTATATCTCGGCCGGCAGCCGGACGAACGGGTACTTTTTGAGCAGCCCGCACAGCCCCAGCCCGACGGCGGTTCCCAGGCCGGTCCCGCCGGCTCCGATCAGCAGCCCCGCCCAGGTGAAGATCCGCCGGACCGAGGCGCTGGTGGCCCCGATCGACTTCAGGATCCCGACCTCCTTGGTCTTGGCCACCACCATCATCAGGATCGTCGCGATGATGTTGAAGCAGGCCACCAGGACGATCAGGGTGAGGATCAGGAACATCGTCACCTTCTCCAGCTTCAGGGCGGCGAACAGGTTCCGGTTCAGGTCCATCCAGCTCATCACCCAGTAGGGAAAGCCGAGCCGGCGCTGAAGGGTCCGCTTCAGGGCCGGGGCCTGAATCGCCTCCCGGATCCGGACCCCCACGCCGGAGATCTTGCCCGACGGCCAATCCAGGATCCCGCGAACCGTCTCCTGCGAGGCGAGGGCCAGGTTCAGATCATAGTCGTACATCCCGGTGCTGAATTCCCCCTTCACCACCATCGGATGCCTGGAGCCCTTCTCCCCTCCCATCACAATGACCGAATCCCCCTCCCGAAGCCTCCAGCGCCGCATCAGCTCCGATCCCAAGATCACCTCCTCAGGCCCCGGCGGCCAGATCCCTTCCCCCATCGAGCGGGCCAGGCCGGTGACGCGCGGCTCCTTCACCGGATCCACCCCCCGCAGGATCACCCCGGTGGCCTGATCCTTGTATTTGAGGAGGACCTGGGTCTGAACGAACCCGGCCGCCGCCACCACTCCCGGGATCTGCTCCACCGACCGAAGGACCGAATCCTCGTCAATGACTCCCCCATCCATCTCGACGATCAGGTGCGGGTTCGCCCCGATGATCTTCCCCTCCAGGTCGGCGTCGAACCCGGCCATCACGCCGAGCACCACGAGCAGGGCCGCCACCCCGAGGGCGACGCCGAGGACCGAGATCGCCGCGATCACCGAGACGAACGGCTGCTGCCGCCGCAACCCTCCCAGGTACCTCAGCGCCAGAAACAGCTCGTACCGCATCATCAATCTGACTAGGAACGGATGACGCCTTGGGCCTTCTTCACGACGCCTCCCACGAACTTAAGGTAGTCCTCCGCCTCTTTTTCCGTAATGACGGCGCCTCCTCCGTAAAAGTCGTCGTTCCTCTTCATCCGCATCGCATTTCCAACCGCCAAGATATCCTCATCCTCTAAAAGCTCGCTCAGCTTCTCCAGCACCTTGACGTGATGTCCCGGGACACTTCGAATCTTCACCTGTCCACGTTTCGCCAACAGGGCAACTCCCATCTTGATCAGAGCCTGATAGCTATAAGAGAAGCGCACCTCCGGAAAGGGGAGGGGGACCCTTTTATTCCGAGCAATGGAGCGCAGGAGGGGTTCAGTGGCCCGTTTCCTTTTGTACTCCTCAGGACTCATGCTGATGACGTTGATCTCCCGGTCAATCTCTTTCTGGATCCCAGCGATTGCCCGCTGAAGATCCACGGTATCATGGGTTCCAACGACCAGCAGGTCCAGATCGCTGGAGACCTCCATCCGGTCCTGCGCGTAGGACCCGAACAGCACCGCCTCCCGGACTCCTGGGATCCGCCTTAAAGCCTCCCCGAGGGAATGCTCCACCCCAACGGTCTTGAGGATGATCTTCTTGTATTCCCGAATCAGCGGAAAGGAAGGGTTCAACCGGTAATAACGCTGGCTTCCTTTCCACTGGCTAAGGAGGATCCCTTCTCCCTCCATCTCCTTAAGCTTGCGGACCAGATTCCCCCGGTCGACGACGAAGCGCCGACACATCTCATTGACGTACATCTCGCTCCTCTCATGAAGGGCGAGGTGGCTTAAGACCTTCTGCGCTATCTTCGACCGTAAATTCAGCATGGCAGCCCGGTTGGTGTAATAAATTACACCAATCAGTGTACATCAATACCTTCTCCCTGTCAATACCCTCCCAAGCTCTTCCAGGAGATCCCGCAGATCACGGGCTAGATCCTTTTTTTCGAATCATGCAGAAACAACAACATTTTGCTCACGATTTCATTCCGTGCTTGTCCTCGGGGGGGAGTTCTTGGTCATTTCCCCGACAAACGCTTCCAGTTCGTTTTCGGAAACCCAAACGGTCAGATCAACGTCCAAAGTCGTTCGAGGAATCCCCAAGAGCGT
>JACPXU010000046.1 GCA_016196375.1 Candidatus Omnitrophota bacterium | reverse complement strand
CCTCCCCCATGGTGACCGGTGTTCCGCCGAAGGGTGCACCCGTCGGAGAGGCGTTGTTGGTGAAGTCGGTGTCCCCGTCGAACTGGTTCTGGAAGATCCAGCGCATCCCTCCATCCGCCAGCGCGAAGGTCTTCGCCGAGTCCAGGGCCTCCAAGGCCCCCTTCGACTGCCCGACGTAGAGCTGCACCATCACCGCCGCCATCGTGGAGAGGATCACCAGGATGAAGATGGTCGCCAAGAGGGCGAAACCGTTTGGCCGTCGCGCATTTGCCATTTTTAGCAGCACGGTGGGGCCGCAGGGAGGCCGGCCGTGGCCCACCCCATGCCCCAGCCGGACCACTTGAAACGGGGGGGCGGCCGCAGCCGAGGCGAACGTTGAAAAGCAGACCTTATCAGGGGTTTCCCTATCCATCCAGCATCGTCGCGGCGAGATAGCCGGCGCCGAAGCCGTTGTCGATGTTGACCACCGCGACCCCGGGAGAACAACTGTTGAGCATCGTGAGAAGCGGAGCCACCCCTTCAAAGGAGGCCCCGTAACCGACGCTGGTCGGCACCGCGATCACCGGCCGGCCCACCAGGCCGCTCACCACGCTGGGAAGGACCCCGTCCATCCCGGCCACCACCACGATCACCCGGGCATCCCAGAGGAGCTTCCGATGGGCGAGGAGCCGGGGCAGGCCCGCCACCCCGACATCGAAGAGCCGCCTGACCGAGACACCCAAGCATTCCAGGGTCACCGCCGCCTCCTCGGCGACCGGGATGTCGCTGGTTCCGGCGGTCATCACCAGCACACTCTTCTCTCCACTCCTACCGGAGGCAGGCCCGCGGAGACTGGGGAATGGGCCGGCCGCTGCGCCGGGGCGCGTGGCGGCGCCTCCGCTAGCGCCGGCCGCCAACTGCGCCTCGGGGAAGTAACGGAGCCCCGGCAGCCGTTTCCGGATCTTGCTCGCCATCCGGCGATTGAGCTTGGTGATCAGGACCGGATGCCCGTTTCGCCGAAGGACCCGGGCGATGGCGACGACCTGGGCCGGGGTTTTCCCCCTGGCATAGATCACCTCGGCGAAGTTCCGCCTGAACGGGCGGTGGAGATCCACCTTGGCGAACCGGAGATCCTGGAAAGGGAGATCCCGCAGGCGGGCCATCAGCTCCCCGGCATCGAGGCGCCCCGCCCGGTAGGCGCAGAGCAGCTTCCTTAATGAAGAAGAGGTCACAGGGCCAGGATCAGGGCAAGAAGAAGCAGGATTACCAGGAGGGTAATGAGATAGAAATCGTTGAAATAGATGAAATCGGCCAGCCGCTCCCAGGAAGGAGGCCGCTTGGGGAGATCAGTCTCGACCGCCTCGACGTCGCTCAGGCGCAGCCGCAGGAGGTTGCCTCCCAGCCGAAAGGAAGGGAGCCTTCCGCTCTGCACCATCGCCTCGACATCGCCCACGGAACATCGGAGTCTGCGCGCTGCCTCTTCCAAGGTCAGGAACTTTTCTGGGTGGCCACCCACTCGTCGATCCTGCTCTTCTCGAACCGCCATTGAGCTCCCTCCTGAACCACGGGGATCTTCCTCTCCCGGGCCCATTGCTCGACGATGCGGCCCTCCACCTCCAGGTACTCGGCCACCTCGGCCACCGTCATCCAGCCCTCCTGCCTCTCGGCTGCCGCTGGCGGAAGCGGCACCACTCGGCCCTCCTGCCTCGCAGCCGGTCCTGAGGCCGGCAGGCCGGCCTCCTGCTTGGCGTGGATCGCCCCTTCGACCTGCGCGCCTTGCTCCACCTCCAGGAGAGGGGTCCAGACCTCGCCGGTGAGGAGGGCGGTGGAGGTCAGCTTCAAGGAGCGCTTGGCGACCACCTTCCCGCTCACCCGGCCCGCCACCGTGATCGTTTCCCCGGTGATATCGGCCTTGACAAAGGCCTTCTCCCCGATCGTCAGGCTCCCTCGCGTCTCCAGGGTCCCCTCGAACCGGCCGCTGATCCGCAGCTCCACCGGCTCCTGAAAGATCAGAGACCCCTCAATGCTGGCGGTGACGTCCAGAATGCGGGCCGCCGCCTCCTCTGCCCCCTTCCTTCTCTTGCCGAGAATCGCCATCCTAAGCGTCCTCCTTAAGCTGTTTCCGCTTCGATCTGACGAGGCGATGCTCCACCACGGAGAGGATGTACAGGACGATCAGAACGATCCCGGTGGCGGCCACCGCCCCCACGTAGAAGCCGGAGCCGACGGCCAGCCCGATCCCGGCCGCCGCCCAGAGACTGGCGGCGGTCGTCAACCCGCGGACCGAATCGTGATACTGGATGATCGTGCCGGCCCCGAGGAAACCGATGCCGCTGACCACCTGGGCCGCTATCCGGCCGGGGTCCACATCGGTCAGCCCATGATAGACGGCGAAGAGGTGCATCCCGGTGAGCATCATCAGGGCCGACCCGACGCAGACCAGGATGTGCGTCCGGAAACCGGCCGCCCGGCCGGAGACCTCCCGCTCCAAGCCGATGAGCCCGCTGAACAGGACCGCCAACAGCAGGCGAGCCACCACCTCACGGTCTGAAATGGGCATTTTAGTTGAGCTCCACTCGCAGATCCGGAGCCGCCGTCCAGCCCAGGGAGGGGTCCGGCTCCAGATGATACCCCAGGCCGGCCACCATGGCCCCGTTGTCGGTGCACAACTCCTTCGGCGGAATCGCCAGCTCGATCCTGAGATCCCCGCAGACGGTCCTCAATCGTTCCCGGAGCGGCTGATTGGCGATCACCCCGCCCCCGACGGCGAGACGGGGGATCCGGTGGAAACGGCAGGCCGCCACCCCCTTGGCCGTCACCTCCTCCACGACGGAGGACTGGAAGCTGGCCGCGAGATCGGCGACGAAATCGGCGCTCGGCGTGGAGCGGTCCGCGGCCAGATGATCCTTGAGCTTGTACAGGACGGCGGTCTTGATCCCGCTCA
>JACPXU010000040.1 GCA_016196375.1 Candidatus Omnitrophota bacterium | reverse complement strand
GGCTGGCTGATCGTGATCGGCGCCCGCCCTTTGCTTGAGAAACTGCCGATGGCAGGAATCCTTTGGCTGACCGCAGGAGGTGTGCTCTATAGCGCCGGTGTTCCGTTGTTTCTCTGGAAAAAACTTCCATTCGCTCACACCGTCTGGCACCTGTTCGTCTTGGGCGGTAGCATTTGCCACTACGTGGCTGTGCGTTTTTATCTGGCGCCTACCTGAATGCAGACCGGAATCCCCCGATCCCGCCCACCGCCGCCAGGACCACAACGCCGGCAAGGGCGGCGCCTACACCCAAGCGAGGCGTCCGGTTTGTCTTGCCGGTCCTCAGCATAAAGGCAAAACGCCCTTTGAAGTGGTACACTGCCTCCTAATAAGAGGAGAAGAGCCATGCGAAAAGCCATCTTAGCGGGAATCCTGCTCATCTCGGCGGCTCTCGGTTCGGCCGGCTGCGTGGCGCTGCTGGCCGGCGCGGGCGGAACGGTGGTCTGGCAGGGAGGGAAGGTGATCTCCGAGGAGAGGAAAGTGCCGATGGACCGGGCCGTCGCGGCGGTGAAGGCAGTCTTCAGGGCTCGGAAGATCACCCTCAAGGAGGACGTCTCCAAGACCAAGGCGACTCAGCTCCGGGGAGAAGACCCCAGCGGGGCCAACGTCAACGTGGACGTCATCTCGACGGGTCCGACCAGCTCCCGCCTGGAGATCCGCGTCGGCTTGGGGGACAAGAGCGCGGCGCGCCAGCTCCTCGACGACATCAAGGAGCGGATCTAGGGACCATGAACTGGGTTCACGCGGTCTTCCTCGGCGTCGTGGAGGGGGTCACCGAGTTTCTGCCGGTCTCCTCGACCGGGCACCTGATCCTGGCCTCGGAGTGGCTCGGGCTGCGCGGCGGAGCCGTGAAGACGTTCGAGGTGGTGATCCAGGCCGGCGCTATCAGCGCGGTGCTGGGCTTGTACTGGCCGCGGGTCAGATCGATGGGCGGGGCCCTCCTGGACCGCGGCGCCCCGGGGGCTCGGTTGGCGGTGAACCTCCTGGTCAGCTTCCTTCCGGCGGCCGCCCTCGGGCTGGCCCTGCACGGCCTCATCAAGGAAAAGCTTTTCGGCACCGGGCCGGTCATCTTCGCCCTGGCCCTTGGCGGCCTCCTCATGCTCTGGGTGGACTCCTGGTTTCGCTGGAAGGGGCGGGGGACCCGGGAGCTCGATTCAATGACCGCCCGGGACGCCCTCTGGATCGGGCTTGCCCAGTGCTTCGCCTTGTGGCCGGGGACCTCCCGGGCGATGGCGACGATTCTAGCCGGTATGCTGATCGGCCTCTCCCCGGTCGCGGCCGCCGAATACAGCTTCCTGTTGGCCCTCCCCACCCTGGGAGCGGCGGCCCTGCTGGATGCCGTCGCCGGCGGCCCCGGATGGGTCCGAGGAATAGGATGGTCCGCGGCGGCGGCCGGGTTCCTGACGGCGGCCCTCGTCGCCGCGGCGACGATGCGGGGCCTCATCCGTTACCTGAACAGCCGGGGGTTGAGTCTCTTTGGCTGGTACCGCCTGGGGCTGGCCGGCCTCGTCTGGCTGACGGTCCGCTGAATGGCAGCCATGCGCGGGCACGCCGAGGTGGTCGAGAGCATCGAGGGATTCGTCGAAGAGAACCTCTCCCTGCTCAAGGAGGTTCCCGACAGCTGGCAGCCCTCGGACGTGCTTCCCGACATGAAGGGGGAGGGTTGGCGGGAGAGCGTGCGGCTGCTGCGGGACCAGGCCCGGGGGGTGCCTGATGAGATCCTGATCGTCCTTGTCGGCAACGCCGTCACCGAAGAAGCGCTTCCCACCTATCAGACGATGCTGAACCGCCATCCCGGCATCACGGATGAGACGGGGAGATCCGACAGCCCCTGGGCCCGATGGACGAGGGGCTGGACCGCCGAGGAAAACCGCCACGGCGAGATCCTGAGCCGCTACCTCTACCTCTCCGGCCGGGTGAACATGCGGGCCTTTGAGATCACGACCCAGCACCTGATCCGCAACGGTTTTGACCCCAAGACCGACAACGACCCCTACAGGGGACTCATCTACACCTCGTTCCAGGAGCGGGCGACCAAGATTTCGCATGGAAACACCGCCCGGCTGGCCAACGAGAAGGGGGACCCCACCCTGGGCAAGATCTGCGCGCTTGTCACGGGGGATGAATCCCGGCACGAGGAGGCGTACAAGCGGTTCGCGGGGAAAATCATGGAGGTGGATCCCTCCGAAGCGGTGCAGGCGTTCGCCCAGATCATGAAGAACACCGTGACGATGCCCGCCCGTCTCATGGCCGACGGCGTCGCGACGGACCTCTTCGCCCAGTTTGCCGAGGTGGCCCAGCGGATCGGCGTCTACACCATGCGGGATTACGCGGACATCATCGACCACCTCGTCGACTATTGGAAGATCTCCAGCCTCTCCGGGTTGACCGGAGAGGCCGCGAAGGGGCAGGATTACCTCGGCGGCCTCGCTCAGCGTTACCGGGGATTGGCCGACCGGATGGAGAAGCAGCCGGAGGGGGCCACCAAGCGCCCCTTCAGCTGGATTTTCAACCGCTCCGTCTGAATGGAGTTGTCACGACGGGAGTTTCTGGGTTGGGCCGCGAAGGCCCTGGCGGGGCTTCTCTTCCTGAAGGGGGGAACTCGCCCGGGATGGGCGGCCCCTCTGTCAGGCCCTCCTTCGGCCCTGCCCACCCGGCCCCTGGGCCGGACCGGCCACAACGTCACCCTGGTCAGTCTCGGCGGAGAGGGGATCCTCCGGACGACCGGACGGATGCGGGAGGCGGTTCCGGTGATCCGCCGGGCGCTTTCGCTCGGGATCAACTACTTCGACACCGCCCCCGCCTACCAGCAGAGCCAGGATTATCTCGGGGAAGCGCTCCAAGGGGACCGGGAACGGATCTTCCTCGCCTCCAAGACCCACGATCGAACCCGGGCCGGGTCGCTCCGGCTGCTGGAAAATTCCCTTCGCCGGTTGAAGACAGACCATCTGGACCTCTGGCAGCTGCACGACCTGCGGGAGATGGAGGAGCTGGAGATCATCTTCTCCAAAGAAGGGGCGATCCGGGCGATGGAAGAGGCCAGGGAGCAGGGGATGATCCGCTTTCTGGGGATCACGGGACACACCGCTCCGGACGTCCTGGTCGAGGCGGTCCGGCAGCACCCGTTTGACTCGGCGCTGGTCGCCATCAACGCGGCGGACAGGGCGCGGCTCTCTTTTATCGAGGAGTTTCTACCGGCCGCCGCCCAGAAGGGGATGGGGGTTGTCGCCATGAAGGTGATGGCCCGAGGCCTTCTTTTGAGCCATCCCACCCGATTGACCCCGGCGGAGGCGATCGGGTACGCCCTCAGTCAGCCGGTGAGCACCGCCCTGATCGGATGCTCAACGCCGGAGGAGGTGGAACAGAACGCGCGGGCGGTTTCGAGTTTCCAGCCCCTCACCTCTGAAGAGTTAAGACAGCTCGAGGAGCGGGTCAGGCCCTGGTCCGGGCAGTTCGACTATTTCAAACGGTAGACCCGGTCCCCCCGGCGCGCCCTCGCGGAGACCTTCACCCCCGCTTCCTGCCCCTTTCGGACCGCCCGGACCGGCTGATGGTTGATCTGGATGGAGGTGACCGTCTGCTTCAGGTCGGTCGTGTGGCCCTTGATCCAGATCCGTTCTCCCGGCTTCAGGGTCCCTTGCTTGACCCGGATCACCGCCACGACCGGGATCCGGAAGAAGGCCACCACCCGGCCCATCTCCTTCTCCGGTTTCTTCGACGGCCGCTTCTTCGCGGCGGGCTTTTTTTTCTTGGGGGCCGATCTTTTCTTCCCGGTTCTTCGCTTGGGGCGCGGGGAACCGCCGACGAGTTTGGCGAGCAGTTTTCGGATCATGGGGCCCATTATACCCCTTCCGTGGTACCATTCCATCCAAGATGAAGAAACTCTCTTTGGTCACGGGAGGGGCCGGCTTCATCGGCTCCCATCTCGTGGAGGCGCTCCTCGGCCGGGGAGAGAGAGTGAGGGTGCTGGACAACCTCTCCGCCGGGAAGATGATCAATCTCAAGCCCTTCGCCCGGCGGATCGAGTTCATCCAGGGGGACATCCGGGACGACCGGGTCCTCCGCCGGGCGGTGAGGGGGGTGGAGGTGGTCTACCACCAGGCGGCGATGCGCTCCGTCCCCAAGTCGGTCGACAACCCGATGGAGTTCCACGAGGTGAACGCCACCGCCACCTTTCATCTTCTCCCCATCGCCCAGGCGGCGGGGGTCCGCCGGGTGGTGTACGCCTCCTCCAGCTCGGTCTACGGAGACCACACCCCCCTTCCCCAGCGGGAGGGGATGCTTCCCCGGCCGAAATCTCCCTACGCCGCCTCGAAGCTCGCCTCGGAGGTGTACTGCGCGATGTTCACCCGGCTCCGCGGCCTGGAGACGGTGGGCTTAAGGTACTTCAACGTCTTCGGGCCCCGGCAGTTGCTGGAGAACAAATACGCCGTGGCGGTGCCGAAGTTCATCACCTCTCTTCTTAACCGGCAGCACCCGCCGATCCATGGAGACGGGCGGCAGACCCGGGACTTCACCTACG
>JACPXU010000043.1 GCA_016196375.1 Candidatus Omnitrophota bacterium | reverse complement strand
CGGGATGACCGGCACCGCCTCGACGGAGGCGGCGGAGTTCCACCAGATCTACAACCTCGAGGTGGTGACGGTTCCCACCAACCGGTCGCTGATCCGGGCGAACTACCCGGACCTGGTCTTCAAGACGGAGCGGGAGAAGTTCCAGGCGGTGGTGGATGAGATCGCCGAGCTCAGCGAGAAGGGCCGGCCGGTCCTGGTGGGGACGATCTCCATCGAGAAGTCGGAGCGGCTGAGCCGCCTCCTCAAGGCGCGGCAGGTCCCGCACCACGTGCTCAACGCCCGGTACCACGAGCAGGAGGCGCAGATCGTGGCGCAGGCGGGGCGGTTCGGGGCGGTGACCATCGCCACCAACATGGCGGGGCGCGGCACCGACATCCTCCTGGGAGGGAACCCGGAGTTCCTGATCCAGGCGGAGCTGAAGCGGCTGAAGGATGAAACCGAGAAGGGCTCTCCGGCGGGGGAGGAGGTTCCCGCCGCCGAGATCCCTCCGCGGATCATGGAGGAGCTTCGGCGCAAGGTCCAGGTCCAGGTCGAGGAGGAGCACAAGAAGGTGGTGGCCTTGGGGGGCCTCCATGTGCTGGGCACCGAGCGGCACGAGGCCAGGCGGATCGACAACCAGCTCCGGGGCCGGTCCGGCCGGCAGGGGGATCCCGGCTCCAGCCGGTTCACGATCTCGCTGGAGGATGATCTGATCCGGATCTTCGGCGAGAACCGCCTCCTGGAATGGACCAAGGCCTCGATCCCCGACGGGGAGGCGATCGAGCACCCGTGGCTCTCCAAGGCGATCGAAACCGCGCAGAAGCGGGTGGAGATGCACAACTTCGATATCCGCAAGCGGCTCCTCGAATACGACAACGTGATGAACCGGCAGCGGGAGGTGATCTACCGGGAGCGGCGGGCGGTCCTGGAGGGAGGGGACCTGAAGTCGAAGATCCTGGAGATGGTGGATGAGGCGGTGGAGGGGATCGCGGCGCTGTGCGCCCCCGAGCATCACGACCCGGAGGAATGGGATCTCAAAGGGGCGGCGGATGCCCTGCAGGGCCAATTCGGCGTCACGATCCCCGGCCTGGAGGAGCTGGGGCGGGAGGATTTGGTCGAGCGGCTGAAAGAGGGGGCCCGCGACGCCTACCATTCCCGCGAATCGGCGCTCGGGCCGGATCAGATGCGGGGCCTGGAGCGGTGGGTGATGCTCCAGGTGATCGATTCCAAGTGGAAGGATCACCTGTACGCGATGGACCACCTGCGGGAGGGGATCGGCTACCGGGTCTACGGCCAGCAGGACCCCCTCGTCGAATATCAGCATGAGGCCTTTCAGATGTTCACCCGGATGGTGGAATCGGTCCGGGCCGAGGTGGTGGAGCTGATCTTCAAGATCCAGCCGGTCCGGCCGGAGCGGGCGGCCCGGATCATGACCCCGACGGAGTTCCTCCACCCGGAGGCCCCCAAGGCGAGCCCCCTTGTCCCCGAAGCGGCGGCGGAGCCGCTGCCCACCGACGGGCGGTTCCAGGGGTCAGCGGAGGGGCCGATGGCGGATGAGCCGCCGGCCCCGATCCGCCGGGATCATCCGAAGGTGGGCCGGAACGACCCATGCCCCTGCGGCAGCGGGAAGAAGTACAAGAAGTGCCACGGCGCCTGATCTCGTGGAAAACCAAGTGGGGTCAGACCCTCTGGGGTCTGACCCCGTTTGTTTGCGCGCTTCTCCTGGTCCTCAGCTACCCGCCGTTTGATCTGGGGTGGCTCGCCTGGGGCGCCCTGATCCCCTGGCTCTTCTCGATCGAGCGCTGCTCACCGGGGCAGGCCTTCCTCCAGGGTTACCTCATCGGGCTCCTCTTCTTTGGGGCGACGATCTGGTGGATCGGCTGCGTGACGGTCCCGGGAGTGATCCTCCTCGTCGCCTACCTGGCCCTCTATTTCGGCGTGTGGGGCTGGCTTGCACAGAGAACGGTGCCAGGATTAATCCTGGCACCGGGTTCAGTGGTCTTTGGATTGCCGGCCGCCTGGGCGCTCCTGGAGTACCTGCGCTCGGTTCTCCTGAGCGGATTCGGGTGGAACCTCCTCGCCCACACCCAGTGGCGCTGGCTGCCCCTCATCCAGATCGCCGATCTGACCGGCGTCTGGGGTCTCTCCTTCCTTGTGGTGATGGTCAATGTGGCCCTGTACCTGGCGGCGAAGGGTGCGGCGTCCGCGAGGGTCGGCATCGGAGCCGCCCTCCTTCTCCTGGTGGGGGTCCTGACCTATGGCACCCTTCGCCTCCAGCAGCTCGATCCCAACTCATCGTTCAACGTTCGTCACGGGTCATCCGCTTTCAGGGTCACCGTCGCGCAGGGCAACATCCCCCAGCGGCAGAAGTGGGACGAGGCCTTTGCCGAGGCGATCTGGAAACGGTACGAGGCGGTCACCGCCGAGGCGGCGAAGGAGCATCCGGACCTGATCCTCTGGCCGGAGACCTCGGTGCCCGGCTTCCTGGAGGAGCCGAAGGTGATGGGCCGGCTTCAAGGGATCGTTGCCGGCGCCCGCACCCCATTCCTTGTCGGTGCTCCCACGTCGGATGAGGAGGGGCTTCGGACCTTTAACAGCGCCCTTCTGTTGAATCCGAACGGGGTGGTCACCGGCCGATACGACAAGGTTCATCTGGTCCCGTTCGGGGAGTACGTCCCGCCGTTCTTGGAGTGGCTGCGCAGGTTCGTGCTGATGGGGGACTTCTCGGCCGGGAATCGCTACACCGTTTTCCAGCCGCCGGCCGTCAGCCGCTACCCATCAGCCTCTTTCAGCGTCCTCATCTGTTTCGAGGATCTGTTCCCCGGCCTGGCGAGGCGTTTCGTGCGGGAAGGGGCCCAGTGGCTCGTCGTGATCACCAACGACGCCTGGTTCGAGCGATCGGCCGCTTCGATCCAGCATCTCCAGGCCTCGGTTTTCCGGGCCGTGGAGGAGAGGCGATGGGTGGTCCGGTCCGCCAACACCGGATGGTCCGGCTTCGTGGATCCATGCGGCCGGCGGCTGGATCCGCCGGCGCAGATTCCCCGCTTCCAACCGGGTGTCGCGACAGCGGAGCTTCGAATCACTCCCCGACCGCCTACCCTCTATGCCCGATGGGGGGACTGGTTCCTCCTTCTGTGTGGTATAATCGTTTTTCTTCAGTGGATCCGATGGAAGCGCTGGATCAGCTTATAAAACAGGGTCTTCTCCGTTTGGTGTGGGTAGATTTTAGCCTTTTGTCGACGGTAAAAGCTCTTTGAGAACTTGACACGTT